>JAJBUC010000101.1 GCA_020860545.1 Oscillospiraceae bacterium | reverse complement strand
TATGTGATCAATACCTGCACCGTAACGGCGGTCAGCGATAAAAAATCACGGCAGGCGATCCGCCGCGCCCGAAAGGAGGCACCGGAGGCGGTGGTCGCGGTGTGTGGGTGCTACGCGCAGACCGACCCGGAGGCGGTGCGTCGGCTGGGTGTGGATTTCGTGGCAGGGACGGGCGACCACGCGGGATTTGTCACGCAATTGGAGCAGATGGTGCGGCAGCGGAGGGACGCGACGGTTGTGACAGTGGACGACGCGATGCGCCGCCGCGTATTTGAGCCCCTGCCCGCAGGCGGGCTGGAGGGTCGCACCCGCGCCATGCTCAAGGTGGAGGACGGTTGCGCCAACTTTTGTTCGTATTGTATTATCCCCTATGCACGCGGGCCTATCCGTTCGCTGCCCCTCGCGGATGCGATTGCACAGGCGGCGGCGCAGGCGGCGGCGGGGTATCGCGAAATTGTGCTGACCGGCATTGAAATTTCCTCTTGGGGTGCGGAATGGGGGGGCAAGCACACACTCATTGATCTGGTGGAAGCGGTGTGTGCCGCCGCGCCGCAGTGCAGGATCCGCTTGGGCTCTCTGGAGCCGCGTACTGTGACGGAGGATTTTTGCCGCCGTGCCGCCGCGTGCGGCAACCTCTGCGCACACTTCCACCTCTCCCTGCAAAGCGGCTGCGACGCGACGCTGCGCCGGATGGGGCGGAAATACGACACGGCACGCTATGCTACGTCGGTTCGCCTGCTGCGCCGGTATTTTCCCAATCCTGGCGTGACCACCGACTTGATTGTCGGCTTTCCCGGCGAGCACGAGGAGGACTTTCAGGAGACCCTCGCGTTTATAAAACAATGTGCCTTTTCGTCCATGCATATTTTCCCCTACTCCCGCCGCGCCGGTACCCCCGCCGCCGCAATGCCGGAGCAGCAGTCGAATGAGACCAAGCAGCGCCGTGCCCAACAGGCGGCGGCCATCGCTGAGGAACTGCAATCTGCCTATTTAAACGGGCTGAAGGGGCAGACGCTCCCCGTCCTGTTTGAAGAAATGATAGACGGCCTCTGGCGGGGGCACGCGCCGAACTATGTGGAAGTGTATGCCGCTGGGGAGAATCTGCACAATCAGATACGGCAGGTTACCGTCACAGCGGTGCAGGGCACACATCTCCGGGGAGAATTGTGCCCCTGACTGCCCGTGCTTCCAGCGAAGGGGTTACAGTCTGCATTACGGATAAAGGTGGACAGGCATAATCTGACGTGGTATGATACGACTACATTACATAAACGGAGGAAACGCAATGAGCCGTGCCGATGAACTGTTTATCCAAAACTGCCGTGATATCCTTGCAAACGGAGTGTGGGATACCGACCAACAGGTGCGCCCGCGCTGGGAGGACGGCGCGGCGGCGCATACGGTAAAAAAATTCGGTATTGTGAACCGATATGACCTGCGCGAGGAGTTCCCCGTCCAGACAATCCGGCGCATGGCGTTTATAAGCGCGGTCGACGAACTGCTGTGGATTTGGCAGAAAAAATCCAATAATGTCCATGACCTCGGCAGTCATATTTGGGATGCGTGGGCGGATGAAACCGGCTCCATCGGCAAAGCCTATGGGTATCAGCTCGGCGTAAAGCACCGGTATGCAGAGGGAGAATTTGACCAGGTCGACCGGGTGCTGTTTGAGTTAAAACACAATCCCGCCTCACGCCGCATCATGACAAACATCTATAATCACCACGATTTGAGTGAGATGGCGCTCTACCCCTGCGCCTATTCGATGACTTTTAATGTAAGCGGACGGACGCTCAATGCCGTGCTGAACCAGCGCTCACAGGATATGCTGACGGCAAACGGCTGGAATGTGATGCAGTATGCCGCGCTCCTGTGCATGATGGCGCAGGTTTCCGGGCTGGAGGCGGGCGAGCTGGTGCATGTAATCGCCGATGCGCATATTTACGACAGGCACGTTCCCGTTGTGGAGGAGATCATCGCGCGCGCGCCCTACCCTGCGCCCAAGCTCTGGATCGACCCGGAAGTGCGCGATTTTTACGCCTTTACCAAGGACAGCCTTAAGCTGGAGGGATATCAGTTTCACGCGCTGGACACGGCCATTCCGGTGGCGGTATAGGGGGGACCAAAACATGAACTTGATTGTGGCGGTCGATCGGAACTGGGCCATCGGCAAGGACGGCGACCAGCTGGTCTATATTCCGGCCGACCTCAAGCGCTTTCAGGCGCTGACGATGGGGCACGCGCTGATACTCGGGCGCAAGACCCTCGCGACGTTTCCGAAGGGACTTCCCCTCGCGGGGCGCAGGAATCTGATTCTATCCCGCGACAGCGCCTTTTCCCCCACGGGTGGCGAGGTGTTTCGGAGCCTCGATTCCCTGCTGGCTGCGGCGCCGGAGGACGCGTTTGTGGTTGGGGGAGAGAGCGTTTATCGCGCGCTGCTGCCCCACTGTGACACGGCGTATGTGACGAAAATTGACCACACGTACCCCGCGGATGTCTTTTTTCCCGACCTTGATATCGACGCGCAATGGTATCTGGCGCAGGAGGAAGCGCCGCTGGAACAGAAAGGGCTCAGCTTCCGCTACCTGACCTACCGCAGGCGCTGAAACGTATGTCCTTGCAATCGGGTGGTATCATGTGGTACAATAGAAAAAAGCAAGGCAGCTGCACACAGAAAGGATCCTGCATGGTATGGAAATAAACGGCGAGCAGACAGACCGCGTCATTGATTATCAGGAGCTCAACCTCTCCCCCGCCGTCATGCGGGCATTGGCGAAAAAAGGCTACCGGACAGCGACACCGGTGCAGTCCGGCGCAATTCCTTTTTTCATGGACTGGAAGGACGTCATCGCGAAGGCACCGACCGGCACAGGGAAAACCTATGCCTTCGGCATTCCGATGGTGGAGCATATTGACCCGCAGTCGGACAAGATTCAAGGGCTGGTACTCGCGCCCACGCGTGAGCTTGCCATACAAATTCAGGAAGAGCTACGCGACCTGTGTGAGTTTAAAGAGGGTGTTCGCACGATCTGCCTCTACGGCGGCGCACCCATTGAGCACCAGATCACAGCGCTGAAAAAGCGCCCCCAGATTGTCGTCGCGACACCCGGGCGGCTCATGGATCATATGAAACGGCGCACTGTGCGCCTTGACAAGGTAGAAACCGTGGTGCTCGACGAGGCAGACCGGATGCTCGACATGGGCTTTGTCCGCGACGTGACGCACATTCTTGATCTGATACCACAGCGGAAAAATCTCGGCATGTTTTCCGCCACCATCAGCCGCGAGGTGCTGGATATCTCCTGGGTATACCAGCGCGACCCGGCGGAGATCACGGTGTTGCCCGTTGAGGAGAATAAGCCGGATATCCAGCAGTACTGTATTACGCTCAAGGATCGGGAGGAAAAGCTGCCCACAATGCTCGCGCTGTTGCAAAACGGGGCATATGAACGGGCTATTGCGTTCTGCAATACGAAGAATATGACTGACAGGCTCGCCGGACTGCTGCAAATGAGAGGGGTCACCTGTCAGGCCATCCACGGCGATATTCCGCAGCGGATCCGGGAGAAAACCCTCGCCACATTTAAATCCGGCGCGCTTACTGTGCTCGTGGCAACCGACGTCGCGGCGCGCGGGCTGGATATTGACGATGTGGACGTCGTCTTTAATTATGATGTACCCGATGAACAGGAGAATTACATCCACCGCATCGGACGTACCGGACGGGCAAAAAAGCATGGTATTGCCTATACCCTGTCTGCGGGTATCGCAGAGCGCATTCAGATGGAGGAAATCATCCGCAATGCAAAAACAGAGGTTCAGTGGCTTGCATATGACAGCGACGACTGCCTTGTTCTGGTAGAAAAGTAAGGAGAACAATTTTTTATGGCATATCATGGAACATGCTGTCCCAAAGACAATTCCCGCCTGAAGCTGGTGGACCAAGCGGAGCTCCTTTCATTCTGCGCGCCCCGCATAGAGGACAAGCCGTGGGTAGATGAACTGCTTGCACTGTCCGGATATCGCGGATGTGAGTATAATTTCACCACCCTGTTCATCTGGAATGAAACTTACCGGCAGGAGATTGCACGCATGGAGAATTTTCTCCTCATCCGAACAAAACTGCCGCGCGGTCTCTGTTATTCCTTCCCCGCCGGACAGGGCGCGCTTGGCCCTGTGATTGAGGCGCTGGCATTGGATGCGCAGGCGCAGGGTGCGCCGTTGTGCCTGATTGGCGTGACCGAGGCGCAAATTCCACAGTTGGAAGCGTTATTTCCCGGGGAATTTACCTTTACGGCAAACCGGGACGGGTCCGACTATCTCTATGAAATTGACCGTCTGGCCGATCTGGGCGGAAAGCGCCTGCACGCAAAGCGCAATCACATCAATCGTTTTATCGAGCAGAATCCCACCTGGCAGTATGAGCGCGTGAGCGCGGCAAGTCTTCCGGAGTGTCTGGAGATGGATAAAATATGGTATCAAGAGCGGCTTGCGCGCATCGAGGCGGAGGGCGGCGAAAGCCCGGAGCGGGAAAACGCTGCGTTGCACCGTGCCCTGCTGCACTTTGCGCCGCTCGGGCTGGATGGCGGATTGCTCCGCGTGGAGGGCAAGGTGGTGGCGTTTACCCTCGGCGACCGGATCAGTACGGATACCTATGACGTACACTTCGAAAAGGCTTTCGGCGAGATGCAGGGGGCATACGCGATGATCAACCGCGAATTTGCACGCCAGATCCGCGCCGATTATCCAGACGTCCGTTTCCTCAACCGCGAAGAGGATATGGGCATTCCGGGGCTGCGAAAGGCGAAGGAATCGTACTACCCCGACCTGCTGCTGACAAAGCACAGCGCCATCCGACGCGCATGAGCGCGGGGCTGACATATCGCGCCGCAACGGGGGACGAGCTTGTGCAACTGCAGGCCCTTTGGCACGCGGCGTTTGGTGACAGTATGGTGTGTATTGAGGGTTTTTTTACCGCCTGCCCCTCGGCGCGGGCGCTGGTGGCGGCGGACGACGCGGTGCGCGCAATGCTGTTTTTACTCCCCGTGACGCTCTGCCTGCCCGGCGGGGATACGGCACGCGGCGCGTATCTCTACGCGCTTGCAACCCATCCGGATACGCGGGGCAAGGGCTATGCAAGCCGTTTGATGCAGTATGCCGATGCATTGCTGCAGGCAGAAGAGGTGGATTGTTTGACCGTGGTGCCGGCCCGGCCTGATTTGCATGTGTTTTTTGGCAGTGCTGGATTTGGGGCCTATTTCACGATGGACGAGGTCACACTGCAGGCGTCCCTGCTGCCTGCGCCGGAGAACGCCGACGGGATTTACCCCCTCTTTCCCGATGAATACCACGAAACACGTGCCGCATGTCTTTCCCATATGCAAGACATGGGGTATCTTTTGTTTTCGGAGGAGGCGTCCGCGTTTCAGCAGGTGCTGTCGGAATTACAGGGCGGCGCGCTGTTCGGGCTGACCGTTGATGACCACAGCGGCTGTGCTGCGGTGGAGCAGCGGCAGGACGGTACCATCCTCATCAAGGAGCTTTTAATCGCCCCAGACTGCATGGCGCGCGGCGCGGCGATGGTCTTAGGGGCCCTGTCAGCGCGGCAGTGCACGCTACGCACACCGGAAGGCCTGTTCCGCCCGGAGGGGACCAAGACGGTGCCATTCGGCATGATAAAGTGGTATACCAGTCCGCCGGAGACAGGTTCCGCAGGCTATTTTGGGCTGGGTCTGGATTAAACTGCATGACTGTGCTACAATAACAAAAACGCATGTGGCAGAGGAGGAGAGCCTGTGGAAGAACTGCAAGAACTGAAGCGGCGGCTCGCGGAGGAACGTCCGCAGGCATGGGACGCCATGCCGGATATCAATCTATATATGGATCAGATCATCTCCTGCATGTCGCGGCAGATGATCCATTACGACGAGCGCGATACGCTCACCTCCGCGATGGTGAATAACTATATCAAAGACGGTCTGCTTCCCCGTGCGGAGGGAAAGCGCTATTCCCGCGTCCATCTGGGATACCTGACCGCGATCTGTGCGCTCAAGCAGGTGCTCTCGGTGAAGGATGTTGGTCGGCTCGTTAAGCGCGGAAGTGCGGGAGAAGACCCGCAGGCGCTGTATGCCTACTTTCTGCAAGAGCTGGACAAGGCGCTTTCCGCAACCACAGAGGCTTTCCCCGCGGACCTCACCGACGACGAACTGCCGCGTCTGGCGCTTGAGCTGGCGCTGCGCAGTTACGCAAACCGGCTGGCATGCCAGCGGATTTTGGATATTATGGATGCCCGCAATCCCATGCCGGAAAAGACGGAGAAGGCAAAAAAAGAAAAGACGGCAAAGCCGCGCGCCAAGGCAGCGGATTAACCGTACTTTTGAGGAGGAGACGTTGTGCCGGAGGATAGCAACTGGCTGGAAATTTCCATCGACACCACGCAGGATCGGCTGGATGTTCTGACGGCGCAGCTGACCGGAAATGGTGTGACCGGCCTTGTGATAGAGGATGAGGCCGATTTCCGCCGATTTTTGGAGGAAAACCGCGCCTGCTGGGACTACGTGGACGATGCGCTGCTCGCGCGGATGCAGGGCGTTTGCCGGGTAAAATTTTATGTCACCGACGATGCGGACGGGCAGGGGCAGCTTGCACAGTGGATGGCGGGCATTGACCTGCCCTACGCCACGTGCCGTCTGGCAGAGAACGACTGGGCGCATAGTTGGCAGAAGTATTATAAGCCCCTCCCGGCCGGGGAGAGTCTGTATATCGTCCCGGAATGGGAACGGTCGGCGGAGATTCCGGCGGGGCGTACGCCGCTCTATCTCAATCCGGGGCTGACCTTTGGCACGGGGGGCCACGCCTCCACACAGCTCTGCCTTGCGGGGGTGGAGCGATACATCTCACCGGACTGTCATGTGCTCGATTTGGGCTGCGGCAGCGGGATTTTATCCATCGCCGCCCTCGCGCTGGGCGCGGCAAGCGCCGTGGCGGTGGATATCGACCCTAAGGCGGTGGGCGTGGCATATGAAAATGCCGCGCTCAACGGGATCAATGAAAACCACTACACGGTGCGTTCGGGCAATATCCTTGCCGATGCCACGCTGATGGAATCGCTTTGCGGCAGGCAGTACGAGCTGGTACTCGCCAATATCGTCGCGGATGTCATCATCCCTCTCTCTCGTGAGGTGGCGCGCCTGCTCACGCCACAGGGGGTGTTTCTCTGCTCCGGCATTATCGATTCCCGCGCGGCGGAGGTCTCGGCGGCGCTGCGGCAAAACGGACTCACCGTTGTAGATCGCTGGGAGCATAACGGCTGGGTGGCATTTTCCGCACGCCGTTCAGAATGAATATACAAGCGCGCCCCGGCGAGGAAGCCGGGGCGCCCATGCGTTCCATGTCATAATGGTTATACGTGATTTGCGGTGAGCCTTGGTGTAATATAGCTGAGCCATATTTGAAAAACCGAAAACGATTTACTTCTTCTTTGCGGAATGAGCTTATAGAACAATTGGATAGATTATCAGATCACTCCGTGCGCGCATTCGGCATTTTTCTTGACATCAAATAACCTTTGGTATACTATAAAAAGATAAATTATGTCAGGAGGTGACTGCGTTGGGAGAGGCAATCGTAGGCATCGGCCATGAGGCGCTGGAAGCGGTCTGCAGCACAATGCTGTTTCAAGGCTTTAGCCGGGAAGAAGCGGCAATGCTCTGCAGCGCGATGCAGCCGACCTTTCGCGCCATAAAAAAAGGAGCTGTCTTTTTGGCCGAAGGAGAGCCTTCTGTCCGGGTTGTGTTTATACAGAAGGGGAGGCTATCGGGCACAAGGAACAGCAGTGAAGGGCAGTCACATATATTGGAATTTTATGAACAGGGAGAGCTGCTTGGACTGGAGAGCATCTGCTCAACAAAACAGATCTCCCTGCTTACCTACACCGCCGTGGAGGAGAGCATTGTGCTTGTCCTCAGCCTGAATGGAATTATGGCAGGCGGTGTACGCCCGTTTGTCGCCAACCTGTTTTTTCGCAACATAAATCAAATGCTGGCCGACCGATGTGTACGGCTTGTGTATAAAACGGAGGTGCTCTCCAAACGGGCGCTGCGCGAGCGAATTTTGACGTTCTTGCGGATTAGGCAGCAGAGGCGTGGAAATCGCCTTTATCTCGGAATGGATCGGGAGCAGTTTGCGCAATATTTGTGCGTCAATCGAAGTGCACTTTCTAGAGAATTAAACGATATGCAGCGCGATGGTCTGATCTGTCTGGAGGAGGACGGGAGCATTACCATGCGCATATAAAACTGCCCTCCTCGCGCCAGCGCGAGGAGGGCAGAGATCGGTGGAGGCATTCAGGGTGCCGCCGTATTTTCTGTTGATGCGGATCCCGCTTGATTATCTTCGTCCTCTTCGGTTAAGGTAAATACCTTCCCGCTCTTATCGGAATAGGCAGACCCGATTTTATCGGAATCGCTCAGAGAATTCATCATGTTTTCAACCGTGTCGGGGTCGGTCACTTCAACCAGATTATTTTCATCAAAAATCATAACGATGTCTTTTAAATTTACTTGCCACAACAGAATGATTGCGATCATCAGGCCACAGGCAAAAACCAGCATAATATCACTCAGGTTGCCGAGACCGGCCATGGGGTTAATACTCTCTGCTTCGCGCTCTTTGCGCGTTACCAGCCGCCTTGTTTTCCTCGCCACTGGCAAGTACCTCCTTTTTCGCACGTTATAACAACGGGGCTACGCTATTGCGTTTCGTCAGTGGCGCCTGCTTTTGTTGCATCAGTATCTGACGCCTCCGCATCGCTGGGGGGAATAAGGTATATGGTTCCGGTTTCCGGGTCCTGATAGATATCTCCTTTGATTTCAAACCCGTCTTCTTGATTCCTGATTTTGTCGATGTTGTCCAGGTCGATGTTCCAGAACGCAACAATCGCAACCATCAGGCCACAGGCAAAAACCAACATAATATCGCTGAGGTTTGCTACGCTTCCCATGGGATCCGGCGCATCATCACGCCCGAGTCCACCCCGACGTTTGTTTCGGCGCGATAAACGTTTCGGCTTCCGTATCGCCATGACTGTCCAGCACCTCCTCCAGCAAGCACTCCGCAAGCGCTTCATTCATATTCATATATTTTGTGTACCAGCTTTTGCGGATGTGAGAGAGAATCATGCAGATTGCCGCTGCGATGATGCCCGCGACTGTGGTGTCAAACGCTACGCCGATCGAGCTTGCAAGTGCCGCGGTATCACCCTCTCCCAAGGCGATAATCCCTGGGCCGAGCGGGATTAAGGTGCCAAGCAGGCCAAACATGGGCCCAAGCTTGGCAATCATGTCCGTCGGGGTCAGATTACGCTTCAGGAATTCTTCCTCTTCATTGAGCAGCTCCTGCACAATGGTCGTTGCGGTTGTTTCGGGCAGACCGGCAGTATCGAGCACCCGTTTGGCAAGACGTTTCTGGCGCTTGGTGACCGCGCTGCTCTCCATCAAGGCCGCCGCGCCGCTGCGCCCCGTACCCGGGATTTTTCGCAGCAAGGTGATGGCGTCCACCTTCAGCTTTCGTCTGTCGACAATATACTCTACAATAAGGTCGCCTACCTGCCAGACGGTTGCGACCAGCATAGCGAGCAGGACAATGATGCAAGGCCATTTTAACGCATCACTGACAGCATGTAGGATATCGCTCAGGAAATCCATAGTTACCCTCCTAAAAATGTTGGAATACGCATGTTCTCCCACTTGAAATTATGTGTTCTTTTTTTGATGGTGTGCATGGTGCGCCTTTTCATTGCGCTTGTTGGTACAAGCACAACACCACATTTACGTTATAACATAAAAAAAGCCGGTTGTCTGTTGCTATGGCAACATAAAGGGGCAAATTTTGGGGAACGCTGGAGACCTGTCGGACGTTGACATCTGCCTCCCCCTTGTTTCGCGGGAGGTTGTATGGTATAATAGCGAAACTGAGATCGATTCTGAGGAGGGGCTGGCAGTGAAAATTTACGAGTCGGCTGAAAACTATCTGGAGACAATTCTGCGCCTGAAAAGCGAAAAAGGCGCGGTGCGCTCTGTAGATATCGCCCACCATCTTGAGTTTTCAAAGCCGAGCATCAGCCGGGCGATGGCACTGCTGCGGGAAAACGGCTATATTACGGTGGATAAGGAAGGCTGGATTGAGCTGACGGAGCAAGGTCGTGAGATCGCCGGGCGCGTCTATGAACGCCATCAGGTGATCACAAGGTGCCTCATGGCAATCGGTGTTTCCCAAAAGACGGCGGAGGATGATGCCTGCCGTGTGGAGCACTACATCAGTGAGGAGACTTTTGCCAAACTGAAGGACTATATGAGCAGGCAGGACATATAAAAACTTCGAAAATCCATATTTTGGTGCTTGACAGGACAGGAATGATGTGGTATTCTCAATGCATCAAGGTTAGCGAGTGCTAACAATATATTTTACCAAAGGTTAGCGGCGGCTAACCAACTTCATAAGAAAAAGGAGGAAACTGTTTGCCTGATTTGCTGGAGAAAGAACTGGCGCTGCACTGCGCGCCTGCCCTGGCCGGAATCAAGGCGGGCAACCTGCTTGCGCTGTATCATGCGCGCGTGCCGAATTTATCGGCAAGGCTGGAAGCGTATCGGGCGGAATTTGCAGGCCACGGCATTTCCTTCTGCATCCTGCACAACTGCGGGAAGCGTATTTTATTGCTGGTCTACCGGAAGGAACTGCTGGAGCGACACCTGGCACAGCCGGGGGCGCGTCGGATTCTTGCCCGTGCAGGCTATCCGCAGGCTGGAACGCTGGAGGCGCTGCTGGCACACTTAAAACGCCGACTGGCGCAGGAGCAAGCGTTTCCGCATGAAATTGGACTGTTTCTGGAGTATCCGCCCGCCGATGTGGTCGGCTTCCAGCACTTTCACGGGCAAAACTGTAAGCTCTGCGGATACTGGAAGGTCTATGCCAATCCGGAGCAGGCACAGGCGCGGTTCGCGCGGTATGACCGGTGCCGGAATGCGCTGTGCCGCAAGCTGGAGCAGGGGATGACGCTGACACAGCTTTTCGCCAGCACCGCATAGACGGCGGCTGAAGACACATTATATTATATTTATAATTTATAAAAACAGGAGGAAATGACAGCGATGAAAATGTCAATTATTTATTGGTCTCAGACAGGGAATACACAGGCGATGGCGGATGCGATTGCAGACGGCGCGCGCAAGGCCGGTGCCGAGGTAAACCTGCTTGCCGTTGATGCGGCAAAGGCAGGCGATGCGAAGGATTGTGACCTGCTGGCGCTGGGTTGCCCGTCCATGGGGGCCGAGCAACTGGAGGAGAGTGAGTTTGAGCCGTACTTCCAATCCATTGAGGGGGAGCTTGCGGGGAAGAAGGTGGCACTGTTCGGCTCCTACGGCTGGGGCGATGGACAGTGGATGCGCGAGTGGTGCGACCGCGCAGGGGCTGCGGGAGCGTCGGTGTATCGGGGTGAGGGGCTGATCCTCAACGAGACGCCGGACGACGCGGGATTGGAAGCCTGCCGCGCCTTCGGCAGCGGATTTGCGGGGGTGTCGTGATGGCGGCTGCAAAAACAGTGGGAGCAAAAGAGCGTGACACGGCGCTCTCCCCCGCCGCAGTGCGGTATCTGTTGACGATTTTTGACCTGAGCGGCGGTCTGGGCGCCGTCCGGTCGGTGGACATTGCCGAGACGCTCTGCGTGACGCGCGCCAGCGTTGTGTACATGCTCGGCGTACTGGCGGAAGGAGAGTTTATCCGGAAGCGTCCCTACGGCTCCGTTCAGCTCACCCCGGCGGGAGTACACGCGGCAAAGGAGTTAAATGTCAAGTACAACGCGCTTGACACGCTCTTTACCCAGCGCCTGAACCTCAAACCGGACGCCGCGCACAAGGACGCGGTCGCCTGCCTGTGCAATCTGTCCGCAGAAGCGGTTGACCAGCTTACCCGCCTTGCGTTGCAGGGCGAACAGGCGCGCTGTGTCTCATAACTGAAAAAACAGGAGAATAAGGCCCGCGGAATGGAACCCGCGGGTCTTATTTTGGTCAATCCCTTGCCTACGCAGTGAAAAAGATGTAAAATTACAAGGAAGACATCTCCTGAAAAGTTATATTACGCTTGTGTTACAAATGGGGAGAAACGGTTGACGAACGCCCCACCCTCCGCTATATTATGAGTGTAAGCCACGGAGTGGGGAGACCCTGCCCGGGCAAATTTAAAGGAGGAGATTTCCATGAGAAACCTCAAGAGAGCTCTCTCTCTGGTTATGGCAGCGGCTATGATGGTTAGCATGCTGGTCATTTCTACCGGAGCGGCGAGCATTGATGATTTCCCCGATAAGGAAGACATCACCAATCAGACGGCTGTTTCTACGCTGGTAAACCTGAATGTTATTGCCGGCCGTGATACCGGCGTCTTCGACCCCAGCGCGACAGTAACCCGTGCTGAGATGGCTAAGATGATCGCCATCATCAAGTGCGGCGGCAGCGACAGTGTGAGTGAAACCCCGACGACCTACTCGTTCACCGACACTTCGGGCCACTGGGCTGCAGGCTATATTGAGTACTGCGCCAACAACAAGATCATCGGCGGCCGCGGCAACGGGCTCTTTGACCCCGATTCAGACGTGACCGGCTCTGAGGCTGCAAAGATGCTTCTGACCACACTGGGTTATGATGCAGACGTCTTCGGCTTTACAGGCGCTCAGTGGGAAGGCATGGTCAACGCCAGAGCGTATGCCAAGGATGCCGACCTCTACAACGGCCTGTCCAGCCTGACTCCGTCCCTCGCGATCAGCCGTGACAATGTTTCACAGATGATCTACAACGCGCTCGACGCATATATCATGGAGCCGTCCTATGAGTATGACTCTAACGGCGTTAACTACAAGTATGCGCTCGGCACCACGACCCTGCTGGAAAATGCATATAAGGCTGTTAAGGTGACCGGTGTGGTTACCAACAACGAGTATATCAGCGGCAGCGGCATGGACGGGAAGACCACCCTGACGAACGTGGAAGAGAACAACGCAGGCCTGAGCGACGGCAACTACAAGTTCAGCACCGACGGCAGCGTGCTGGGCATGAAGGTTTCCATCTACGCGGTTCCCTCCAACAGCAGCACTTCTTCCGAGAAGGCTACCATTGTCGGCGAGATGATCCTCAACGATGACGACAACACCGTGTTTGAGACCGGTAACGGCTACGATAAATGGGACGACCTGAAGAAGGATCTCAACAGCGCGGGGCTGAAGTTCAACAGCACGAGCAACCTGCTGCAGAACGTCAGCAGCGATGTGTACAGTGAAAGTGTTATTCTCTACTGGAACTACGATGAGAAGAACTTCGACTATTCAGACGCCAAGCTGTCAACCTCTACCGTGACAGATCTGACCGGAGCCGGTATCGTCTGCAAATTCATTGACAACAATGACGACGGCAAGATCGACGTGGTTCTGTTTAACGCTCCGGCCTTTGGTAAGGTCTCCACCTACAGCAACTCCGGCGACGGCAAGCTGACGATCTCCAAGGTCGGCAGATTCGGCATGGACAGCACACTGGAACTGGATTCTTCCGACAACGTGGTGCTCAACGAGGGCTCAGATAACCTGACCACAAGCGAGGCCTACAGCGATGTCGGGGATTTCGACGATTTGGACCTTGTAAAGAACGACTATGCGTTCTATATTGAAATCGGCGATGTCATTCAGGTGACAAAGGCAGAGACCCTTACGTCTACCGTTACCTCCAGAAGATCCGACAAGATCACCGTGGACGGCACAAGCTATGAAATCTCCGCGCTGGCCAGCACCACCAAGGTTACCTCCAAGGGAGATGCCGATTTCAGCAATGTATCGCTGAACAAGGATGCGGTCCTCTATCTGGACACCTACAACAACATTGTCTATCTGGATGCAGACAAGTCCGCGGATGACTACCTGTATGCAAGAAGCAGCAATGCAAGTGACATAGTGGCGAGCTATTTTGAGCCGCTGAAGGTCAGAGTTGTCTTCTCCGACGGCAGCTATGGTACCATTGAGATTGAAAACTATGACGGTGAGTCCGTTGAGGACATCGCCGGCGGCGAAAGCAGCGCCTACGATCTTGCTTGGCTCACCCATGGTGGTATCAAGGAAAACGAGAATGGCTGTATCTACAGCTATACTGAGAATGACAACGGGACCTATGATATTGATCCGGTCGACTCAGCCGACCAGGGCTTCGCGACTTCCGTCTCTATCACAAAGGGCAAAGCATCCACCGGCATTTCCGGTGTGACCACGGACTCCGACACGGTATTTGTTGTCGGCAGCACCAGCACCAGCTATAAGGTTTACACCGGCATCTCCAATGTCTCCTCCTTCTCCTCCAGTGCAGTGGGTTATGTCATGGATGACGACGGCGTTGTTGATGTAATGTTTGCGATGAACAGTGAGGCGGATGACGATAACTACCTCGTTATTCTGGGCGCGGGCACCGCGTACTCCGGCTCCATCTATATGTACTCCGCATTCTATGATGGCACGCTGTATGATTCGGATGACGAAGAGGGCGTGTACGTGGATAACTCCAGCAACACTGCGATTAAGAACAATGGTGTCGGCCTCTATCTGAACGTTGGTGGCGACAGCAGCAAGATCACCGGCGTGAGCGGCAGCAGCGGCAGATACTTTGCACCTGCTGAGGTGACTGCTTGCAATGACAATGTCATTAGCACGGCGACCAGAGCTGGTAACTCGAAGGAGACCGACGGTTCGGTTCTGTACAGCTACACCTTGGATGACGATACAGAGTATATTCTGGTTGAGTCTGACGGTGATGTCAGCGATGGCTACAGCAACTCCGACATTGATGTTTCCAGCGATGCTGTTATCATCATTGCACAGGGCACAGAGTCTTCCGGCCGGTATACCGCTGCTACCGTTATCATCTTCGAGGACTATATGCTCGGATGGTAATCCTGCGTAGTATATCTGCAACAACAATTTGACCTGATTGCAGGCTGTAAAAAGCATTGTAATTCGCGGAAAAGCTCCGGGCCAATCGGCCCGGAGCTTTTTTCGTGGGTTTAACGATTTCTAGGGTAAAAATGTTTTCTTTTGCAGGGGAAAGCGGTATAATAGAAATAATATGGTTTGGCGGAGGAAGTGAAGATTTGTGGAGGATATCCTCTATATTGTGGTACCCTGTTATAATGAAGAAGAGGTGCTCCCCGAGACGGCGCGCCGCCTCGGGGCAAAGCTGGAGGGGCTGATTGCGCAACGTGTGATCGCACAGGAGAGCAGGGTGTTGTTTGTCAACGACGGCTCGCGGGACGGAACATGGTGCGAGATCGTGCGGCTGCATGAGCGCTGCCCTCTTTTTTGCGGGGTGGATCTCAGCCGGAACAGGGGGCACCAGAACGCGCTGCTTGCGGGGCTGATGACGGCGAAAGAGCGTGCCGACGTCGTAATCTCCATGGACGCCGACCTGCAGGACGATATTGACGCTGTGGACGGGATGCTGGCGCAATATTACGACGGGTGCGATATTGTGTATGGCGTGCGTTCCGGACGAAAGAAGGATACGTATTTTAAACGGGTCACAGCGGAGGCGTTTTATCGCCTGATGAATGCGATGGGGGCCGAGACGGTTTTTAACCACGCGGACTACCGGCTCATGTCCCGCCGGGCGTTGGAGAGCCTCGCCGAATATAGAGAGGTCAATCTGTTTCTGCGCGGTATCATTCCGCTGGTGGGGTATCGGACAGGCACGGTGGAATATGAAAGGGGCGAGCGCTTTGCCGGGGAGAGCAAGTACCCCCTGCGCAAGATGATCTCCTTTGCGATGGAGGGCATTACATCCCTCTCCGTGCAACCAATCCGGTATATTACGCTTTTGGGGGTCGCGATTTTTCTGGTCAGTATCATTACTTTGATTTATACCATTGTGCGCTGGGCGCTTGGTATGACGGTGGCAGGCTGGGCGAGCGTCACCTGTTCCGTCTGGGCAATCGGCGGACTGATTCTGCTCTCTCTGGGCGTGATCGGGGAGTATATCGGCAAAATTTATCTGGAGAGCAAAGCGCGCCCGCGTTTTATTATCCGAGAGATACTGGAGGATACAGATGGCGAAGCTGATTGACAGCAGCATCCCCAAATTTCTGCTGGTCGGCGTGGGCAATTCCGTACTATCCCTGGCCATTATGTTTTTGTTGCGTGACCTTGCTGGGATGGGCTATTGGGCGTCCACCGCCATCGCCTATCTTGCGGGCGCGGTGATGAGCTTTTTCTTAAACCGCTCTTTTACGTTTAAGAGCGACGCAGTGCTATGGCGCTCGGCGTTAAAGTTTGCGATCAATGTAGCGGTATGCTACCTGATTGCGTATTCTCTAGCCCAGCCCATCGCACAGCGCGTACTTGCCGGCACGACGCTCAGTGCGGCATGGGTGGAGCGGATTGCCATGGTCTTTGGCATGGTGCTGTATACGGGGATGAATTATCTGGGACAGCGCTTCTTTGCTTTCCGGCGCAAGGAGGGCTAATATAAAAAAACCTGTTCTCTCATTTCGACTTTAGCGGAATAAGAGAACAGGTTTATGATTGGGGGAGATGAAATTTCATCTGGATGGTTGTCCCCTTTGGGGTCGTTTGGATGTCGAATTCGTCGGAAAAGCTGCGCATATTGGATAGGCCGAGCCCTGCGCCGAAGCCCTGCTTCCGTGCCACGGTGCTGGCGGTGGAATACCCATGTTCCATCGCCAGATCAAGCCGGGGAATACCAGGCCCGTCGTCCTGCAGCAGGAGGGTGACAGAGCGTGACGCAATCAACACGTGGATCTGACCGCCGCCGGCGTGGATGGCCATATTGCTCTCGCCCTCATACAGGCAGATTGCCACACGGCGGATGATGTCCGGGGGCAGGCCAAGCGCTGCGAGTGTGTTGCGCAGGCGGGTCGTCGCCCGGTGCTCGTTGCGTGGGAACTCTTTGCCCTCCACGCGGTAGGATAGCGCACGCGTCACAGCGGATCATCCTCGTTTCCATCATGCAGTCCGGCGCTGTACAGCCTGCCGCACGCCTCATACATGCGGTAGTGAGAGGACATGATGACCATATTGCGTTCCTGCGCAAGCTGGAGGCTGGCTTCATCTGGCCGTTTGCCGCGCACATAAATCACGCAGAGAATATCCATCATTTCAGCGGTGCGTATGACCTGCGCATTGGTGCGTCCAGTCAGTAGTACCGACTGGTTTTTGACATAGGCGAGGACATCGCTCATAAAGTCGCTACCGCAAGCGGACTGCACGTCGCGCTCCAATAATTCCGCGCAGGTGAGCACCTCTGCCTGCAGCAGCGTGGCGATGGTAGAAAGACGCATGCCGGTTCCTCCTCGTAGCAAATTAAACTCCACAGTAGAGCAATGCTATTATACCACGTTTCTACCCCAAAAGTAAAGTGAGTGTCACCGCGCAGCGGTGACACTCACTGGATTTGCAGACAAGTCTGCAAATGATTAATCTGTTACAAACGGGAGCAATGCAATCTGACGCGCGCGTTTAATCGCCTCGGTCAGCTGACGCTGATGCATTGCACAGGTGCCGGTTGTCCGGCGGGGTAGTATCTTGGACCGCTCAGAAACAAAGCGGCGCAGTTTCACGACATCTTTATAGTCAATGCGCGTGACCTTGTCGGCGCAAAAGGTACAGACCTTGCGGCGCTTGCGGCCGCGGGGGCGCTCTTTATCCATAGCCATACGGCTAAAACCTCCTTACGTTACATTTATTTTTTATGCTAGAAGGGCAATTCTTCCTCGTCATCCGAGAAAGCGGCGAATTGGTCGCCGGAATCGCCCGGGGGTGGTGCTGCATAGCTGCCGCCGCTGGGGGGAGGCGAGGCATAGCCGCCGCCCTCCGCATCGCGCTTGGAATCGCCGAAATAGATGTTATCGGCGATAATCTCGGCGGAGCGGCGCTTGTTGCCGTCCTTGTCGTTCCAATCGCGTATCTGCAGGCGGCCCTCCACAACGGCCATGCGGCCCTTGGTGAAAAAGCGGGAGACAAACTCCGCCGTCTGCCGCCATGCGACAATATCAATGAAGTCGGTTGTCTTTTCGCCGGTCTGCTTATCCTTGAAATCTCGCTCGACAGCAAGACTGAAGGATGCAACCGGTGTGCCTGTCTGTGTGTGGCGCAGCTCCGGGTCGCGGGTCAGGCGCCCCATCAGAATGATTCGGTTGAGCATCTTTTATCCTCCCCCTCAGTCGTCCAGACAGACAGTCATGGAACGCATCACGCCGTCGGTAATGCGCAGCATACGTTCCAGCTTCTGTGGGAACTCGGGGACTGAGCTGAAGGTCATGCGCACATAATACCCTTCGTTCAGGTCGTTAATGGGATACGCCAGACGACGCTTGCCCCACTCGTCAACCTCGGTTACAGTACCCGCTTCTTCCGCCATGGATTTGAATTTTGTTACGAGCTCTGCTGTCTGCTCCTCGCTCAATTCGGGACGCAGGATGTATACAAGCTCATAATTTCCGCTGATCTTTGCCATTTTCTTGCACCTCCCTATGGACATATGGCCCCCGCTCAAGGTCGGGGGCAAGGATGTGCCTGTTTTAAAGTATAAACAAGCCATACTATTATATATGAATTTTCAAATTTGTCAAGCTAGTTCAGAAAATCCTTGAGTTTTTTACTGCGCGAAGGGTGGCGCAGCTTGCGCAGGGCCTTGGCCTCAATCTGTCGGATGCGTTCGCGGGTGACCTTAAACTCTTTGCCGACCTCTTCCAGCGTACGGGTTCTGCCGTCCTCGATGCCAAAGCGCAGCTTGAGCACCTTCTCCTCGCGTGGTGTCAGCGTGCGCAGCACCTCCACAAGCTGCTCCTTGAGCAGGGTGAAGCTGGCGGCCTCCGACGGTTCGGATGCATCCTCGTCGGGGATAAAGTCGCCCAGGTGGGAGTCCTCCTCCTCGCCGATCGGCGTCTCCAGGCTGACCGGCTCCTGTGCAATCTTCAGGATTTCGCGCACCTTCTCCACCGGCATGGCCATCTCGGTGGCGATCTCCTCCGGCGTAGGGTCGCGCCCGAGCTCCTGCAGAAGCTGACGGGAGACGCGGATGACCTTGTTGATGGTCTCCACCATATGCACGGGGATACGGATGGTGCGCGCCTGATCGGCGATGGCGCGGGTGATGGCCTGCCGCACCCACCATGTGGCATAGGTGGAAAACTTGTAGCCCTTGGTGTAGTCAAACTTTTCAACCGCTTTGATCAGGCCCAGGTTGCCCTCCTGAATCAGGTCGAGAAAGAGCATGCCCCGCCCGACGTAGCGCTTGGCAATCGAGACGACGAGACGCAAATTTGCCTCCGCCAGCCGCTTTTTGGCGGCTTCGCCCTTGTCGTAAAGGCGGCGCAGCTCCGCCTCTTCCTGCTCAGAGATGGGTATGTCCTCCCCGTTTTTGCGCATCCGGCTGATCTCGGACAGCTGCTCCTCGGCGGCCATGCCCATGCCCATGGCTTGGGCCAGCGCGATCTCCTCTTCCGAGGTCAGAAGATTTACCTTGCCGATCTCCTTAAGATACATGCGCACCGGGTCATCCACGCCAAAGGAATCCACCAGTGTGTTGGGGTCGACCAGCTCTTCCTCCGGCAGCTCCTCCAGACTTTCCTCGGTTGGCAGTTCGTCAGGGAGCTCCGGCAGGTAGTCTTCCCCCACTGTGTCGATGCCTAGATTTTCGAGTGTATCGTATATTTTGTCCAGCTGATCGGAGGATAGATCCATGTTTTCCAGCACATCCATCAGCTCGCTTGAGGACAGATTCCCCTTTTTCTTGCCGCGCTCAATCAGCTCGCCGAGCTTTTCGGCGCCGGGGACGCCCTCAATGACCTTCATGACCTCTATCATCTTCCCCACCTCCATTTTTTCAGCGTTGGTGAGGTTCTGTTTGGCCATTTCGTTTTCCTGCTCCTGCTCATTTATCTCAGGGATATTCTGCTCACTCATGTGATGTTCCTCCAAAGCTTTTTTTCTCTCTAAAGCGCTCCTGTGCCGCCAGAAGAGATTCCTGCGGTTTATCCTGCGCCCGGCCACGGCGCTTGGCTGTCTCCCACTCGATCAGTGAGAGGTAATCCTCCATCGCCTGCTCGCTGTTCTCCAGTGCCTCGGGCCGATCCAACACCTGTGCGAGATGGCTGATTTCGCTCTCCTCCAGCGCCCCTGCCAAAACGGCGAGCTGGGTACTCAGCCCTTCCCGGTAGCGCGCGCGGAGGATGCCGTATGCCTTGCCCAGTACCGGTGAACTGAAGTCCTCCGGCTGCAGGCGCGCTGCTACCTTCTCTGTTAAGACCGGTTCCAGCAGAAGCAGGCGTATGACGCCCTCCTCCGCTCGGGCTGAGCGTATATTCTGATAGCGCATTGCCTTGTCCCGTGGCTGCAGCTGCACGGCCGGGGTGAGGTTTTTACGCTCTTGTTTTTTCTTTTCACGCCGTACACGGGTGTTACGCGCGCGCTTTACTTCCTGCTCCATGGCGTCCCGGGAGACGCCTGCCGCCTCCGCCGCGCGGGTGCCGAAGACCTCGCGCTCCACAGGGCTTTGGAGTGTTGCGATGAATTCTGCACACGCCCGCAAAAATGCGACCTTTTGCTCGTCATCCGCTATGTCATACTGCTTTTGTATCTGCGCGAGACGGTACTCAATGTGGTTTTCGCTCCGGTCGAGGAGCCGCGCAAAGGCGGCGCGCCCGAATTTGCCGATATATTCGTCCGGGTCCTTCGCCCCGCTGAATGCCAGCACACGCACGCGCAGCCCGGTGCGTTCCAAAATCGGGATGGCGCGCTGTGCCGCCGAGGTGCCCGCGCCGTCCCCGTCGTAGGCGATCACAACCTCTTTGGTGTAGCGGGAAAGCAGCTGCGCGTGCTGCTCCGTGAGGGCGGTGCCGAGGCTTGCCACCGCGCAGTCAAAGCCGGCCTGATGCAGGGCGATGGTGTCCATATAGCCCTCCGTGAGAATGAGCCGCCCCTGCTTCGACTTGCGCGCGAGGTTGAGCGCAAAGAGGTTGCGGCTTTTATTATAGATAACGGTGTCAGGCGAGTTGAGGTACTTCGGCTGTTCGTCGCCGAGCACCCTGCCGCCAAAGCCGATGACATCGCCCCGCAGGTCGATGATGGGGAACATGACGCGGTCACGGAAGCGGTCGTAGATTCGTCCTTTCTTGTTGTCCACCGCGAGTCCGGCGTCCAGCAGGTCGCGCTTATCAAAGCCCTTTTCCGCCATCGCCTCGATGAGATGGTCCCAACCGTCGGGGGCAACCCCCAGGCCAAAACGGGTGACGGTACCACTGGAAAGCCGCCGCGTGTTGTAGAGGTAGGAGGCCCCGCGCGCGCCGCCCGGCTGGGTGAGCTGGTCGTGGAAGAAGCGTGCCGCCTCACGATTGAGGCTGAGCAAGCGCTCCCGTTGCACGCGGAACGCGCTGTTTTCCTCGCCCTCCGGCACCGCCAGCCCCGCGCGCTTTGCAAGCAGGCGGATGGCATCGACGTACGGCAGGTTTTCTATCTCCATGATAAAGGTGATGACACCCCCGCCCTTCCCACAGCCGAAGCAGTGAAAAAACTGTTTCTCCTGCGAAACCGAAAAGGATGGGGTTTTTTCATTGTGAAACGGGCACAGCCCCCAGAGGTTGCCCCCCTTCCGGGTCAGAGAGACGTAGGACGAAACGACATCAGAGATCTCACTGCGTGCCACAAGCTCGTCTATAAATTGTGCCGGTATTGCCAATCCGGGTGCCTCCTGTCTCTCTATCATTTCCGTTTTTTTACATTATTATAACAAATCTGCCGATGGGCGGCGTATTTTGTTACTTCACCGACCAGGCCGCGGGAATAAACGCCTCGGCGTACTTTTCCAGCGCGTATTCATCCGTCATGCCTGCAATGTAATCGCACACTGCGCGCGCCCGACCATCCTCCTGCGCGATCTCCTGCGTTTCGGGTGAGAGCTTGTCCGGGTGGCCCATATAATACGCAAAGAGCCTGCGCAGAAGCTCCTGCGCCTTGCCCTCTTCCCCCTTGGCAACAGGGCTGCGGTAGACGTGTTCGAACATGAATTCCCGCAGGCTGTACATCGCCGCATGAAAGGGAGCGGACTGCATGACTTCCCCTGTCTGCGCGCTTGTCTCGATGATGTCGACGACCAGACTGTTGATGCGCTCGGCGTTGGTGAAGCCGAGCACCTCGGAGATGGCAATGGGGATATCAATGGCATAGATGATCCCGCCGCGGATGGCGTCGTCAATGTCGTGGTTTATGTAGGCGATTTTGTCCGCCAGACGCAGGAGCTTACCCTCCGCCGTCTCAGGCTGATCCTCTCCCGTGTGGCAGAGGATAGCGCGGCGCACCTCGTGGGTGAGGTTTAAGCCCATGCCGTCCTTCTCCAGCCGATCCACAACGCGCAGGGACTGCTCGTTATGGGCAAAGCCGCCCGGCAGCAGCTCGTTGAGCACACGTTCCCCGGCATGACCGAAAGGGGTGTGCCCCAGATCGTGCCCGAGCGCAGCCGCCTCGGTCAAATCCTCGTTGAGCCGCAGGCCGCGTGCGATGGTGCGGGCGATGCGCGCCACCTCCAGCGTATGGGTGAGGCGGGTACGGTAATGGTCACCCTCCGGCTGGAGGAAGACCTGCGTCTTCTGCCTGAGCCTCCGGAAGGATTTTGCGTGGATGATCCGGTCGATATCCCGCTGGAAGCAGGTGCGCACCGGGCACTGGGGCTCCGGACGGACCCGCCCGAGCGACTCTGCGGATAAGCACGCGTGGGAGGAGAGCAGCTGTGCCTCCTGACGTTCGGTCTGTTCGCGTATCGTCATAGCATCAGTCCCTTATTGGCTTTTTTATTCTATATAAAGCAATATACGACGCCGATGGGTACAAACCCTTCTTTCGCGTGAAATTTATTTTTGCAGCGGTACGGCACGTAGCACCGCCCCGCATACCTTCGGCACGCAGCACCCTGCCGTCAGCTCCGTGATGCGGGTGATAAAGTCCGCTTCTCCTTCTTCCGGCAGGATGACGCGCAGGGTGACCTCCGCGCCGTATGCCGCGTCGCCCGGTATACCGGCATCCTCGCAGGCGAGTTTCACCCGTTCAAAGAGGTGGTACGGACAGGTTACGGCAGCTTCCGTCCAGCGGTGCACCTCCGAGATACCTGCGGCGTCCAGCGCGTCTTTGGCGGAGCGGGTGTATGCCCGCACCAGTCCGCCCGCGCCGAGCAAAATGCCGCCAAAGTAACGCGTGACCACGCAGCAGAAGTTTTCCACGCCCTCCTTCTGAAACACGCCAAGCATCGGCTGTCCGGCGGTGCCTTGCGGCTCGCCGTCGTCGGAGTAGCGCACCGCGCCGCCAGCCCGTACGGCATAGCACCAGCAATTGTGTCGCGCGTCGTGGTAGCGCTTTTTCATCTCCTCAATCCTTGCGCGGGCTTCCTCCTCCGTCTCCACCGGCCAGATATGCCCGATAAAGCGGGAGCGTTTTTCTGTAAATTCCGTCTCGGCGGGCGCAGTGGGAATCCGGAACGCGGTCATACGTCGTCCCTGCGAATGAATTCGCTCACCTGTCCCAGGACCTTGGGTGTGCAGGTGACAATCACCTCGATCTCACCCGCAAACTCCACTGACTGCACCTTTGCCTCGCGGTAGAGCATGTCAACGAGCCCCCCCTGGTCATAGGGGATGTGGAGCGTTACCTTTGCCGCGCCTTTGTCGAGGTGCTGTCCGATGACGTCGCGCAGGGCGTCGAGCCCCTGCCCGGTTTTCGCCGAGATGGACACAATATGTTCCCCGTGGGGCATGATATCACCCGTGTAACAGTCACACTTGTTAAAGACATCAATGCGCGGGGTTTTTGAAGCGCCGAGCTCCGTGATGAGCGCCTCCACCACCTCCGCCTGCTCCCGCCACGTGGGGTTCGAGGCGTCGATAACATGCAGGAGCAGGTCGGCAAACGCCAGTTCCTCCAGCGTCGCCTTAAACGCCTCCACCAGATGGTGGGGCAGCTTTTGAATAAAGCCCACTGTATCGGAGAGCAGTACAGTACAGGTGTCGGAGATCTCCAAGGTGCGTGTGGTGGTGTCCAGGGTGTCGAACAGGCGGTCGTTTGCCGGGATGTCGGCCCCTGTGAGGGCGTTGAGCAGCGTGGATTTGCCCGCGTTGGTGTAGCCCACCAGTGCCACGACGGGCACCTCATTTTTCTCCCGGCGCTGCCGTTGCGTGCCGCGCACACGGCGTACCTGCTCGAGCTCCTCCTGGAGCTTTGCGATCTTACGGCGAATGTGCCGCCGGTCGGTTTCGAGCTGGGTTTCACCGGGGCCGCGCGTGCCGATGGGGGACTTGCCGCCCGACGCGGTCTGGCGCACCAGATGGCCCCACATGCCGGTCAGGCGGGGCAGGAGATACTGGTACTGCGCGAGCTCCACCTGCAAGCGCCCCTCACTCGTCTTTGCCCGGCGGGCGAAAATATCCAGAATCAGGGCGGCGCGGTCGAGGACCGTCACGCCAAGCGCCTCAGTCAGTACCCTTTGCTGGGAGGGGGAGAGGCTGTTGTCGAAGATCACCATGTCCGCTGCAAGCGTCTGTACGAGCTCCTTCACCTCCTGCACCTTGCCCTCGCCGATGAAGGTGCGCGCCTCCGGCGTGTCCTTCTTCTGCAGGACGATGGCAAGGCATGCGCCCTCCGCCGTCTCCAGCAGGGCGCGCAGCTCCTCCATGGATTCGTCGGTTGCGTTTTCCTCCCGGCGCAGGCTCCCGGCGCTCAGGCCGACCAGCACCGCGCGGTTGACTTCCCCTTCCGTTTTCTCCGCCATATGGCACTTCCTTTCCGCGCGGCGGTATCAGGGTTATGCCTGATATGCCTCCACAATCTCGCCGATGTACATCCTATGGTAGTCCTTATTGGGGTACCACTGCTCCATATCCTCCAGCAGGAAAAGGGATGGATCAAAATCCTGCGCATAGCGCTTTTTGCACACAAGCACCAGCTCCGCTTCGGCAAAATACGGCGCGCCGTATGCACTTGCCTCCACGGTAAAGCCACACTCTTTTACCTTGTCGGTGTCGCGTCCGCTCTTCTTGCCGCAGAGCGCGAGCTGCTCCTTATATTGCGCGCCGAAAAAGGAGATGGTAAAGTAATCCCCTTTTTCTATCAGCTCATAGGTATAGCGTGTAGGGCGAATGTAAACCGTTGCGACATTGGTGCCCCACAAAACGCCAAGACCGCCCCAGCTTGCAGTCATCATATTACAGGTTTCCTTTTCCCCTGCCGCAACGAGCATCCAGCGCTCGCCGATGAGGGTGAAGACATTTTCATGCAGGGATTTTACATCAATTTTTGATAGCATGGTAGACCTCCTATAATTTCCGCTTGGTTGGATTTGTGATCTGCCTATACGTTATGCCGAGGGGAACCCTCGCCACAAGGAGTACGGTTCCGCACTGAAAAAGAGAGACACTTACACACAACCTATTTTTTGCGGGTGCTCTATATATATGCAGCGGTAGGATAAAAAAGCCCGCACCGATCCGGTGCGGGCTTTTTGGGCGGCGCTTACTGGTTGTTCTCCAAGCCAAACTTCTTATTGAAGCGGCTCACGCGACCGCCAGTATCAACCATCTTCTGCTTTCCGGTGAAGAAGGGGTGACACTTGGAGCAAACCTCGACACGAATGTCCTGTTTAGTTGAACCGGTCTCAATTACATTGCCACAGGCACAGCGAATGGTGGTTTGCGCGTAATTGGGATGAATGCCTTCCCGCATAGTGTGTTCACCTCTTTCTTCTGCAGAAAAATTATTGTTTCATCAAATGCTAAAATATGATACCACAGTTTGCCCTCAAATGCAACCTTTTATTTTTGTATGGCTGCAATTTCCGCGCAGATCAGCGCGCCCATCCGTTTGGTACCGATGGGTTCGCCGCGCCCCGCCATGTCCGCAGTGTGATAGCCCTCTGCAAGCACGCGGTCGACAGCCGCCTCAATCGCGTCGGCCTCCTCCGCGCGCTGGAAAGAGTAGCGGAACATCATGGCGACAGACAGAATGGTGGCGATGGGGTTTGCCTTATCCTGCCCCGCGATATCGGGCGCGGAGCCGTGGATGGGCTCGTAAAGCCCCGGTGCGCCGTCACCGATGGAGGCCGACGGGAGCAGCCCGATAGAGCCGGTGATCATCGACGCCTCGTCGGAGAGGATATCGCCGAACATGTTTTCGGTCACCACCACGTCGAACTGGCCGGGATTGCGCACGAGCTGCATGGCGCAGTTATCGACGAGCATATCCTCATACTCCACATCGCCGTACTCCTGTGCGATCCGGTGGAGGACCTCCCGCCAGAGGCGGCTGGTCTCGAGCACATTTGCCTTGTCCACGCTCGTGACCTTTTTCCGGCGCAGGCGAGCGAGCGCAAAGGCACGGCGGCCGATGCGCTCGATCTCCCGCTCGGAGTACGCCATGAGGTCACTGCACTCCACGCCGCGCTCCGCCGTATCATAGCGCGCGCGCTTTCCAAAGTAGACACCGCCCGTCAGCTCCCGCACCATCATCAGGTCGATGCCCGCTTCGGCGATCTCCGGCTTGAGCGGGCATGCACCCGTCAGCGCGGGGCGCAGTACTGCGGGGCGGAGGTTGGCATACAAGCCCAAATCCTTCCGGATGGCGAGCAGTGCCGTCTCCGGGCGCTCTTCCGCCGGCCGGTCGGAGCCCCACTTCGGGCCACCGACCGCGCCGAGCAAAACCGCGTCGCACGCCTTGCATTTTTCCGCCGTGCCGTCGGGGTAGGATTTTCCCACCGCGTCTGTGGCGCAGCCGCCAAGCAGCACGTCGGTATAGGCATAGGTATGCCCAAACTTTTTCCCGACGGCGTCCAGTACGCAGACCGCCTGCTCCACCACCTCGGGGCCGATGCCGTCGCCACGGATGAGTGCAATGTTATAATTCATTTCGCCACCCCTCTCGCCTTCAGGGATTTGAGCAATCCGCCGCTGTGAATGATGCCCTCGATAAATGCAGGAAAGGGCGCCGACTGGTACTGCTTCCCCGTTGTCTCATCGGTAATCACGCCGGTTTGGAAATTGACCGAAACCGTATCGCCCGGCTGAATCTCCCGCGCCGCCTGTTCGCACTCCATAATGGGAAAGCCGATGTTGATGGCGTTGCGGTAAAAGATGCGCGCAAAGGAGGAGGCGATGACGCACTGCACGCCGCTTGCCTTAATCGCGAGCGGGGCGTGCTCCCGCGAGGAGCCGCATCCGAAATTCGCCCCCGCGATCATAATGTCGCCCGCCGCCACCGTGGCGGCAAAATCCGCGTCGATATCCTCCATGCAGTGGGACGCGAGGGACGCCTCGTCGGGCGCGTTTAAATAGCGCGCGGGGATGATGACGTCGGTATCTACGTTGTCACCGTACTTATAAATTCTCATTCTGTATACCTCCTTATCCCTGTGTCAGTGCCGCCGGATCTGCCACGCAGCCCATGACGGCGGAGGCCGCGGCGACTGCGGGGCTTGCCAAAATCACTTCGGATTTCACATGGCCCATCCGCCCGACAAAGTTGCGGTTGGTGGTGGCGACGGCGCGCTCTCCTTCCGCCATTACGCCCATATGCCCGCCGAGACAGGGGCCGCAGGTGGGTGTAGAGACGGCGCAGCCCGCCTCGATAAAAATCTGCACCAGGCCCTCCCTGGTCGCGTCGAGCATCACCTGCTGGGTGGCGGGGATGACGATGCAGCGCACCTGCTTTGCCACCTTCCTGCCGCGCAGGATCTCCGCGGCCTGCCGCATATCTTCCAAACGCCCGTTGGTGCACGAGCCGATAACCACCTGGTCGATGGGAAGTCCCGCGACCTCGCCGACTGTCTTCGTATTGGACGGCAGATGCGGCATGGATACGGTAGGCTGGAGCGTGGAGAGGTCGATGACCACCTCCCGCTCATACACCGCGTCATCATCCGCTTCATACGCCGTCCATGGGCGGGTGACTCGCCCATGGAGATAGGCGCGGGTTTTCTCGTCCACGGGGAAAATACCGTTTTTCGCCCCCGCCTCAATGGCCATGTTGGCGATGGTGAAGCGGTCGTCCATTGAGAGCTCCGCCACGCCCTCGCCGACAAACTCCAGCGACTGATAGCGCGCGCCGTCCACACCGATGCGGCCGATCAGGTGGAGAATCACATCCTTGCCGGAGACATACGGGCGGAATTTACCCGTGAGCGTCACCTTAATGGCGGAGGGCACCTTGAACCAGCTTAAACCCGTTGCCATACCCGCCGCCATATCGGTCGAGCCGACGCCGGTGGAAAACGCGCCGAGCGCGCCATAGGTACAGGTGTGGGAGTCGGCACCGATCATCGCCTCGCCGGGTGCAATGAGCCCCTTTTCCGGCAGGAGCGCGTGCTCAACGCCCATGTCGCCCACGTCGTAGAAGTGCGTGATTTCGAAGCGTTTTACAAAGGCCCGCACCGCCGCGCACAGCTGCGCCGCCTGAATGTCCTTGCAGGGGGTGTAGTGGTCCATCACAAGGGCGATTTTTTCCCTGTCGAACACCTGCGTGAGCCCCGCTTTATCAAATTCCGTGATGGCGACCGGCGTTGTAATATCGTTTCCCAGAATCAGATCGAGCTTGCCCTCGATGAGCTGTCCCGCCTCCACGTGTGTGAGTCCCGCGTGTGCCGCGAGGATCTTTTGGGTCATTGTCATTCCCATGTTCCGGCACCTCCTTTGTTGTTTTATAAACCTATTATGGCATCCCGCTTGCCAAAAGAATGTTAAATGTGTTACAATCAAAATAGATCGTGAGGTGCTGCACCATGCAGACAAGTGATATCTGGAAGCCGCTCGCCAAGGGGCAGATGCCGCGGGTATATGAAGCGGGCCAATTTATCTACTGGCAGGATACCATTGCCACGGAATTTTATTATATTGTCTCAGGGAAGGCCAAATGCTTTCTCAGCGCCCCCTCCGGCGCGGAACGCACCCTGACCGTGCATCAGACGGGAGAGCTCATTGGGGAGGCGTCGTTTTTCGACGGGCAGCCACGCGTCTCCTCCGCCGTTGCCCTGACGCGCTGCGAGATTGTCACAATTGACCGCGCGCGGCTGGAGGAGACCTTCCAGCGCTGTCCCGAACTCCCCTTTTTCATGCTGCAGTATCTTGCAAAGACGGTGCGCCTGCTCTCAGGCCATGTGGACGGGACATTTTTGCGTGCCGACCGGCGCATTGCGCGCTATCTGCTAAGCCAGCAGACGGAGGAGGAAGACGCTATCTGCTGCACCCATGAGGAGATCGGCTTTGCGGTGGGCGTCAGCCGTGTGACGGTCAGCCGGGTGCTCGGAGAGCTGGAGCGAAATGGATTTTTGGCGACCGGCTATCATCGCATCCGCCTATGCGACCGCAAGGCACTGGACGCGCTGGTACATAGCTTGCCGGAAGAGCGGTAATGAGTCATGATTTTTTGTACATTATTGCATATTTTTGACAGATAAATTGTGACTTTATTAGTAATTTCAACTTGGTCTTGCATTTTAGCTGAAGAATTGATATCATAAGTTTAATATGTCTTTCCCCATCAGAGGGACTTTAACAGGAACGGGGGCACAAATAAGTGTGTAGTTGTGACTGCAAAGAAAACAGCCGATATTTTGCTGCGTTTGAGGAGATTATGCGGGATTATTCCGGCAAGGAGGCAGAGCTCATTCCGCTTTTGCAAAAATTGCAGGGCGCATATGGGTATTTACCGGAGGATATCATTGCCCGTCTGTCGGAGCGGACGGGTATTTATGTGTCTAAGATTATGGGTGTCGCCACCTTCTATTCGCAATTCCGCCTGCAACCGGTGGGGGAGCATGTGATAAGGGTCTGCTTCGGCACCGCGTGCCATGTCAACGGCGCGGAGAACGTCGCCGACGCGCTCTGTCAGGAGCTGGGGATCGCGCTCGGCGGCACCACAGCGGACGGAAAATTCACCGTCGAGTCGGTCGCGTGTCTCGGCTGCTGCTCCCTCTCGCCGGTGATGATGATTGATAACGAAACGCACGGGCGGCTCACGCCGGATAAAGTGCGCACGATTATGCGAGCGTTTCGGGAAAAGGAGGCGGCGGGATGAAACTGCGGATCGGTCTTGGCTCCTGCGGCATCGCGGCGGGCGCGCTGAAGGTAAAGGACGCCTTTGAAGCGCTCATAGAAGCGCATCCTGAGGCGGCGGTTGAGATGAGCGACACGAGCTGTATGGGCATGTGCTATAAAGAACCGATGGTGGAGGTCGTGGACGAGCGCGGCGGCACCATCTACGGCGGAGTTACGCCGGAGCTTGCTCAGACGATTTTTGAAAGCCACATTCTCGGCGGTACGCCGGTGCGGGAGCATGCCGTGCTCACCCCGGCGCACGACGGCACGGATGAAGTGTTCTTACTGCCGCAAGCGCGCATTGTGCTTGCCCGCTGCGGAAAGATCAACCCCGAATCCATCGAAGACGCGCTGGAGATGGACGCGTACAAGGGCCTTGCCCGCGCCCTGCGCGAGATGACCCCCGAGGAGGTCATTGAGGAGGTGCTCGCCTCCGGTGTGAAAGGGAGAGGTGGCGCGGGCTTTCCCACCGGGCAGAAGTGGCGCTTTGCCCACAACGCGAAGGGCGACCAGAAGTATATCATCTGCAACGCCGATGAGGGCGACCCCGGCGCGTTTATGGACCGAAGTGTTCTCGAGGGCGACCCGCACAGTGTCATCGAGGGGCTGGCCATCGGCGGCTACGCCATCGGCGCAACCGAGGGCTATGTGTACGCCCGCGCGGAGTACCCGCTCGCCATCCACCGCCTGAAGATTGCCATCGCGCAGGCGGAAGAGCGCGGCCTGCTCGGCGACAATATTATGGGCACCGGCGTGTCCTTCCACTTACATATCAAAGAGGGCGCGGGTGCCTTCGTCTGCGGCGAGGAGACCGCCCTGATCGAATCCATTGAAGGGCACCGCGGCATGCCGCGCATCCGCCCGCCCTTCCCGGCCAACCGGGGACTGTTCGGCATGCCCTCCAACATCAACAATGTGGAGACGCGCGCCAACATTGGCTGGATTATCCGCAACGGCGCGGCGGCGTTTGCCGCATACGGCACCGAAAAGAGCAACGGCACAAAGGTCTTTGCCCTTGCGGGGAAAATCAAGCACGGCGGACTGGTCGAGGTGCCCATTGGCATGACGGTGCGCGACGTGGTGTTCGGCATCGGCGGCGGCACGTCCTCGGGCAAGGAATTTAAGGCGGTCCAGCTCGGCGGGCCGTCCGGCGGCTGTATCCCCGCGTCCCTCATCGACACCGTGATTGATTACGACACCCTCGCCGCCACCGGCGCGATCATCGGCTCGGGCGGCATGGTGGTTATGGACGAGGACAACTGCATGGTGGATATCGCCCGCTACTTCCTCAACTTTACCCAGTCGGAGTCCTGCGGCAAGTGTACCTTCTGCAAAATTGGGACCAAGCGGATGCTTGAAATCCTCACCCGCATCACCCAGGGCGAGGGGGAGGAGGGGGACATCGAAAAGCTGGAGGAGCTTGCGGTGCAGATTAAGCGCAACGCCCTCTGCGGTCTCGGGCAGACTGCGCCAAACCCTGCTTTGACCACCCTGCGCTACTTCCGCGACGAGTATGAGGCGCACATCCGGGATAAGAAGTGCCCCACCCACCAGTGCAAGGCGCTCATTCACTATGAGATTGACCCCGAAAAGTGTACCGGCTGCACCGCCTGCGCCCGCCGCTGCCCCACCAAGGCGATTCAGGGGACGGTCAAGCACCCGCATATACTCGATCAAGCGCTGTGTACCAAGTGCGGCACCTGCCTGTCGGTGTGCAAATTTGGCGCGGTATCCGTGGATTAGGAGTGCAGTTATGGAGAAAGTGAATGTAACAATAAACGGTATACCCTGCACGGTGACTGCGGGGCAGACCATTTTGAACGCCTGCCGCGAGCAGGGGGTCGCCATTCCCACCCTCTGCCACGATGCGCGCCTGCGCCCCTTCGGCTCCTGCATGCTCTGCCGTGTGGAGGTCGAGGGTGCGCGGGGTACCATGCTCGCCTGCAGCGCGGAGGTCGCGGAGGGCATGGTCATCCGCACCGAGGGTGAGGCCATCAGCAAGGCGCGCGAGACCTGTCTGGAGCTGCTGCTCAGCCAGCATTACGGCGACTGCATTGCCCCCTGCTCCCACGCGTGTCCCGCCCATGTGGACATCCAGGGCTATGTCGGGCACATCGCAAATGGACGCTATGAAGAGGCCCTCCGGCTCATCAAGCAGCGCAATCCCCTGCCCGTTGTCTGCGGGCGCATCTGCACCCGCCCGTGTGAAAGCGAGTGTCGACGCAACGCGCTCGAGGGACCGGTACATATTGCCCACCTCAAGCGCTTTGCAGCCGATCTCGATCTGGAGCGCGAGGTGCCGTATCTGCCCAGAAAAGCGCCCGCTACCGGCAAGAAGGCCGCCATCATCGGTGCGGGCCCTGCGGGACTCTCCGCCGCGTGGTTTCTGGCGGCGGCGGGACACGGCGTCACGGTCTTTGACCGACATCCACACCCCGGCGGGATGCTGCGCTACGGCATCCCCTCCTACCGCATGCCGCGGGAAGCCCTCGACCGTGAGGTGGATATTGTGGCAAGCCTTGGTGTTGATTTTCAGTACAATATCACCTTCGGCAAGGACATCACCCTCGCCTCTTTGCAAGCGGACGGCTATGACAGCGTGCTGCTTGCCGTCGGCTCGCAGGTCGGGCAGCCCCTCGGCGTGACCGGGGAGGAGGACTGCCCGTCCATCCTGCGCGGCGTCAGTTTTTTGGGCTCCGTCACAGAGGGGAATCCGCCTGATTTTACGGGCAAGCGTGTGATCGTGGTCGGCGGCGGCAACACCGCCATGGACTGCTGCCGCACGGCGGTACGCCTCGGCGCGCAAGAAGTGCAGCTTGTCTACCGCCGCAGCCGAGAGGAGATGCCCGCCGACGAGATGGAGATCGAGGAGGCGGAGCTTGAGGGTGTGGATTTCCACTTCCTTACCAATCCCGTTGCGGCCGCACAGCAGGGCGGGCAGACGGCGTTAACCCTGATTCGGATGGAGCTCGGCGCGCCCGACGCGTCCGGACGCCGCGCCCCCATACCCGTCGCGGGGTCAGAGTATGTGGAGACGGTCGACTTCGTCATCTCCGCCATCGGACAGACACAGGATCTGAGCTTTACCGGCGCGGACTGCGCCGTGACGGCCGAGCGCAATCGCCTGTGCGTGCGGGAGGGGACGGGGGAAACAAACCTCCCCGGCGTCTTCGCTGCAGGTGATGCGGTGACCGGCCCCAAGACAGCCATTCTCGCCATTGCCGGGGGACACGAAGCCGCCCTTGCGATGGACCAGTATATGCAGGGCAAAGCGCCAGCGCCTCAGCCGGCGCTGTATAGCCACAAAAAGGCAGCGCATTACAGCGAGATCGATACGGCGGAGTATGCCGGCGTCGCGCCCGCCGAGGCGGTGCGCATGCCGATGCTCTCCAAAGAGGAACGCGCGCATAACTTCCGCGAGGTGGAGCTCGGCCTGCAGGAGGAGCAGGCGCGGCAGGAGGCGCAGCGGTGCCTCTCCTGCGGCTGTAAGGACGTAAATGAATGTAAGCTGCGTGAATACGCCACCGATTACGGCGCAAAGCAGGATGGCCTAGCAGGTGCTTTCACAAAATTTGCCATTGACGAGAGTCATCCCTACATCGTCCGCGACCCGAATAAGTGCATCCAGTGCGGGCGCTGCGTGCGCATCTGTGACGAGATTACGGGCAAGGGGGTCTTCGGCTTTTATAACCGGGGCTTTGACACCACCATCGAGCCGTCCTTCTGCGTCCCCTTCGGCGAGGAGCCCAACTGCGTGAACTGTGGGCAGTGCGTTTCCGCCTGCCCGGTGGGCGCGCTCATCGAAAAGCCCGACCTGCTCAAACCCGGGCCCTTTGCCGAAACGCTGACCGACAGCGTATGCACCTACTGCGGCGCGGGCTGTGCCATTGAATTGCGCACCAACGGAGACAGACTGCTGCGCACCACCGCCGATACGGAAAAGGGCGTGAACAAGGGCATTCTGTGTGAGCGGGGACGCTTTCATAACACCTTTATCCACGCGCCCGACCGCCTGACCACCCCCATGGTGCGCAAAAACGGCGTGCTTGTCCCCTGTACGCTGCAGGACGCGCTCACCGCCGTACAAAAAGGGCTGGGGAGCATACGCGGCGTCGATTTTGCGGTATATCTCTCAGGGAGAACCACCGACGAGGATGCGCGCGCGCTCGCATCCATCGCTGCGGCGCGGGGGAGCGATCAGGTACTGACCTTTGGCATCAATCCCATCGTCGCCGCCTTCTATCGTGACCATACGGACCGTGTGGCGACCTATGATGATATGGCGCGTGCCGACCGGATTGTGGCGCTCGGCTGCGATATCGCGGAAGGAAATGCTGTCCCCATGCTGCTGCTGCGCAAGGCGATACGGGAGGGGACCCCCTTCCTCTCCGCAAGCGGTATGACTGCAGAGGCCAAGGCCGCCATCCAAAACGCGGCCAGGCCCGTCCTGCTCTTGCGCAATCCGGACCGTGCGCTGTTGCAGGCGGCGCTTGACACCGGGGCAAAAATCCTCCTCCCGGCGGGCAAGTGCAACACGCGCGGCATCGCGCCTTACCTGAATCTGGAGAAAACCGCGTGCGGTACCGTGCCCGCAAACCTGCTCATCTGGGGTGAGGATCCCGTCGGCTGCGGCGGGCGTGTTGGTACACCGAAATTCATGGTGGTCTGCGACCTCTATCTGACCGAGACTGCAAAGCTGGCCGATGTGGTTCTGCCCATGCCTGCATTTTCTGAAACGACGGGACACGTCACGAGTCAGTTCGGCATTACGCAGGCACTGCGTCCCGCTTGGAAGGACGCGGGACGGCAGATTATTGAGGGTCTGGCGCAGGCGCTCGGCACCGCCGAAGCGAAGACATATGAAGGCGGAGCTATCCCCGCCATATCCAACGCCCTGCCCTGCAGCGCCGATGTGCTGGAGTACCGTGTCGACCATTAAGAATAGCCCCCCTGCCGTGGAAATGCCACGGCAGGGGGGTGTTTTACTGAAAATTTACACCTGCGCTGATAAAGCCTGCGACGGAGATTTCGGCGACGTTTGCGGAGACCACCTGATATACAAGCATCAGCCGACTATTGGCGGTGACGGGGTAGTTTACCAGAACGGATCCGCTGGAAACTGTACCGTTGGACTGGGTGCCGGTATAGACCGGTGCCAGCGAGATCAGAGAAGATGGAATGGGGACGAAGCTATTGTCGGGGACGGTGGAAATCCAGAGCTGTGCCTGCACCGTGGCTGTGTTGTCGGGCAGGTTGGTTGCCGTACTTGTGGAGAAGAAGGCGGAAAACTCCATAATGGTGCAGTCAACCGGAACCATAAAGGCGTCCTGCTCTTCCAAAGACGATATGTCAAACGGATTGGTGATGGACACGAGCGGAGTGAATGACGCGCCGAACCCGCAAAGGCCGGGGTGGGCGGTTGCGCCGTTGAAATCTGTGGTGAGGATCACCGGTGTGCCCGATGCAAATGGAATGAGCGTTCCGACGCCCAGCCCTGTCGGGCCCGTTGCACCCGTTGCACCTGCTGCGCCTGTTGCGCCGGTAGCGCCTGTCGGTCCGGTTGGACCTGTGGGCCCGGTAGCACCGACTATTTATGCACAACTTTGAAGATGATTAAGAAACGCCTTTGTTTTCCACGATTACAAGGTCATTTTGATTGTTCTCTATAAACTCAACAATCCGTTTCATTTCATCCGCAAAGGAAAAGTCTATTGTTATTTGTCCGTCCTCATGGACGTAAATGGTATCAATCAATTCCACGACAATTCCACGGTTTATTTCTGTAATATTCCTATACTTCAAAAACGTGGCGAGGTATGGGTCGTCTGCATTTACACCTCTTGCCAGTGTATTGATTTCGCCCTTGATACTATCAACCGCCGCCTTTAGCTCGTCGGCTTTTTCGTCAAAGGACGCTTTCATTCTCCGATAGTCCTCTTTGGTAATGTCGCCATTTTTCCAATCCATGTACAGACTATCGGACGCTTTGATTACTTTGTCTAAATCTGCTTGACGCATTTTCAGCATTGCAGTTAAGCGGTTAGACTGTGTTTTTACGTTTGGTTGCTGATTGATGGCCTCCAATGCGTCGCTTAATGATTGCACTAAATCAATCTGTATACGGATAGCGTCATAAACGGCCTGTATCAATCTGTCCTCGCGGATTGACCGCCTAGTACAAACGCCCTTGTCATGGTAAGAGCGGCAATGATAGTATGCAAGGTTCTTTGACACTTTGCGCCGCATTGCCATTTTGCAGTCGGCACAACGCAACAGGCCAGCGAAAATATAAAGTTCTTTTTTGCCGGGTGCTGTTCGTGTGTCGCGGGAGTGCAGTAATTGGGCTTGGTCGAATAGCTCACGAGAGATAATCGCTTCGTGTGTACCCTCTACAACATACCATTCTTCTTCTGGTGTCTTAATCTGCGTATGTACCTTATAGCTGATGATACGATTACGCCCCTGTACCATGTTTCCGACGTACATTTCATTCTTCAAAAGATTAAGTATGTTGCTGCCCATCCAACGCCCATCATTCATTTCTGTGCCGGGGTTTTTATACTTTAACTTTAGCACACGCTGTTTGTAGGCCGTGGGATTTAATACGCCCATTTCGTTCAGCTTTAGCGCAATACCCCGCTTGCTCATGCCATCAACGACAAACCAGTTGAATATGTCCCTGACGTGCTGTGCCGCTTCTTCATCAATGATGATACTGTTTTTGTCCTCCGGGTCTTTTATATACCCGTAGGGCGCAAACGCGCCGATAAACTCACCGCGCCGACGCTTTGCGTCAAAGGTTCGCCGTATGTCGGCTGACGTTTTCGCGGCAAAACGGTCATTCATAAGACCGTTTATCGGTATTTCCATACCGTTGTTAATCGCGTCGGGATCGTTATAGCTATCCACAAAGGGGTTGCTGGACGATATAAAGCGTACACCAAGACGGGGAAATACCTGTTCCAAATAGCGGCCTTGGTCGGCGTAGTTCCGAAACGCTCTGGATAAGGTTTTTACGACAATACAATTCACTTTGCCAGCTTCAACGTACTCAATAAGCCGTTGAAAATCGTCCCTTGTATCATCTGTCCCGGTCAGGCCGTCGTCTACAAAATAGTCAACGACTTCGTAATGTTCTTCGCGGAAGTATTCTTCAACCCATTCAGTTAAGATTTTATCTTGTTCTACAATACTGCCGCTTGCATTTTCATCAACATTGTGCGGAATGTTTCGTCTGCCGTTCTTATTGCTTACTCGTTCTTCTTCTTTTTCTTTATCTTCGCGTGAAAGACGAATATAGATACCGATTTTCCAATGTTTTGCTGTGACTGTTTGAGTAGTTTTTCGTACTCTTGGCATATGCCCTCCTTCCCCCAATAATCACAACGCCATTATACCAATTTTAGCCCGGTAAATCAACCAAAACGGGCATTTACGGGGTATAATAGCGTCGTCTATGGACAGCTTATTTTGTCACCGTTGTTTGAGTGTTGAAAAGAAAGATACTAATGATTGCGAAAGACTTTTTTCTTTGGATAAAAACCGCATACGCACGGGAACGCCGCCACTGATAAAGCAATAAGGGTTTCCCATCTGTGCAATATATGACAATATCTTTTCTTCATGCGGCAAGTCGTGGTTAATGCTTACTGTGTGTATGTCCGTCAAGGCTGACAGGTCAATGTCGGTTATGTCAACTTGACTTAATTCAAATAGGGTTTGACTATGGCATAATCACATTCGGGATAAAGGGAATAGTCAGGGAAACAGCTATCAATATCGGGGGGCAATTCGGTATACAGGCCATAGCCTGTGCCGCCCTTGACTGTATTTTCGGGCAGATAGGGGTTTTCCTGTGTAAATCCAAATACTTTACTGGAATAAACGGTGTCATAGTTTGCGTTGTATAGTCCATTCCACCATTCCACGGTATCACCCCGCGCTTTGTGGTATGCGGATAGTTTCATCAGCGCGAAATTGGGAAACGTCTTACCCCTCATGTGGTCGCGCTCCGCGTCGTGCAGCCCGATCAACATTCCCTGTCACCGTACATATCGTGATTGACGAGGGCGGTATAGTAGCTGCCCATCGTGGACGGCGCGTTGAACAGTACCGCCAACAGATATTTTTTGATATTGCGGACTTTGGTGGTGTTTTGATGCAAGCAATCAAAAACAAACTGAATGTGACTGCTATTCAGTTTCAGAAATTTGCTTTTGACAAGTTCGGCGGGGTAATCGTCACCAGCGACGCGAATTGTCTTTCGTGACGTGCAGACGGTTTCAAGCAAAAGACTTACGATTTCGTCTAATCGGTCTTTGTCGATATGTCTGTCCTGCACGATAATGTCATACTCGATATTGTCCTTGATAATTTCCTCATAAATCCTGTATGCGTCGTTCGCTTCAATTCCTTTCTGTTCCGGCGGCGTAGCCGCTGCGCCCTCTAAAGGCAAGGGGTTAGGGGAATGGATAGGAATGGAATGGGTACTTGATAAATCCGTATTTGATTTTTCAGTAATAGATAGTTCTTTATTTAATTGCGTTGGATTTTCCAACGTAGGTTTTTCCAACACTGGATTATCCAATGTTGGATTTTCCAATGTAGGGTAATCCAATATAGGTGGCTGCGGTTGTTCGTATATCACATAATCCGCGCCCCGCAACCGGCCTTTCTTGTCGCGCTCTCTGGTACGCTGGATATATCCGGCGCGTTCCAGTTCGCGGACGGCTTCGCGGATAGCGTCTATTTTTTCCCGGTTGATGTGGGACAACCCGGCAAGGGTGTAGTCCCAATCCTCCGGCAAGGACAGCATTTGCGACAACAAGCCTTTTGCTTTTAGCGATAGTTCCTTGTTTCGCAAGTGGTGATTTGACATAACCGTGTAGCCCTTGTTTTTCTCTACCCGGAATACTGCCATAACGTAAAACCTCCTTTCCCTCTGAAAAAGGGCATAAAAAAACGGCGTTCCTATTTCAGAACGCCTTGGCAAACAAATATGCCGCTTGATAGCTTGTCCAGCTTTCAAACGGCATACTGTGTGATTATGGGGATTAAATTATTTTGTTGAGGTCTTAAAAACCCTGTGTTCATGCGGCTTTTAACGGTTGTGCATATATTGGCGGTGCAGTGGGGCCCGTCGGGCCTGTCAATACACAGGGGGTTGGAGGACATGGAATACAACTGGGGACAATTTGCTGGCCTCCGCATGGGGGACAAGAACAATTGTTTATCATAGTGATGACTCCTTTATTAGGTAGGATGTTTCAATATACATATGACTACACTCTGCTCCCCCATTCTATGTAGCATCTCAGCACTTTGCCATTTTTTTACTATGGGTGCATGACGGAAAGGCGACGGTGGAGGCGGTAGTTGTTGTAGAAATCTGTATTGATTTACTCATCGGTTGACCGTCGCCTTGCCTACTCCTGCCACCTCATACGCATCCGTCCATCTTACTTCCCCTGACAGATAGGCGTCTACAATACGCACCTTTTCCTCTGCCGATGTTTTCACTCGTTGCGGCATAAAGTCACCCCCAGATAAAAACAGTGTTTTTTCTTTCACTGTCCTATCTGGGGGTAGCATATCATTCTGTTGTTCCGGTCTGCGTCATTCAATGTGAACGTGGTTATTGATGTGCTCCGGACAGTAGCAGTAGTACCCGTTGCATTTGGAGCAGTAGCGGAATTCCATGTCGGGGTAGTCTGTGTCCGTCTTCCCGCATACCGCGCATTTGTGCAGATAACCGCGCTGCTGCTGGTTCTGCCGGGCTTGATTTGCGGCTTGCTTAAAATGGATGGTCTGCCGGGAGGTTTTATATTTGGCACGCCCGAACGCGCCGCGTATGATAGGCCAGAAAAAGATAAAGTAGTTGAGTATGGCGATCAACGGGACGATCGCGTTCACAAAATCGAGCTGCACCAGATTTATAATAATGGTATAGGCGAACATGGCAGCGTCAATCCACGCGAGCCACTTGATTTTTATCGGGATAATAAAGAACAGGAGCACCCGCATGTCGGGAAAGAGGGTGGCAAATGCAAAGAACATGGAGAGGTACACATAGTGCATGCTTGCCGTTACGCTCGGTGAGGCGGTGGGAAATACCGCGTAAAGAATAAAACCGATGACAATATTGAGCACCGCGCCCAGAAGGATATAGACCGTGAACTTGACCGAACCCCACTCGCGATCCAGTATTCTGCCGATGAAGAAGTAAAAGTAGAGGGATATAATCAGGAGAATCGGACTGGAGTTGATCGGGACAAAAACAAAGGTGACAATGCGCCAGATCTGTCCATGGAGGATGTAATAGGGCGCAAAGCAGATGATATTGGAGAATTGACCGCTGCTGAACATATCGAGCAGGAAAACGAAAATTTGCCCCACAACAATGATCAGCATTAAATGCGGAATATAAAAGCGCGGATGCTTATAACAAAAGCGGTCAATCCAATTTGAAATAGCGTTCAATGTGTATTCCTCCCGGCGCGGTCATTTGTGACAGCTTGTCTGCATTGTACCAGTCTATCAGGGCGTAGGGTAAAAATCAAAGAATAAAATGTAAATTTCTGCGGTGAGACAATTTTTTTACTTATGATATATCCTCGGCAGCGGAGTCGAGCGCGGCGCGCAAATACGACAAGGAGTCCGCGCGCGCCTGATCCAGACAGCGCTGGACGGCCTCGTAGTCGAGCGGGTCGTCAATGGCGGCGGTCTCCGGCAGGCCGAGAATGCGTGCTGTGCAGCCCAGCTGATTGAGCAGGCTGTATATGCGGGAGTAGGTCGGTTCACTGCGCTCTTTCGGAGACAGAGCGGTAAAAAAGGGGCGGGAAAACTGGAGGGAGAACGCCGCGCCGTGGAAGGAATTGGTGCAGACATAGTCGGCATGCTGGAATAAACCCAAAAATTCACGCGGTCCCGCGTCCAGAATCAGGGTGCGTGCCCCATCGATTTTGCGCCGCGCCCCGGCAAGCTGCACGATGGGCAGACCGGTTTTGCGGGAGAGCTCTAGCGCGCAGGGGGCGATCTCCGCCGGGTCGGAGACGAAATAACATAGGATATAGGCTCCGTCTAAGGCGGGCGGAACAGCACACTTGTCCCAGTCGCGCGCGGTCAGAAGCAGGGTGGGGTCAAGCACGACGGGTACCTCCCGTCCCGTAATCTGTGCGAGCAGGTCGCTCCCCCGCTTTTCCCGCGCGGAGAGGGCGGAGAACGGGGCGAGATACGCCCGCAGCTGTGCGGAGGTATCCGCGGGCAGGGAGGGTACCCCCAGACTCGGCGCGTATGCAATGCGCGTGCCGCGCTGGACAAACGTGAGCAGGAATGCCTCGTCAAACTGCTGGGTTTCAAAGATATAAGGGTTCCAGATCTGGTCGCTGCCCGCGAGATAGATGTCATAGGCGGGCGGGTTTTCCCGCAGGGCGGTGACGGAGGTGTAGCGCGCCGGGCTTAAAGGCATCTGCTCAGCGACGAAGGCCTCAAACCGGTCGTAGCGCCGTCGGAACGCGCCGTAATGCAGCGCGGTGTGCAGGTTAGAGATCATACCCCGTGCCCCGCCCCGCTTAAAGATGCGGTTGGTGGCGGTGGTGTGAGGCAGACGGTAGTCGATTACCTCGCACTTGCAGCCGAGCTGCTCTACGGTGCGCATCGTGGCGTATGCCTGCAGTTGCGCGCCATAGTGATGGGCAAAATGGAAGGTAATCAGTCCAACACTGCGCATAACGGCACCTCTTTTCACAAATTTATTGTTTCCTATTATATAGTAGAAAGGATTCCGCCGTCAAGTGCGGCGAAGGTACCTTGACAAAGGCCGCGTGAGAGGTTACTGTAACGGAAAGGGGAACGGAGGGAGGCACTATGCCGTTACAGGGGCGCTATGCAAAATTGGACAACCTGAAATGCCTGCTCATGTTTTGTGTTGTGTTCGGGCATCTGCTGGAGCTGTTTATGGGGCCGGGGGTTGCGACGCTCTATCGGGTGGTGTATTCGTTTCACATGCCCGCGTTTGCCTTCTGTTCCGGTTTTACGGCGGGGGAGCGGCCGGCGGATATTTTGACAAAGCTCCTATACCCCTACCTCATTTTCCAGACCCTGTACCAGATTTTTGCCAACATAGTGCTTGAGGGACAGAGCGTGTGGTCGTATACCACCCCATATTGGCTGATGTGGTACCTGATGGCGCTGATGCTGTGGCATCTTGCGCTGCCGCTGCTTCGATCAGAGCGTGTGGAGGTTTATGCGGCGATACTCTGCGTGGCGGCGCTCGTGAGTATTCTGATTGGCTGGGCAGCACCGATCGGATACGGCCTGAGCCTGTCCCGCGCGGCTGTCTACTTTCCGTTCTTTATTGCGGGTCACGTTCTGCGCCGGAGGCCGCGCACTGCCCCGCAGGGGAAGCGGCGGGGGCTGTGGGTAGGGCTGCTTGCGCTGTGTCTTGTGGCGTTTGTCCTGTTTGCGCTTTGGCGGGAGGGAGCATGGCACAATAGTTGGTTTTATGGCTCCATTTCGTACGTCAATCTTGGCTATACTTGGTAGTTCCGCCTGCTGACGCAGGCAGCCGCGTGTATCTGGATTGCCTTTCTGCTGCTTGCCCTGCCAAACCGGAACATCCCGGTTATTTCGTATATTGGCGCACATACGATACCGGTTTATCTTTTACACGGATTCGTGATTAAGCTGCTCAGCACGTTCGGTGTGTTTGACGGTCTGCGCTGGAAGCTGCTTTGGGCGCTTATCATCGCGACAGGCCTCCTGCTTGTCCTTTCCGCCAAACCGGTGTGCCACATCTTGCGCCCCCTGCTGCGGTGGCCGTTCTCTGTTAGAGAGAATAGACGGTGAAAAACATGTTCCCCGTATAGCGCCGCTTACCACTAAGCAAAATATATAAACCGTTTTTTGCCAGACAACTCTTTCTTGCTGCCTGTCAATTAGTCATTTGAAATTTCGTATATTTGTTTTGCTTTGAGTCCGTTGTTTCTAACTTTACTTTTCCACGTTCCATTAGCCATTTGTATAAATAAAAATTTTGGAAAGTTGGGCGTTACATATTGATGCGCTAAAGGGGCGTTGCGCTGAATGGCGTCAGATAAGGCATTTATGGCGGCGCCAAGATTTTTTTTGGTTCCTTTTCCCATCGGTATTGTATCCTGACTGCCAAGCATTTCACCAGCACCTATTCCGATGCCTCCCGACCAGTTTAAGTTTGCTCTGATGCACCAGTTTTCTAAAATATCAAGTGCCAAATGTGTTTGGCTACCTTCATAAAATCCACAATTTACAATACTATAGACACGGCAAGCGCGTTGCGTATTTTTAAATTGATGCTCCAAGTTCACCAGGACTGTTAATAATTGAGAGGGTATTGCATCTACATAAAGTGGAAAACTAAACACAATAACATCAGATAGCAACAATGTCTCCAAGTCGTTTTCTGATATTTGAGAGCGGTTCAGCATAATATTGTGAATGTCCTGTGCTTGTAACGTGTTTTCCAATTCTTTTAAAAAATATGCTGAATTATTTTTCCCTTTTTTGGGACTTGCATTTACTAAGGAGACCTTCATTAAATTACCTCCTCAATTTCTTCGCTATGTTTGTAAAACTGCAATGAATGAGAGGCTGCTATTATATTTAAAGCATTTGCCGGAATAAGCTTTCTGGCGGTCTCTTTCTCTTTATCAGTGATATCGTTGCCATAAAAATGAGCAGAAATGATTGGTCTATTATCACTTCTTGTAGGATGATGAACCTCTCCATTTCTCGTTGTAAAAAACGGAAGAAGGCAGCCAATACATCGATCAAATACATTTTTTACGAATGGGCTATATCCTCCATATGTACATCTGGTTATAACAATAATCTTCTCGCTCTTCATAAATATTTTTCCTATGTGCTGAAATTCGTCCTGAATGATACATTTTGATGGTGTTTTTACCCAGCAGCCAAAGCAGCCAATACACTGTGCAATAGAATTTTCCTTTGAAATAATTTTCCAATTCTCACCTTGCGCAGGAAATTGCTTCTTGAATTCTTCTGGTGCTAAGTCGTGTATAATAGTGATATATTTGTGCAATGTAAATTCATCCTTCCAATGTCTGATTTTCTTTTAATATTTTGCCTAACAGGTCAACCCAATTATTATCATATATCACACCTTCCATGGTAGCCAGTGAAGTGACGCCATGTACCATTGCCCACATGGCTATCATCAATTGCTTGTATAATGCTACTGGAATTTTTCTGAATGTAAATTCTTCAATGGCAGTTTTTTTAAACAATTCAAATGGTTCATAATTGCTATTTTGTTGCAAGTCACTTAAATCTATTTCTAAGCCGGTATGCGTAATAAAAAATCTGAAATAATGTGGGTTTTTAATAAAAAACTTCAAATATGCTTGCCCGAAATATATTATTCTGTCAGGGTCATTTTTATAGTATTCGAGTGATTCTTTCAAAGCGGCACTGAATTGTTTTTCAACATATTTTTTCATGGCATCTAGCAGGTCCTGTTTTGAATTAAAATGTTTATAAGGCGCTGCATGACTGACACCGCACGCAATTGCTACTTTCCTTAGAGAAAACTGCTCAAGCCCGACCTTATCCAATAGAATAATGCCGGCTTCAATTAAACTCTCCTCCAGGTTGCCATGGTGGTAAGGCTTTTTTTCCATTTTTATATTCCTCCTTATAGGCTAATATAACACAAAATGTTTCTGCCGTCAACTTAGTTTACGGCAGAAACATTGATGCGTGAAAAATAAAGAGTAATATTGATGGGCGTATTTGGCGCGAAACACAATTTGTGTGCTTGTTTTTTGCTTTTTTCACGACTAGTGTTTGTGATGTAGCCATATTGTTTTTCATCCAACACGGCATGGGCCTCCCTCAGCAAGGCCTTCAGGCGATCAGCACAATCAGGTCTTCCGCCGAATCCAACCCAGCAGCTTGCGCTCCAAGCGGTCGGCGTACTTCATGCACACCACAAAGAGGGCGACACCGCAGATGCCAAGCACCACCATAGCCCACACGGGCAGGGAGAGCGCAGAGCCGCCGAACAGGCACGCCACCAACAGTCCCCAGGGCCTTGCAATGAGCGCGATGAGAAAGAAGTGCAGCGGCTTGATATCGGTCAGCCCAGCCAAAATGCAGATCAGGTCATCGGGGAAAAAGGGAAAGAGGAAAACGAGGAACAAAAAGGTGCCCTGCTTGTTGTGCAGGAGCGCCAGATACCGTTTTGACACCTTCGCATTCACAAAGCGCTGGGCAAAGGGCTGCCCGATGACCCGCGCAAGGGAGAAGACAATCATAGAGCCGAGCAGCACCGCGCCGAATGTAAGGAAAAATGAGGGCCAGACGCCGAACAGCGCGGCACCCGCAAGCGCGATGACGTTGTTGGGAATCGGTGCGAGGATAACAGACAGGAGCTGTATGGCGAAAAAAATCAGATGGGAGTACGGCGCGTAATTCTCAATGTAAGCCTGCAGCGTTTCCACAGAGGTGATAATGTCAAAGAACCCATTGCGGTACAGAAGGGCGGCGGACACTGCCAAAAGCGCGGCCACAACAGCGAGCGTAATGATCCAACGTCGGGTTTTCACTGCAAAATTCCCTCCATTCCTGTTGCCGTTAGCATACCACGTTTGGGCGAAAAAATGGGGAACAAACCGTGAATTTATGAAAAAGTTTCATATCTGCCACCTATGCAGCGGTATGTTTGCACCGCTTTTTTCATATTGATGGAGGAGGGAGCGATTCGGAAGGGGCGAGGGCGGATGCGGCAATTTGAACTGGCGGACGGTCGGGGACGGCTGACGCTCTGTGAGGAGGGAAACCGCGTCGTCGCGACGGCCCGGATGACGGATGACGGCCGGGGGATTTACAAGGTATACCTTTTGGGACAGGGGAGCCGGATGCTGCTCGGTACCCTTGCCCCGGAGCAGGGTGCGCTCACACTCAGGCGCACTATTTCCCTGCGTACATTGGAGGAGCAGCGGCTCTGGCCGCCATCCGGTGCCGAGGCAGAGTTGTCGTTTTCCTTTTCCGGGGGTGCGAGAGCCGCCGCCCCGCTGCGTGGCTGGAGGCGGGAGGATTGCCCGGCGCGCCTCATGGGTGACCGCCTGCTTGCTGAGAGCGCGAAAGGCCTCGGCGGTATGCTGCGCCGCGTGGAGGACGGGTTTTGTCTGGCATTTCCCTATAGGGAGGACAGCGTGTTTCCGCTTGTGCCGCTCTTCTGCTTTGCAAGGGTGGCAAAGCTGGACGGACGGCGCTTTTTTTTATTCGATTTTAATGAAAAAGGCTGCCCTGTTTTTCGTATAAATGGCGTGGAGAAGAAGCATACTAGCAAATAGTGGTACCGCGCAAGACGGAGCCGGGCGGTGCTTTTACAAAAAGGAGGTAAAAAAATCATGGCCAATCTGACCGCAAAAGAGTTGACAGCCCTATCTGACCAGCTGGATTTTGAGAAGGTGCTCTGCTGCAAGTATCAGGCGGCGGCACAGGAAACGCCCGACACGGAGATGAAAAGCCGCTTTCAGCAGTGCGCAGGCCAGCACAAGCAGAACTATTCCTGTCTGCTAAATTTCTTACAGTAAAATGGAGGTATCAGCATGAACGATCAGGAACGCATTACCGATTTAATGATGTCTGAAAAGAAGATGTCCGCAAACTACGACACATATGCATCCGAGTGCGTGAATACCAGGCTGCGCGACGAATTTGTCAAGATGATCGGGCAGGGGCATCAGACCCAGACCGACCTGTTCCGTATCGCCCAGTCCAAGGGCTGGTATCCGGTGGAACAGGCACCCGCCGACAAGATCAGCACCGCCTATCAGAAGTATTCCAATCAGATCCCGCAATAAACCAATAGAAAAAAGACGTTGGCAGTCCACAATGGAATGTCAGCGTCTTTTTTCTCAGGCCTTAACCGATTTCTTCAGCGAAATTGCCGGTATAGAGCTGATAGTACTTTCCCTTGCGCTCCATCAGCTCATCGTGTGTGCCGCGCTCGATGACCTCGCCGAGCTCCATGACCATAATACAGTCGGAGTTCTTCACGGTGGAGAGCCGATGGGCGATGACAAAACTGCTGCGCCCGTACATGAGGGAGTCCATGCCGGATTGTACAAGCTTTTCTGTGCGTGTATCAATAGATGAGGTCGCCTCGTCGAGGATCAGCGCGGGTGGATCGGCCACGGCGGCCCGTGCGATGGAGAGGAGCTGGCGCTGCCCCTGGCTGAGGTTCCCGCCGTCACCGGTGAGGAAGGTCTGATAGCCTTCCGGCAGGCGCTCAATAAAGTCGTGCGCATTGGCAAGCTTGGCAGCGGCGACACATTCTTCATCAGAGGCATCCAGATTGCCGTATCGGATGTTGTCCATAATGGTGCCGGTGAACAGGTGGGTATCCTGCAGGACAATGCCGAGGGTTCTGCGCAAGGAGGATTTTTTGATCTTCTGAATGTTAAGCCCATCATAGTAGATTGAGCCTTTTTGTATGTCATAAAAGCGGTTGATAAGATTCGTGATGGTGGTTTTACCCGCGCCGGTGGAGCCGACAAGGGCGATTTTCTCCCCGGGCTTTGCGTACATACTGATGTTGTGGAGCACCATTTTCTCATCGGTATAGCCAAAATCGACGCAGTCAAAGCTGATATATCCCTCTAATTTCTGGTAGAGGAACCTGCCGTTTTCATCGGGGAATTTCCACGCGTAGGTCCCCATCTGCTCATCGGATTCAACCACGGTGTCCTCGTCAATATATTTGGCATTTACAATGTCCACAAAGCCCTCGTCCTTCTCCGGCTCCTGGTCGAGCATGTGAAAAATACGTACGGCACCCGCGGAAGCCATGACGACAAAGTTCATCTGCTGGCTGACCTGAACGAACGGCTGGACAAAGGTTTTGCTGAGCCCAAGGAATGCAATGACCACGCCCAGCGTAGTGCCGGGGAAGCCGTTGATGAAAAGAAGACCGCCGACGATGGCACAGATTACATAGCTCAGGTTACATATGTTGATGGCCACTGGCATCATTCTGTTTGCGTAGCGGTTTGCGGTGTCTGCGCTGGCGCGGAGCGCCTGATTGACCTCGCGGAAATCTTGTTCCGCAGTATCTTCATGGCAGAAGACCTTGACGACCTTTTGACCGTCCAAATACTCCTCAATAAAGCCATTGGCTCTGCCAAGATCCTGCTGCTGCTTGGTGTAATAGGCGCCGGATTTACCGGAGAGGTTGATAATGAACAGAACGACGATTGCACCCATCACCACCGAGATAACGGCAAGCGGTACATTGAGGCGGAACATGGACACGACAGTGACGACAAGGGTAATTGTCGCGTTAATGAGTTGGGGGAGACTCTGACTCAAAAACTGGCGGAAGGTGTCAATGTCGTTTGTATAGACGGACATAATATCCCCGTGCGACGTGGTGTCGAAAAACCGGATGGGGAGCGACTCCATCTTCGTAAACAGATCCACCCGCAGGTTGCGCATGGTACCCTGGGTGACATTGACCATAATACGGGTGTAGCCGTAGGCGGCCAGTATGCCGATGAGAAGGAAGATGCCAAGTTGGATAAGCGCGCGCAAGAGGGGCGCAAAGTCGGGGGTGGTCGCCGTCTGCTGGTAAAACGTGACCATGGGGGTGATATAGTCATCCACCAACGACTGCGTGAAAAGCACACTGCGCAGCATGGCTGCAACCGAAATAACAATGCAGATAATTACCGCAATAAAGGCGGTGGCATAGTGCTGGAACATATAGCCGATCAGTCGTCCAAGGAATTTCGGCGATGCCTTCGGAAGAGCGGTATTGTTCTCATTCATGATTATGCGTCCTCCTTTCCGGGGGTCGTGTCAAAGTCACCGCTGCCCTGCTGCTGCGATTCGTAGATTTCCTGATAGATTTCGTTGCTCGCCATCAGCTCGTCGTGGGTGCCGAAGCCGTTGATCCTGCCGCCATCCAGTACCAGAATGCGGGTTGCGTCCTGTACGCTCGAAATGCGCTGGGCGATGATGATTTTTGTGGTGCCTGGAATTTTGCTGGCGAAGGAGGCGCGAATTTTGGAATCGGTTGCGGTATCCACCGCGCTCGTGGAATCGTCCAGAATCAGAACCTTGGGTTTCTTCAGCAGTGCGCGGGCAATACACAGGCGCTGCCGCTGACCGCCTGAAACGTTGGCACCGCCGCGCTCAATAAATGTATTGTACTTTTCGGGAAAGCGCTCGATAAATTCGTCGGCACAGGCTGCTTTGCATACTTCCACGCATTCCGTCTCACTTGCGTCCGGATTGCCCCAGCGCAGGTTTTCCAGAATGCTGCCGGAAAAGAGGACATTCTGTTGCAGGACGACGGAGACCTGATTGCGCAGCACCTCCATATCGTATTCACGCACATCGTGCCCGCCCACGCAGACGGAGCCCTCGGTTACGTCGTAGAGGCGGCTGATGAGATTGACCAGACTGGTCTTGCCGCTGCCGGTGCCGCCGATGATCCCGATGGTCTCGCCCGCGTCAATGTGCAGGTCGATGTCGGAGAGCGCCATTTTCCCTTCTTCGCTGTGCTGGTAGGCAAACGCGACGCCTTTAAAGTCAATGGAACCGTCCGGTATTTCAGCGATCGGTTCGTCGGGGTTTACCATATCCGGTGTGTCGTTTAGCACCTCGCTGATGCGCCTGATGCTTGCAGTGCTCATCGAGATCATTACGATGACCATGGAAAGCATCATCAGTGACATCATAATCGAAATGACATAGCTGAACAGGGATGTGAGTGCACCTGTCGTGAGTGTGCCGCCGACAATGAAATGGGATGCGATCCAGCAGATGGAAATAATGCAGCCGTAGATGACGAGCATCATGGAGGGGGCGTTAAAGGCTAGGATGCGCTCCGCCTTGGAAAAAAGCTTATACAGTACGTTTGCTGCCTGGGTAAACTTTTTGTTTTCAAAGTCCTCCCGCACGAAGGCTTTTACCACACGGATGCCGGTGACGTTCTCCTGCACACTGGCGTTTAAATTGTCGTATTTCTGAAAGACGACGTTGAATACTTTTGTGGCGAGGAACATCACCAGAAGCAGGATGGCAATCAGAATCACCATGCCCACCACGAAAACCATACTGATTTGCACGTTGATGATAAAGCAGAGAACGAGGCTGAAAATGACAGTGAGCGGCACGCGGATTACAACGCGGATGATCATCATGAATGCGTTTTGGACGTTTGTGACGTCGGTGGTCATGCGGGTGACAAGCCCTGCCGTGCTGTATTTGTCGATGTTGGAAAAGGAGAGAGACTGGATTTTGTGGTAGATGGCCTCCCGCAGGTTTGCGGCAAGTCCCGTGGACGCGTGAGCCCCGAAGCGGCCCGAGAGGGTGCCGAAAATCAGGCTTAAAATAGCCATTACAACCATAACAGCACCATAAAAATAGACATTATGCAAGTTGGATTTTTGCAGCCCCTCGTCGATGATCATGGCCGTGATAAAGGGCAAAAGGACCTCCATCACGACCTCCAGTCCCGCGAAAACCGGCGTCAGGATGGTGCTTTTTGTATACCGCCCGAGTTGGGCGAGAATGGTATGCATTGGTTTGATAACCTCCCCAAATTTCTCAATATTGGGTATAAAAAATGTGCCGTGCAATTTGCCATATATTATTC
>JAJBUC010000137.1 GCA_020860545.1 Oscillospiraceae bacterium | reverse complement strand
GTGGCAATAACACGGCCGGTACCACCGATGCCACAACGGACGCCGCCCTCACCCAGTACGATGTGGACCGGTGGAAACAGGCGGAGTCAACGGGGGCGGCGGTCTCCGCAGATAAGACCATGGTACAGCAGGTGCGCGAGGGTTGGGACCAGCGGGAGAGCAGCGGGAAAGGACTCTTTGGCCGCACAAAAAAGAACAATATCGCCACCCGCCGCGCGGAAGAGGCGGCAAATGCCGACCAGACGGAGCGCGATGCCCGACCCGCCGGCGGGACAGTCAACTACATGGAGCAGGCAAAACGTAAGAAGGCCCAAGAGGAGCAGGAGGGGACGGCCCGCCGCCGTGAGCCGCCCCCCAAAAGGGTGATGGAAAACTGCCCCATTGCGCAGGAATTTGGGAAACAGAATTATCTATCGTTAAGCATCAAGACGGGCATTGACAGCTATTTTTCCTCCAATCCCCTCAATTCCGCCCTCCTCGCGGTGGATACGCTTGGTATGGAGGGACTTACCCTAAACCAGGTTGCATCCCCGCGCAGTGTGGTGGCGAAGTGCCCTGACTGTCCCGTTTGCTATGCGTTGGAGGAGCTGAGACGTCGGCAGACCGCCGCGCAAGAGGTAGTGGAGCACCTGATGGCACCGGACGCCCGGCAGGATGAAGGCTATATGCGCTCGGTCAGGAGGCAGACCAGCGAGCGGAAATACGAGGTTAAAATGCTTCCATAGAAACGGAATCACGGAGTACCATTAAAATATAATAAAAAAGGAGAGAATTGTGTATGAATCAGAAACTCCAAAGAATGGCCGGTGTTGTCTTGGCGGCAACCGTGACAGCCTCTGCACTGTCCGTTCCCGCCCTTGCGGCATCCAGTTTTACCTATGTCTATCCCGGCGAGGCGATGCAGGTGGATACCACGACGCTCACCACGCTCACCCAGCGGGCGGCGTCTGAGATCCCCCTGATCTTTGGCATTAATGTTGTGGGCGGCAATATGTTTGACGGTCTGCGTGATGTGGGCGGCACACTGGTGAACAAGAACCCCGACCCCTATATTTGGAACTACAACTATATCACCAACACGGATGGGGCGACCCTGCCCGATGATCAGGTTTATGCCGTGCTCGGTGACGGTGTATCAAATCCCAACGGGCTGTATCAGTCCGGCGGCGCGAACCAGACCTTCTCCGAGGTGATTGATACGCTGGGCGGCGTTGGCTATGCGGTGGGCTACCGTTCCGACATTATTATCGGATTTAACTCAGATATTGTGGGCCAGATCGACCTTGTGAACAGCTGGGTAGAGGGTGACGAGTACTACCGCGCGGGTGATGAGACCTACAATCCCCTGATTATTGATGTGCAGACCGGCTCCGTCACCTCCCGACTCTACGCCTGGGCGGAGATGGGCCAGGCCATCAGCGCCTATATGGAGAAGCACCCGGGAACGAGTGTGCGCTACGATGATCCCTACACCACAGCGGTCAATCTGGAGGAGTTCTCCGCCGGTATCCCCTACTACATCGCCTCGCTCATTGCGGACGGCACAGTGCAGAAGAAGACAGCCGCCTTCGTCTCCGCAATCGACGGCCTGACCCTGACGTGCAGCGATCCGGCGAAGGCGGGGAACGTGTCGGCGGATGTATACGCGGAGGTCAATAACTTTAACTTTCTGACCGGCAACTACACCGTGCAGACCCTTATGGACGCAGGTGTGGACGTCATCATGCTTGCAGCCACCGGCTACAGCTACACCGCTACCGTGGGTGTGGGCAACAACACGTCGGTATCCTCCGACAAGTCGGCAATTTTGTACGCGCTGGTCGATGCGGGCTATACCGCCGATCAGATGCCGCTTGTGATGGATGCCAGCACCATCTCCGTGAAGGTTGGGACCAACGGCTATAACTATGCCCCGACCACCTGTATGTTCCTGCCCTATGTGCAGGCCTATGCCTATATGGACGCGCTGAGCACCGCGAACCCCGCCATTAACCCGGCGGCAATGGTGCAGTATATGCTCTCTGAGTTTTTCCATGTGACCGACGCGTCCGCCCGTGATGTCGCGCTCTACTACATCGGCGACTATTGGACTTCCGTGAGTGATGAGTACGACAGGGTGCCCAACCTGTCCAACTACACATACGACGAGGCCGCCATTGAATCGGCCATCCAGGCTGGCATTCGCTATGCGCTTTCCGATGCAGCAGTGGCAAACAACAACCTGCTTCTCCCCGCATACCGCACGACCGACACCGCATACCTTTTGCTCACGGAGACGGCGAGCACCACCCTTCCCGCGTCGGGGCATGACTACATTACGCTGGATGTAAACGGCACGACCAAATACCTGGATCTGACCAATCTGCGCGAAGTGGAAGACGCGAAGGAGGAAGAGACAACCGACACTTCCTCCGCCTATCCCGAGACGCGTACCACCTATGGTGCGATTATTGACTACTACAACAGCGGCGCGTACGGCTATGGCGATGACCTGACACAGACGCTGCAAAATTACGCCGACCACATGGTATCCCATCCGTGGCAGCCCGACACGAGCGTGCCGAATACCTACGGCTATAATATCAAAGCGAGCGGGACCACCACCACGCCCACCACACCGGCGACGCAGCAGAGCGCAGACGCCGTGTTTACCGACGTCTCCTCCAGCGACTGGTTTAGCAGCTACGTGGACTATGTCTATGAAAACGGCATTATGTCGGGAACCGACGCCACCACCTTTGCGCCGCTTGCTACCCTCACCCGCGCCCAGATTGTTCAGGTCCTCTATAATATGGAAGGTCAGCCCACTGCCGACGCCGCACTGCCCTTCACCGATGTGGCCTCCGGCGACTGGTATCGCGCCGCTGTGAACTGGGCCTATACGAACAGTATTGTCAGCGGAACCGGCGCGACAACATTCAGCCCGAATCAGGTCGCAGACCGCCAGACTGTGGCCACTATCCTCTACAACTATGCCGTATTCAAGGGCTATGCTGTGGACAGCCGCGCCGACCTCAGCGTGTACAGTGACGCGTCCTCCATTGCGAGCTGGGCATCCGACGCGCTGGCATGGGCTAATCAGAGCGGGATTGTTACCGGCATGACCGAGACCACCATCGTGCCGACCGGCACGGCGACCCGCGCACAGATGGCTGCTATGGTCATGCGCTTTCTCGAAACATATCAATAGATTTGTCGCAGCAGGAGTGTGTGTGTCCGCGCGCAACGCGCGGATGCACACCCGCCTGTGGCGGTCCATTCCGACGGAAAGGGCAGACAGCTCTGTTTTTTCCACCGCAATGGACGAAATTGGAGAGGAAGGGTGCGAAAAATGAAGCCCATTCGATGGACAGCGCTCGCGTTGAGCGCGGCAATGCTTCTGCCGCTGTGCGGCTGCCGGTACAGCGATGTATTGGCGCAGATCATATATGACCAGTACCGCAATGGGATGGTCGACATAACGCCACCCTTCGAGCTCTCTGAGAATAGCCTGGAGAATGAGGATGAGAGCGAGCGGCTCCTAGATCTCAAGCAGGTCGAGGAGGCCGAACGCATGACAGAGGATTCGCCGGATCAGAGCGTGTCCGGCGAGGCGTCCGCCGCCTCCGCTGCGCCGCAGGTGGAGTATGAGGAGACAGCCGACGCGCAGCAGAACGCCCGCACCGCGCCGCAGGTGGAGCAGACTGAGGGGGAGACGCAGGCGACGGATGTGCTTGGCGTGGAGCAGCTTGACGCGCTGAATAACGGACAGGATATGGGCGGCCTGGGGCAAAGCGGTACTGCGATGGAGGCAAATGCGGGTGCCGCGACCGGCAAGCAGGTGGTGGACGCATACGGGAATATGGTGCAGATTCCGGAAAATGTTCAGGGGGTGGCCGCGACGGGCGACCTGGCTGTTATGACCTTTTTGCTTGGTGGCGGCGCGCGCCTTGTGGCCGCGAATGCGGATCTATCCAGCGGTTTTATCTCCGATATCTTTGGCGCGGAAAACAACGCTGAGGCGCTCTGGTCCGGCAGCGGCAACGCTCCGCTCTCCGATGGGAATTTTGACCGGCTGCTTGCCCTCAAGCCCGATGTGGTGGTGGAGGTGAGCGGCAGCGCCACGCTCACCGATGCGCAGGTGCGCGCGCTGGAAGACGCGGAGATCGCCTATCTGGTACTGCCGACGCAGACCAGCCTTGAGAATGTGAATGCTACTGTGACGGCGCTCGGTACCGTTCTGGGCGACAAGTCTGCGGAGGGCGGTTCGAATGCGCCACAGATTGCGGCGGACTATGTCGCGTGGACGACTGCGCGGCAGGCGGAGGTTGCGGCGGCGTGCGCGCCGTATAAGGAGGTAAAGCGGGATGAGCAGAACAGGGATAGGAGTGATGATATAGAAGAAAAGTCCGCCACCTATACCCTGTACATAGATGGCTGGGATGCGGAGGCGAGCTACCGCCTCTATAACGAACAGTACACCACCCTGCAGGGAACGGGCTGCGCCTTTGTGAAGCGAGCGGGGGCAAGCGAGTGTCAGGCAATCACCGCGTTTTTATCCTATGCCCAGGTGCGTAATACCGCCGGGATTCGAGAGGGCATCGGCGCGCAGATACAGTATTTTACCCCCCTCAATACGGTGCTGCGGCAGATGGAAGTAACGGGAACTATGGCAGATAGCAGGGTCGCCGACGGCGACGCGCTGCTCCAGCAGTCATCTGCCCGCCTGGGTACCGATGCCTTCCCCATTTTGCTGGTGCCGGATGCGAGCGTGGCGGAGGCTATCCGCGCATGTGAGTTGTGGGACGTCTATGAGAAAAGACCCACCGGAAACGGCGGCCTTGCCGCGGAGGGCCTGTTGGGTGAGGACGGCAGCGTCATCGCCACCCAGATTGCCGGGGAGTATGAAATTGTTGTAAACCCACGCGGGGCCACGAGCTGGACGGACGGCGGCTGTGAGAGTATTTTGGAATCGGTATGGGCGGCCTGGCGCTTTTTCGATGCCATCCCGGAGACGCAGATGCGCGAGACGGTCAAGGAATTCTATAGCCGCTTTTACGGCTATAGCCTCTCTGAGCGTCAACTCGATCAAATCCTTGAGGGGGATATTGCAGGATGAAGCTGTCCGATTCCAAACAGAAAGAGCTTAACGCGCGCATCCGCATCAACATGGAGCAGGAGCAGAACAACCTGTATGGCAATCAGGAAAAGCAACGGCACTCCCTTGGCAGGGAAAAGCGCAATACCATACTGCTCGGCGTGGCCCTCCTGGTCATATTCCTTCTGTCCTGCATTTTTCTGACCATCGTCGTAGACTCCAATTATTCGCTCGCATGGGCCGCACGGCAGGTGATCCTCCGTGTCAACGATATTACAGATTTGATTTTGGGCAACCACCTGCAGAGCGGCATCCAATACTTCCTGTGCCAGATTGCCACGGCGGTGGTTGCGGGGGCGGCGCTGGCTGTGGCGGGCGTGAGCTTTCAGGGCGTCTTTCACAATCCCATGGCTTCTCCCACGCTCCTCGGCGTGGAGTCGGGCGGGGCTATGGGGACGATGGTGTTTGTACTGTTTTTTTATCAGCCGATGCTTACGCCGTTTCTCAATAATTCCGTCAGTGAGTTCAGCGCCTACGCGCTGGAGTATAACAATATGAATCTCATACAGAAGTATGGGCAGTATCTGTTTACCTTTGGGGGCTGCGTCGCCGTTGTCGTGATTGTTATGCTGATCGCAAAGCTCTCCGGCAAGGGCAAAATTGAGACCGTGCCGCTCATGGTCGGCGGTACCATCTTTACCATGTCCATCAATTCCATTCTCGAACTTGTGCAGTATTACCTGTCCATCTCGGGGGCCAATCCCGCATTGACAGAGCAGATAGAGTCGCTGCAGACCGGCCGGTATAACAGTCTTCAGGAGCCTGTCCTCCTGCTGGGCTTTCTGATTCCGGTATTGGCCGCGATCATTTTTACCACGGCCATGGGCGGCAGGCTCAACATTATTGCCTTTGGAGAGCAGGAGGCTAAGCTCATGGGCGTAAATGTAGGCCTCGACCGTACGGTGCTGGTGATGCTCAGTACCATCCTGACGGCGGCTGTGGTTGCCTTCTGTGGCACCATCGCCTTTGTCGGAATGATTGTGCCCCACTTTGCGCGGATGATCGTGGGCAGCAACTTCCGTCTGCTGGTCCCCGCGTCAGCCTTTTTGGGGGGCATTTTTATGCTTCTGGCCTATGATATCTACTATATGACAAATATGGTGGTCAATGTGGGACATGTGGTCAATATTGCCGGAGGCCTCATTTTCGCGGTTTTCATGTTTCGGTACAGGAGGCGTGGCAATGCAGATTGGGCTTGAAGAGATTATCACGCTGCGCAAGGCGGATCGGAAGAAGCTGCGTACACGCACGGTACTCTCCATTGTTGTTTTGTTGGTGCTGTTTTGGGCCTTCCTGTGTACCAGAACGGTGGAGATTGGCCTGATCTCCCCGGTACAGGCCCTCTCCAATGTTTTTACATACGTAAAGCTCTCCCTTGCGCAGATATTTCACTGGAGTATCTTTGACGATCAGCTGGCCGTGATACAGGCGCAGCCCTACTACTATGAGACCGTAACACGGCTGGAGGGTGCGGTGCAGGCCGTCGTCCTGGGTGCGGTACTCGCCGTTTCGGGCGCGGTCTACCAGTGCGTGTTCCGAAACCCCATCGCCACGCCGACGATGCTGGGCGTGTCGAGCGGGGTGCGTCTCTCCAATTTCGTGCTGGTGCTTCAATACTCCACCATCGCCTCCACGGCGACACTGGTGACGCTGCGGTATATCTATGGCTATGTGTTTAGCATCGGTATTCTGGTGGTGGTACTGGTTGTTGCGCACTTTATGGGCAATAAGAAGAGTTCTGTGGCCGATGTGCTGCTGGTGGGCAGTATTGTATCCCGCCTTTTGTCACAGGGCCTCAGAGTGGTGCAGTCCTATGTGATGGATGACGACGCCTACCTCGTCCTGCAGCAGATGAACCTCTACGGTACCGACGCGAACCTGGGCAATTCACAGGGTGCTATCTTCCGTCTCTGCGCGCTCTTGGTCGGGATGCTTCCTCTCTACTTCATGCGCTTTAGCCTCAATGTGGTGAGCTTTGAGGACGAGGACGCCAAATGCCTCGGGATCTCAGCGAGCCGCATCCGCACGGCGTCCCTCATTTTCAGTACCATCCTGATGGTGGCAGCGCAGGTTCAGCTCGGTGATGTGGCGCTGCTGGCACTGCTGGTGCCCCACATCTGCCGGTATGTCTTTGGGGCAAACTTTCAGGACATGCTTGTCGGGTGTATCCTCTATGGAGGAATTATCATGCTGGTGTGTAAGGTTGTGGTGGCGCTGCTCAGCTTCTCGCCGTATCTGGGTGTCATGTCCATGAATGTAATCATTAATGTCATTTCCATGCCGCTTTTGATTTTTGTGTTGCTCAAAGAGAGGAGGGGCTGGGCATGAAGCTGCGTCCGACGGGAAAGCTCATTGTTTTTATTGTGGTGCTGGTGCTATGCCTTCTCCCTGCGACACTCGTCAACGGCCTTGCGGGTTATTTCCCCTTTCTGCTGTTGCTGCTGAGTGGCGTCCTCGCTTTCCTCCAGCTGTTGCTGATTAAAAATGGTCTTACCATAGAGACCGTAACGGGGCAGGAGCGCTGTGTGCGGGGGGATGAGGTGCAGTTTACCATTGTAATCCGAAACCGGAGTATCCTGCCCGTGCCGCGCCTGCGCGCCCTGTTTTATCTGGCGGGACTGGACGGCGAAGACAGCCAGACACTCCCGCTGGAGGTGACCCTCTCGCCGCGCGAGACGCGGGAGTTTGGCTTTGGCGCGGCGTTTACCCACATCGGCGTCTACCGCGCCGGTGTACGCGAGATGACGGTATACGACCTGTTCGGGCTGTTTCGGGCGCGTCGAACGGAGGAGGAGCAGTTTCAGGTTGAGATTCAGCCCCGTGTCTACACCCTCGCGCGTTTGCCGGTCTCCTCCAATCTGGCTGCGGAGAGCAGCCGCGCCATTACCGCCGTACAGGTGAGCGGGATGGACTATATCGGTGTGCGGGAGTATGCCTATGGCGACCCGCTCAAGGCCATCCAGTGGAAGATATCCGCCCATACGGGGACGATCATGGTCAAGCAGACAGAGAGCCATACCAATACCGGCATGACGGTTGTACTTGACTGCCGTGCACCGGCGGGGGAGGAGGAGACCCGCCTGTCCCTGTTTGACGGTATTGTGGAGTCCGCCGTGGCCGCCGGCCAATACGCCGCGCGCAATGGCATGGACTATGACCTCATGTTCTATACCCGCGACGGTGAGAAGCGGCGCATTGCCCCGTCCTCCTTCCGCGCGCTGGGTCACAGCACTGCCCAAATACGCCTGCTTCCGGAAGATGAGAAGGGAGTGAGTGTGGCGAGGCTGCTGCGGGAGGACTGCGGCAGTGTACACGGACAGACCAATGTAGTCCTGTGTACCGCGCGCCTTGACGAGGAGATCATCTCCGCGCTGCTCTTCCTGAAGCAAAATCGTAAGAATCCCATTGTCTACTATCTCATTCCGGAGCACGTGTATGACCGGGACCGGCAGGAGCTGCTCAAGCCCCTCAAGCGCCTCCAGCAGGCGCAGATCTCCTGCGTGGTGGCGGCGTCTGCCGAAGCGTTGGAGGTGGGGTGAGCGATGAGACGTTATCTCAAAGACGCCGTATGGGAGTGGCTGCTCTGCCTGCTTCTGTCGGCCACGCTGCTTACGAACTTTGCGCAGGGGTTCTATATTCCGGACGCGGTGGCCGACAATATACTGATTGCCGCAGCACTGACGGGCCTTGTCCTGCTCTGCTGCTATGTGGGTGCCTACAACCGGAGGACCATGGTTATAACCGTTGTCCTGTTTCTTGCGCTGGCGTCTGTTGCGGTCCTGTGGATGCGCGCGCGGGGGATTGACATTGTCGATCAGGAGGGCAGCGCCACCGCCGTGTATATCTACTGGATTGCGGGGATTGCCATCGCGCTTGTCATCTTCTTTCTGGCGCGCACACGGGTGGGGATTGTCGTGCTGTTTTTGCTCGGCTGCATTCTGCATGCGGCGCTCACCTTTTTGGATTTTGCGGTCAGTCCGTGGTGGACGGCCATCTATGCGCTGGCCGCGATAGCCCTGTTTGTTTTGCGGCAGTACCGAATTTACGCGGCGCACAGCAGCACGGTCGCCCCCAATTTCGCCCGCTTTTTTCTCACCTCGGGCGGGCTGGTGCTGGTGGCGGGCGGACTCTCACTGGCGGTCTTCTTTGCCGTGTTGCGGCCCCTCAACCTGCCTACGCTGGATACCAATCTCCTCACTGTGTTTTTGCGCTATGATGTGCTGGAGCGGGTAGGAGTGGCGCAGAACTATCCCATTCCCAACGAGCTGCTGGAGAGTAATGAACAAAATGACCGGCAGATCAACTCCTCCGAGGAGGGGGAGCAGCCCGATGAAAATCAGGTGCAGGAGGAGGAGAGCCTTCCCACAACGGCACCGGACCGGCAGGCGGGGGTCACCGGCAATAGCGTACAGGATGCCGAGCGGCTCTCCTCCGTGCGCTACGACATTCCGGTGAGTACTTATATTGTAGCGGCGGTGATCGTGGTTGTCCTTTTGCTCATTCTGGTGCCGCTCCTGTGGCGCGCGCTGCGCCGGAGGAAGTTCAAAGAAATGCTTGCGCAGGATCCAAGGGAGCAGATTATTCACCTCTACCGCTTCTATCTCAAAAAATACAGGGTAATTGGCTTTGTCCGCGCGCCCAACCAGACCGAGCGGGAGTATAGCGCGGCCTATGCCGAGCGGCTGCAGCCCTACGTTGCGGGAACACTCTCACTGGAGCTGCAGACCGAGACCTACCTGCGTGTGCGCTACGGCGGGCAGGCCCCGACAGAGCAGGTGCGGGAGGAATATGCCGCGATCTATCCCATTTTTCTCAAAAACTACCGCAAGTTAAACGGGACATTTCGTTATCTGCTTCACTATTTTAGGCTGTAAGGACAAGGGAGGACATCAGGATGAACCAGGAAGTGACGATCACAGACCAGCAGGTGCATGAGGCCAAGGGCCTGATAGAAAAGGTAATCCAGAATGTGGAGACGGTTATTATCGGCAAGCGCCAGCCGGTGGAGCTTGTACTCATGGCGCTGTTGGCGCGGGGCCATATTCTGCTGGAGGATGTGCCGGGCGTGGGCAAGACCAGTCTTGTTTCCGCCATTGCGAAGAGCGTGGACTGTAAGTTTCAGCGTATTCAGTTTACACCCGACCTTATGCCGTCGGATGTGACGGGTTTTTCGATCTACAACCAGAAAAGCGGGGAGTTTACCTTCCGTCCGGGTGCGGTTATGAGCAATCTGGTGCTGGCCGACGAAATTAACCGCGCGTCGGCCAAGACCCAAGCGGCTCTGCTGGAGGCCATGGAGGAAAAGCAGGTGACAGTCGACTCGGCCACCTACCAACTGGAGGACCCCTTTCTGGTCATGGCGACACAGAACCCGCTGGAGTCCTTTGGTACCTATCCGTTGCCTGAGGCGCAGATTGACCGCTTTCTCATTAAGCTGTCCATGGGCTACCCGACGGTGGAGGAGGAGCAGCGGATTGTACACCTTGGCCGCGCGGCCCGGGTGCAGCTCAAGGCGGTCATCTCGCGGGCGCAGGTTCTGGAGCTCAGCGCGCTGGCGGATCGTGTGCGGGTTGACCCTGCGGTGGAGCGATATATCGTGGAAATTGTGGCGGCCACCCGCACAAACGCCAAGATCACCCTTGGCAGCTCTCCACGCGGCTCCATTGCGCTCAATAACGCGGCGAAGGCGCTCGCGCTCTTCCACGGGCGCGGCTATGTCATTCCTGATGATGTGAAGTATCTGGCACCCTTCGTGCTGGGGCACCGAATCATCCTGGGGCACGAGGCCAAGACGGAAAGCGTGGATCCCAATGCGCTGATTACCGCGATTGTCGATGGAATTGTTGCGCCGTAATAATCATCTTTTTCATTATAATATTGAAAAAAGTCATTGACTAACACTCCGGTAACGTATATTCTGTAGGTACCGTATAGCGGGCATAATATGCTATCACAACACATATTGCGTTTCCACTCCACAAAGAGATAACATAATCAGATGAAAGGACTGGATCAAATGGAAAACAATCAGCCAATCATTAACTGGGCTGCGTTAGCGCAGCTCGCGGAGAAGGGCCCCGGCGGCCCCGGTGGTCCCGGCGGCCCCGGCGGTCCTGGCGGCCCCGGTGGCCCCGGCGGCCCCGGTGGCCCCGGCGGCCCCGGTGGTCCCGGTGGTCCCGGTGGCAAGCCGAGTCCGGAAGCGATGCAATGCGTCGCGCAGATGGGGGAGGCCTCCGCGCTGTCACTGCTTGACCATATTCCCATTGCTGCGGTGGATACCGTTTTGGATATCGACTGCGGTGCCGGCCGGTTTACCATTCCAATGGCGCAGCGTGCGAAAAGCGTAACCGCCATTGAGACGGTGGAAAAGAAGCTGGAGACCTGTAAGACCAAGGTAAATGAAGCAGGATTGTCAAATGTTGTATGCAAGGTACTGAACTGGAGAGAAGCGGTACTGGGGACAGATATTGAAAAGCATGATATTGTGTTCACGGCCTTTAACCGGGATACCTATAAAAATATCGCCCGGCTCAGCAGCTTTGCAAATCAGTACGTCGTTGCAATTTCCCCCTCCAGCGGCCCTCCGGCCATGATGCAACTGATGATGAGCCTCTTTAAGGGGACAAAGGAAGATGCCGGGCGCAGACCGCCTCCGCCGAAGAAAGACAGACGACTGGGGGATAATCTGCGCTATAACCTGGTTTACGACGCGGGCTACGATCCGAACGTCCTGCTGCTGGATGACGTCTACACCATGCAATTCCCAAGCCGTGACGCGGCATATGACACGCTGCGCGCACTGAAGTCCGACTTGCAGGAGGATAAGCTACCCATTTTCAAAGAAAACGCCGACAAGTTCCTGCTTGATAACGGAGATGGCAGCGTGACCTACCGGTTTGCAGCCAAAGTCAGCGTTCTTTGGTGGCGTGTATCATAATGGCAGGGCATGATGATGCCCGGAGCGCAATGCTGCGCAGCATAAGACGGCGAGGATAGTTGTTCTCCGCTATAAAAACAATAGGCTCCCCTTAAAGCAGACAGTAAAGCACTGTTACTTTGAGGGGAGCATTTTTTTGCACAAGAAGGACGGTCAGCGTTTTTTGGCTTTTTCGATGCAATGGTTTATGCTATCCATACCGGAGCAAATAAAAAGAATGGGGAAGGATAACGTACAATAAGTTTCGCAAATTAAAAAAAGGACATGGGAAAGGACATGG
>JAJBUC010000077.1 GCA_020860545.1 Oscillospiraceae bacterium | reverse complement strand
CATGAAGGACAGTGTTTTGGAAAAATATTGTGAATATGCCGAGGATGCTGATATATAGTTTTTTACATAAATACTGCTTATTTGAAATAATCCTCAAATTCTACGCGCACCAAATTATGATAATCCGAACCACATCTTCCGAGTAGGAGATTGGTTCGGATTTATTTGTAGTAGCTAAAAGCTGAGTGTTGGAAGTCGGCAAATATAAATCATAAATAATGCTCTCCTTATAATCATCCGCGGATGCTTGCAAAAAAGCACCAAAAAACCATGCTTAAAACATATCAGACATAGTAAAATAATATGTTGACAAATCCGAAGCCATAGAATATAGTAATCATATATGTTTTATATGAAATGAAGCCGGAAAGAGGGATACAAACTATGAGTTTATATAGGATGACCCGATGTTGCCAGGGATGTATTACATGTGCGCAAAAACTTTGAATCCATTATTAAAGTGAGGAAAAAATCATGAAAAATAATTTCAGCAAAAAGCTTTCGGTAGGAACTTTATCTGCAGCGATCCTTGTTGGGAGTTTAAGTGTGTGCGCGTCCGACAAGAATACTGCAGCTTCGGATCCAACGGCAGATGGAAATGGGCCTGATGTCATTACAATTTATGCAGCGACAAGCGGCAGCCCAAAACCATTTACCTATATAGATGAAAATGGCGTGTTAACCGGTCACAACATTGCATTGCTCACGGCTATCTTTGACAAACTGCCCCAATATGATTTGGTCATCGAGACGACGGAGTTTGCCTCAATTTTTGCGGGTCTTGACGCAGGCCGCTATCAGATTGCCGCTAATAATCTGGTGAAGACTGCAGAGCGGGAGGAGAAATATATTTTTTCCGATCCGATATTTAAAAATGAGTATGTTGCCGTGGTTGCCCTGGACAACGATGCGTTAGACACTGTGAGCAGCCTCGGCGACCTGGCGGGCCTGAACTATATTGGCAATACGGCAGTCAATGTGACCACCGCGGTGGAAAGCTATAATCGGGAAAATCCCGCGAATCCAATTGTAATTCATTATACAGAGGCCGATATTGTGATGCAGTTGAGGGATGTGGAATCAGGAAAATATGATTTTCTGCTTATGGATAGGCCGATGTATGAGTACTACAATAGGGAATTTGGGTTAAACCTGTCTGCGCTGAGCCTGTCTGAGGACGTATCATCCAGCGTGATGTCCGAGCCATACTGCTACTTTGTGGTAAGCAAAGGAAACGACCAGTTGCTGGAAGATATCAACGGTGCCTTGGCGGAAGTGATCGCGGAGGGCATTTCAACGGAGATCAATATCCAGTATTTTGGGAAAGATTATACGCCCATCGTGGACTAAGAGGACAACATGACAGATCTATTTAATATAAAACTGGTATTTACTCAAATACCGCAGATCCTGGCATATCTTCCTGTTACCTTACAACTGACTGCAGTGGCGATGGTGATTGGCTGGGGATTCGGCCTGGTGATAGCGCTCATTAAAAGAAGAAAGATACCGGTGCTCAGCCAGCTGGCGGCTATATTTGTATCCCTGATTCGTGGGACGCCAATCATCGTTCAGCTGTATATTGCTTATTTTGGGATACCCATTGCCCTGCAATATATCAATTATTATCAGGGCACAAGTTTTAACATCAATGGGATACCGGCCATTGTCTTTGCGATGATAGCGCTGGGACTCAACCAGTCCGCCTTTGATTCAGAGGTGATTCGCGCGGCGATTGCCTCTGTGAACAAGGGAGAAATTGAGGCGGGGAAATCGCTGGGCATGTCCGGCTTCCAAGTATTGAGGCGGGTAATCTTTCCGGAGGCGATGGTAGTGGCGCTGCCGTCCCTGGGGAATTCCCTGATTTCCCTTGTTAAGGGGACCTCTCTTGCGTTTACCTGCTCCGTAGTAGAGATGACTGCAGAGGCCAAGATCATTGGGGGCTATAATTACAGATTCTTTGAGGCATACTGCACCCTCGCCATTATTTATTGGGCCATGACGTTTTTGATTGAGAAGATATTCTATCTGTTGGAGAGAAAATTCAGCGTTCCGGAAAAGGCACCAAAGCTGCAGCCATTCGATACCGCACAGGAGGTGAACATGGTATGAACTTTGTAGAGATTAGAGGCCTTAGCAAACGGTTTGGCGACAATGTAGTGCTGGACGGCCTTGATTTGGACATTGAGAAGGGGGAGGTGGTAGCGATCATCGGCCCCTCTGGGACAGGAAAATCCACTCTGCTGCGCTGCTTAAATCTCCTGGAGAGACCGGACAGGGGCGAGATAACAATAGACGGAGAAAAATTTGACCTGACAGAGAAGTCATCCCAAAAGGCCATGCAGCTTCGTCGGCACACCGAAATGGTATTTCAGCAGTTTTATCTGTTTCGGCAGAGAACCGTCATGGAAAATGTGATGGAAGGGCTCAGAGTGGTAAAGCATTATGATAAGAGCAGGGCAAGAGAAATTGCGGCCTATCAGCTGAGAAAGGTAGGGATGGGGGCTTGGAGCGGACACTACCCGAAGCATCTATCCGGTGGACAGCAGCAACGGGTGGCGATTGCCAGGGCCCTTGCCATGCAGCCCAAACTGCTCTTGATGGATGAGCCAACGTCGGCACTGGACCCCGAGCTTGTGGGTGAAGTGCTCTGCACGATCCGTGAAACCGCCCGAGATGGAAATACCATTGCGCTGGTCACGCATGAAATGAATTTTGTCAGACAGGTGGCAACAAAAATCGTATTTATCGAGAACGGCAAGATTGTTGAGCAGGGGACACCGGGAGATATATTTGAAAACCCCTCAAGCCGGCGGTTAAAGGAATTTTTGATGCAGGCCAATTTATACACGAATATTGAATATTCCATTTAAGGAGGGACAGTGGATTGATCCATGTCATACGCACAGAACATTTATGGCAGAGGGCGGGGGTATACTATGTCCGCACACAGGCTATGGTGAAAGGATTTCATGTGCCATTGGAGAAAGAATTTGACGAAGGGGATACGCCGGAGACACAATATCTTCTGGTCCTTGACGAGGCTCTGCCCATCGGCACATGCAGGCTGCACATCACCGGAGAGGATACCGCAAAGATTGAGCGGGTCTGTGTGCTGGAGGAGTACCGTGGCAAGGGGATTGGTAAGACTGCGATTCTGGCCGCAGAGGCATGGCTTCTGGAATTGGGTGTGAAAACAATTGTCATTACAAGCCGATATGACGCGGTGGGCTTTTATGAGGCGTTGGGCTATCAGGCTGATCACGCAAAAACAGACGACACCGGCATATTTCAAACCATCTATATGATCAAACAGCTGAATGAATTTAATCAAAAATCAGAAAAATGAAGGGAGCATACGACATGAAAGAGCTTCGTGTTGCTACATCAGATTACGTACATTAGATTACAATGGAGGGCGCGTTTCAGCGCCAGAAAAACAGGTTTGACACACCGTTTGGAGACGGAGAACAGGAACTGCCTGTTGAAGCAGGGCGCTATCGGTTGCTGTGGACGCCGATCTGTCCCTGGGCCCATAGGCAAATGATAGCGCTGAAACTGCTGGGGCTGGATCGTGTGATCAGTGTTGGAACGGCAAATCCGGTCCGGACAGAGCATGGGTGGGAGTTTTCACTCGATGAGGGGGGCGTGGACCCGGTGCTTAACATTCGGTATCTGCCGGAAATTTACGCCGAGACGGATCCTGATTACACCGGGAGGGCCACCGTGCCTGCCGTGGTGGATGTCAAGAAACGAAGCGTTGTCAACAACGACTACTTTAAACTGACCAATTACTGGGAAACAGTTTGGAAGCCCCTGCATAAGCCGGGCGCACCGGAATTGTACCCAGAAGATTTGCAAGCAGAGATCGACACGCTGAACGATATTATATTTCATGATGTCAACAATGGGGTTTACAAAGCGGGATTTGCCAAAAACCAGGAAGCTTACGAAAAGGCGTACGATGCATTATTCGAACGACTGGACTGGCTGGAGGAGCGGCTGTCAACAAGGCGGTACCTCTTCGGAGACTACATTACCGATGCAGACATCCGCCTCTATGTGACCCTGGCGCGGTTTGACGCGGCGTACTACATGGTGTTCCGCACGAACCGAAACCGGCTGATTGATTTTCCGAATCTGTGGAACTATGCAAAAGATTTATATGAGATCCCTGAATTCGGTGGAACCACTGATTTTGAGGCGATTAAGCGGGGGTATCAGTTGGGCAGCCAGGCGGAAAATCCGTACCATATTCTAGCCAAGGGCCCTGATTTATCCGTATGGAACGAACCGCATGACAGGGCGAGGCTGAGCCATGACGGGGCGCAGAAGTTTCTGGTTGCGCAATGAGGGAGGAGAGTGGAAGTGATATCTATGCCCGGGGCAGTCAACCTATTTGAGGATACCTTCCGTCATCAAATGAATGATGACGGGAGTATGAAGATACAGGATAACCTGTTCAAGAGAAAATTTGGGAATGGAGCAGACGAGTGGCCTGTGGAGGCAGAGCGATACAGACTGATCTGGATGCCTGCCTGTCCCCATGCCCATAAGGTGGTTATCGTGAGAAAGCTGCTTGGTCTGGATCGGGTGATCAGCCTGGGGACCACGGGGATCCTTCGCGAGAGGGATGGCTGGGTGTTTTCAGAGGATCCGGGCAGGGTAGATCCGGTCTTGAAGATTCACGCCCTGAAAGAGGTCTATGCCTTGGAAAAGCCGGATTTTAACGAGCGACCCACCGTCCCCATTCTTGTAGACACAAAAACGGGCAGAGGGGCCAATAACGATCACGTCTGGATTCCCATCTATCTGGAGACGGCATGGAAGCCGCTGCATAAACCCCACGCCCCTGAGCTCTACCCCCAAGCGTTCAGGCAGGACATCGATGCGCTTAACGGGTTTCTTTTTCAAAGAGTGAACAATGGCGTTTACGACTTGGGGTTTGCCCGGAACCAGCAAGCCTATGATCAGGCTTACGACAGATTATTTGAGGCCTTGGATGCGTTGGAAGAACGTCTGGAACAAAGGCGGTTTTTATTCGGGGACTACATTACCGATTCAGATGTGAGATTGTACCCTACGCTGGCAAGGTTTGACGTTGTTTATCACACCGTATTCAGGGCAAACCGCAATCGGATCATGGATTATAAGAACCTTTGGGGGTATGCCCGCGATCTGTATCAGGTGCCCGCATGTAAGGAGTCCACATTTTTTGATATCTACAAACGGCATTATCAATGCTCGCCCCACCTGAGGCTGCTATGGGGCAACACCCATGGTCTGGTCGCCAAAGGACCTGACACCAGCGTCTGGGAGACGCCGCACGGAAGAGAGAAACTAAGCAGGGATCCTGATCAGAAGTTTCTGCTTCAGGAGTAGAAAGTAATGCGTTCATTGCATGAAAGGATCTGTGCAATGCAACGAGGTCAGTGCTGGAGCTGATGTCCGCAGATGACGGAGGCCCTGCAACTCAATGTAATTTGGAGGAAACGATAAAATGCGTGTAGTTGTGATCGGCGGTGTGGCGGCCGGAATGAGCGCCGCGTCCAAACTCAAGAGGAACCTGGGAAACGATGTGCAAATCACGGTGTATGAAAAAGGCGGGGATGTAAGCTATGGTGCCTGCGGGATTCCCTTTTATGTCTCGGGACGGATTCAGAGGGCTGAGACATTAATTGTGCGGGGGGTAGAGCAGTTTCGTGAGAGTGGCATAGAGGTATGTCTGTTTCATGAGGTTTTAGCGGTGGATACGGCTGAAAAGCGGGTCACAGTGAAAGATATGATAACGGGTAACGTATTTTCCCAGCCATATGACAAATTAATCATTGCCAGTGGAGCAACGTCAAAAAGAATCCAGGCGTTGGGTACCGGGAAAACCAATCTGGTTTATGTTCGCAATCTGAATGACGCCAAGGCTTTGCGTACTGCGCTGGAACAGGATGGGGTTAGGAACATTGTCATCATTGGAGCGGGTCTCATTGGGCTGGAGATGACCGACGCCTGTAAACAATATGGAAAAGAGATCACGCTGGTGGAAGCGGCCCCCCAAGTGCTGCCTTCTATGGACAGCGAATTTTCTCAGATGCTGGTGCAGGAACTGGTAGGCCAGGGCGTGAGCATCAAGGTGGACTGCACGGTAAAAGGCGCGCAATCTGACGGAGCGCAGATAACCGGCGTCATTGTAGCACATGACGGGGTAGAGGAAACTATTCCGGCCGACTTGGTGATCGGTTGTATAGGAATAGAGCCTTGTACCGGGTTTATTTCAGGGCTTGACCGGCTTGACAATGGGGCGATTAAGGTCAATGGGAACATGGAGGCCACTGTTCCCGATATTTATGCGGCGGGGGATTGCAGTGTCATGCGGTCATTTGTCACCGGCCGGTGGAGTTATATGCCGCTTGGTACAAACGCCAACAAACAGGGGCGTATCATCGCAAATGTGATCGGGGGAAAAAAAGTCCCGGCATTTAAGCCGATCCGGTCGACAGCAATCAGGTTGTTTCATCTTGATGTGGCCATGGTTGGGATCAATGAGCGGGAGGCCGGTGACTTAGGCCTGTCGTATCGGACCTCTTTCGTGACGGGCAACAGTTTCGCATCCTATTACGATGACAAAAAGGTGAAGATCAAACTTGTGTATGAGGCAGACACGCACAAGCTTTTGGGGGCGCAGCTGGCAGGTCAGGGAACTGTAGTACCAAGAGCCAATTACTTTGCCATTGCAATGGCAAATGAGATGACAGCGGATGAATTCGGGTTTTTGGATTTATGCTATTCACCACCCTTTAGCGGTGTATGGGATGCGGCGCTCATTGCGGCCAATACCTGCAAGTAGGCTATCATTATCAGAGGGAAAAAATGCTTGACAACGGGAAAACTGCATGGTATTATCAATAAAAATAGTTCGGGAATAAAATTTATCAGAACTTTTTGGTTCAGTGGCAAAAACAATATATGTTTCCGTGCAGGATACTCTAAGGAGATGCGATGGTCTCTATGGGTGTTTTGCCTGGGCGATTTTGCCCGCGGGGTTGTAGCTAGAAATGGTTCAGCCTTCATCGTTGAGAAGGGGACAGATGACATATGGTCTTCCTGCATGGAGTTGCATGTGGGAAAACGGAGCAGTCTGTTTTTTCAACAGGCTGCTTTGTTTTTTGCATATTTTCTCTGCCGGGATACTGCCAAGTACCCATGACAGTGGAGGCGGCCATGATGCGTTTTTGACTGCCGGGGCCGCCGGGAGGAAGAGGAACCGGGATGAAGCTTGCGTATGATGTAATTATCATTGGTGCGGGGATCATTGGCGGCATGACTGCGTACCGTTTGAGCCGCTATGACCTGCGTGTGCTGGTGGTGGATCAGGCGGATGACATCGGGGAGGGCTCGACCAAGGCCAACAGCGGCGTACTCTACCCCGGTTTCCATCCGCGTGGGGGCAGTCTCAAGGGGATCTCATGCGTGCGCGGCAATGCGATGTACGACGAGATTTGCAGGGAGCTGGAGGTGACAATGCAGCGCACCGGCTGCCTGTATGTGGCCTTCAGCCCTGACGGCGAGGCACTTATGGAGGAAAAATACCACAAGGGACGCAAAAACGGGGTGCCCGGCATGGAAATACTCTCAGGCAGTGAAGCGCGCAAGCTCGAGCCAATGCTCAGCGGCGCGGTCACGCGTGCCCTTTATGCGCCGGGCGGGGGGATCATCTCTCCCTTTCAGCTGCTTCTGGCGCTTACGCAGACTGCCTGCCAAAACGGGGTGGACTTCCGCTTTGGAACAAAGGTAACGGAGATCCATACAACAAAGGAAACCGTGGTCGTGGGGACAAACCGTGGACAGTTTACAGCATCCCACATCATCAACGCGGCGGGGGAGGACGCGGCGGTGCTGGAATCCCTGGTCAGGCCGCAGGAGCTGCAAATTACACCCCGCCGGGGGCAGTTTCTGATCTTCGACAAGTCTATGGCGGGGTGTATCCGGCATGTACTCTATCAAGCGCAGGACAATCAGGAGGGGGGGACCCTGCTGGCCCCTACGGTGGACGGGAATTTGATTGCCGGGCCCACCTCGGAGAACGTACCGTCCTACCGGCACACCGAGACAACGCAGGAGGGGCTTGCGCACATCGCCAGGGTGGTGAAAAAGCTGACGCCGGATTTGGAGATGCGCAAGGTGATCACGAGTTTTGCCGGTATTCGCACCAATATCTCCAATCTGGACAAGGAACACAAAGATTTTATGATACGGGAGAGCGCGCCGCGGGTGCTGAGTGTGCTTGGAATCAAAAGCCCCGGCATGACCAGCGCCCCCTATCTGGCAGAGCTGATTGTGCAGCGGCTTGCGCAGTCGGGGCTTGTGCTGGCGGACAAAGCACACTATCGCACCGCGCCTCCTGTACGCCCCTTCCTGCAGGAGCGCGAGGAGGTCAGGCAGGCGCTCTACCGCGCCGATCCGCGCAATGCCGCCGTCATCTGCCGCTGCGAGGGGATTACTGAGGGGGATATTCTGCGTGTGCTGGCGGCACCGCTGCCTCCGCGCAGCCTCAATGGGCTGAAAAAGCGGCTGCGCATTGGTATGGGGCGCTGCCAGGGTGGCTTTTGTACCGGCCGGGTGATCGCCGTCCTCAGCCGTGAACTGCGCTGTGACCCTAGCGAGGTGATGAAATCCCTGCCGGGGAGTAATTTGGTCAAAGGGCGTGTGAAATGAGCGGGTTAGAGCAAGCATACGGGCTGGTTGTCATCTGCGGCGGTCCGGCCGGTATGGCGGCTGCGGTGGCGGCAGCGGAGAACGGCGTGGCGCGCGTGCTGCTCCTGGAGCGGGGAGAGCAGCTCGGCGGTGTGCTGCCCCAATGCATTCACGACGGCTTTGGACTGATTGCCGAGGGCAGATCCATGACAGGTCCCGAATATGCCCGACTGTGGCGGGCAAAGGCAGCGGCGGCGGGGGTAGAGGTGCTGACCGGTACTATGGCACTCTCCATCGAAATCAGAACGCGCTTTACCGTTACGCTCAGCGGCCCCCATACCGGGTACGGGCGGGTGACTGCCCGCAGTCTTGTGCTCGCCACCGGATGTAGGGAGCGCGCTTTGGGCAGTATGCTGATCCCCGGCAGCCGCCCGGCGGGCATTCTGACTGCGGGGGCGGCGCAGTACATGATGAATATACAAAATTATCGCCCCGTCCGCACGGCGGTGATTCTGGGTTTTGGGGATATCGGCCTGATTATGGCGCGACGCCTGACGCTGGAAGGGATGCGCGTTAAGCTGGTGCTGGGGGAGAAGGGCAGCGGCTTGATGCGCAACTACATACAATGTATCAAAGAGTTTTCGCTGCCTGTGGCATTTGGCTATACGGTGGTTTCTACCCACGGTTACGGCAGGCTCAGGGGGGTGACGGTTGCGCCGGTAGACGACCTGTCGCGGCGGCGCTATATTCCCTGTGACACACTGATTGTCGCGGCTGGGCTCATCCCTGAGGCTGAGCTGTTTACCCGGACAGGGCGGTCCTTGGACGGGCAAGGGGGCATTCCGGTGGACGCGGGGATGCAGAGCGCTGTGCCCGGCCTCTTTGCCTGCGGCAATGTGGTGCGTATTTATGACACGGTGGATGAGGTGAGTGCGGTGGGGACACAGGCGGGCCGCGCGGCGGCGTCCTATGTGACAGGACGGACGATGCCCGCAGCGGATGAACAGACGCGCGCATACAGCGCAGGCCGGAAGATGGACATGGAAGCGGTGCGTGCGGTGGAGGGCGGGGCGACCTTCTGCCTGGCCTGCCCGCGTGGCTGTATCATCGCGGAGCAGGACGGCGTCTTCTCCGGCGGAGCGTGTGAGAAGGGGGCGGACTACGCCCGAGCGGAGACCTCCGGGCGGCTGCGTACCGTCACGACTACCGTACGCGCAGCGGAAACAACAGGGGCGCTGCTTCCTGTGCGTACGGACAGGCCTGTGCCCATTGCGCAGGTGGGGCAGGTGATGGCGGCCTGCCGCCGGACGCGGTGGCGTGCGCCGGTTTCCTGCGGTGCGGTGCTGCTGGCAGACGTGGCCGGAACCGGGGCCAATGTGGTGGCGGCGGACGACAGCTGGCGGGGAGGTAACCGGTGAAGAAGCGCATGGTGGTTCTGCTGATCCTTCTGCCGGTTGCGGCGGCTGTGGTAAGCCTGTTTGTGGGACGGTATCTGATCCCTCCGCAAGATGTGCTCTTCGCCCTGTTTCCCTTTCTGGGCGAGACGAGTGCGGAAAACCTTACGGTGGTGCGCAGTCTGCGCCTGCCGCGTATCATCGCCGCCGCCTTTGTCGGCGCGGCCCTCTCCGCCAGCGGCACGGCCTTTCAGGGTGTTTTTCATAACCCCCTTGTTTCCTCCGGCTTGCTCGGCGTGAGCGCGGGCGCGGGGTTTGGCGCGGCGCTCTCTATTTTAATCTTCTCCGTCACCTGGGCCAGTTACCCGTTCGCGTTTCTGTTTGGTTTGGCGGCCGTTGCGCTGAGCTACTGGGTGGCGCGTATCTATAAGACCGCCCCTGCCATTATGCTGGTACTGGGTGGAACGGTGGTTTCCGCTATCTTTAACGCCCTCATCTCCCTGCTGAAATATGTCGCCGACACCGACCGGCAGCTGCCCGCCATTGTCTACTGGCTGATGGGGAGCCTGGCTTCGGTGCGCTATCAGGATTTTTGGGCATTGATCCCCGTGGGCGCAGGACTTGTGATTCTGCTTCTGTTTGCATGGGATATCAATGTGCTTTCGATGGGGGACAGGCAGGCAAAGGCGCTCGGCGTCAATGTCAGGGCGGCAAAAACATGGATTATTGCCGGAGCGACCTTCGCCACAGCCGGTGCGGTGTGCCTTTCCGGGGTGGTCGGCTGGGTGGGTCTGGTGATCCCCCACATTGGACGCTTTCTGGTGGGAAATGACAACCGAAGGCTTTTGCCGGTTTCCATGCTCGTTGGTGCCGGGTTTATGATCGTCATTGATACCGTCAGCCGGGTTATTGTAGCCTCTGAGGTACCACTCGGTATCCTTACGGCACTGATTGGCGCGCCGTTTTTTATCTATTTGCTCAAGAGGAAGAAGGGAGGCGGGTGGCAGGCATGAACGCGCTGGAGGTAGAGAAACTATCCTTTTCCTATGGAAAGGAACCGGTGCTACAGCAGATATCCTTTGGGGTTGCGCCGGGGGAGCTGTGTATCCTGATCGGTGCAAACGGCTGCGGGAAAAGTACACTGCTCGACTGCGCGCTGGGTTATCTGCGCCCTGACGAGGGGACGGTGCGTGTGCAGGGGGTCGATACCACCACACTGAGCGAGCGGCAGTTGGCCCGCAAGATAGCCTATGTCCCGCAGGCGAGCGAGCCGTCCTTCCCCTATACTGTAGAACAGATTGTCCTCATGGGACGTACCGCCAGCCTGGACGGGTTTGCCCGCCCGGGAAAAGCGGATATGGAATTGGCGCAGGAGGCGCTTCGCGCGGTGGGCATGTCCCATCTCGCCGACCGCCCCTATACCCAGGTCAGCGGGGGGGAGCTCCAGCTGGTGCTGCTTGCGCGCGCGCTGGTACAACAGACCGATATCATTTTCATGGACGAGCCGACTGCGCATCTGGATTTTCGCAATGAGCTGCTCTTTTTGGAGCGGGTGAACGCACTGCTTACCGGCGGCAATACCACGGTGGTCATGGCCACGCACGCCCCGAACCAGGCGTTTTACTACGAGAGCAGGGGTGTTCCTGTAACGGTGTGCGCGATGGCGCATGGGAACATCCGCTATCGGGGCACCCCCACGCAGGTGCTCACGCGGGAGCGGCTTGAGGATATCTATGGCGTGGAAGTGATGCGCCTGACGCATGCAACACAGTACGGTGTGACCCATCAGATCATACCCGTACAGACAGTAGGAGGGAAGCCGTGAGACGAATCATAGCCTGCTGCATCCTGATGGCGCTTGTATTGTCCGGCTGCGGCACTACCGTGCCGGAGGAGCCTGCGGAGGCCCGCGCGGGATATCAGATTTTGACCGACTGCGCCGGCAGGCAAGTGGAGGTGCCTTTGGAACCGGCGCGGGTGGCGGCGCTTGATTCCTTCGCCGGAGAGGTGATGGTTATGGTCGGTGCGGGAGCGCGTATGGTGGCAGCTCCTAACGGGGTTAAGTCCGATTACATTTTGCAGTGTATCTATCCGGCGCTTCCGGAGGTTTCCGCCCCGATGTCGGACGCCACGATCAATGCAGAGAGTCTGCTTGCCACTGCCCCCGACCTCGTGTTGCTCAAGTCCGCCATGTATCAGTCGGAGGGGGAGCGGGCAAAGCTGGATAAGCTGGATATCCCCTATCTGGTGATTGGCTATGAGAGTATGGAAGAGCAGATTTACGCTCTGGACCTCATTGGCGAGGCGCTTGGGGGGACAGCTCGGCAGACCGCCGGGGAGATCAGCGGTTATTACCGCGAGACGGTGGCGCTTGCCGCGTCCCTGCGGGATCAGGTGCGCGCGCAGGGGCCGCTCCGGGTTTACCACGCCATCAGTGAGGCCACCCGCACAGACGGCGCGCAGACGCTGGGCAATGACTGGCTTCAGTGCGTGGGGGTGGAGAATGTCTCCGCAGGGGAGCGTGTTACGGCGGCGGAGCGTGATTACGCCGCTAGTCTCGAACAAATTTACACCTGGGACCCCGATGTGATTATTTGTAATGAGGCCGATACGGTACCCTACCTGCGCTCGAGCGACAAGCGGGCCGGTCTGCGCGCGGTGCGGGAG
>JAJBUC010000029.1:8059-12865 GCA_020860545.1 Oscillospiraceae bacterium | reverse complement strand
CTCTCCCGTCAGGTGCGCAATCAGGGCGGCTATGTGTATGAAAGTGAAAAAATGAGAGAGGTGGTGGCTCAGGCCATCCGTACCGCCCGATCCGACGCCACCGTACTCATTATGGGCGAAACGGGGTGCGGCAAGGAGATTCTGGCGGACATTATCCAGTCGAGCAGCGACCGGGCCGACCAACCCTACATCAAGGTCAATTGTGCGGCTCTGCCTGAGCACCTATTGGAGTCCGAGCTATTTGGCTACGAGCGGGGAGCCTTTACAGGTGCCGACCCCAGAGGAAAGGCCGGTATGTTTGAATTGGCAAACGGCGGCACCATTTTACTCGATGAGATTGGCGAAATCCCCCTGGCCTTTCAGGCAAAGCTTCTGCGGGCGCTGCAAAATCGGCAGATCATCCGGGTAGGCGGCACGAAGACGGTGCATCTGGATGTGCGTATCATCGCCTCCACCAACCGGGATTTGAAGGAGATGATGCAGCAGAGTACCTTTCGTGAGGACTTGTACTACCGCCTGAATGTGCTGCCCCTGTATATCCCGCCCCTGCGGGATCGCCCGGAAGATATTGAGGTGCTTGTACGTCATTACCTCAAGCGGTTTAACCAGAAGTATAAAAAAAGTATTATGATTGACCCGCTCGTCTATTTTAAATTAAGACGCTACTCTTGGCCGGGCAATATCCGCGAGTTGGAAAACATCCTTGAGCGGTGGAGCGTTGTGTTTGAGCCCTACACTGTCATCCGCTGGGAGCAGGTGTCGTATGTCTTTACAGAAGAGCTTGGGCGAGAGACAGGCAGTCAGGACAACCCTTATGCCAAAAAAACCATGGCGGAAATTATGGACGACTATCAGCGGGAAGTCCTCCAGTGGGCCAACCGGGAATACGGCACGGTGCGGGAGATGGCTCAGGCCCTGGATATTGACCACACCACCATTGTCAAAAAGGCAAAGCGTCTGGGCATTTCATTGGATCGGCACAGGAAGGATGTCACCTAATACCGGAGGATGCCATGTATACGGAGCGACGAGTGGCGCGCAGACGACCGGCGGCCTCCTGCTTGGATATGGTGAAAATGCCAAACCTTTTTTGATAGGGCAAATAGAGCGGATATTTCCGGTCGCTGGTGCTTACCAGCGACCTTTTTAAATACTCCTGCACGCACGCACCCGGCGGGCATTTTCGATAGGTGTGGATATAGGCCGTGGCGTCCTCCCAGCTCTCCAGAGGCTGCCCATACTCCATCGTACACTGCACAACCTGAAAGGGAATCCCTTTGTCCGCAAGCACAGTTGCCGTATGGTCAATGGTGCGGGACTGGGGAGATCGATACTCCCCCCAGCCCAGATTGTCCAGACTCCCGCCCCGCACCACGGCTATGACATTCTTCCGGCACAGGCGCAGGTAGTCCTCAATGTGTTCCCCAACGCGTCCGTAAAAGAGAAGCAGCACAGTGTCCCAGCGACCAGCAAGGTGATGAACATTCTCACAGCGTGTGTCCATATTGGTTCGCCCATCCCGTACAATCCGCTCTTCCACCGACCGCAGTACCTGCCGATCCCAGTCTACACAGGTTACAGCACCTAGGTGGTCAGCGAGGAGAAAATCCATCATGGCCGCGCCACAGCCCAAGTCGCAGAGGGTTCCCCCCACGGGCAGCGCGGGGAGCAGGCACCTGAGCAGATTTTCATGAAACCCGGTGTACTGGGATGCCGCCTGAAACCAGCGGATGCTCCGCGCATTCCATGTAATGACCATGATATTCCTCTCTTTCCCTGTGTTTTATCCGGCGTTACGGGTGCCGCCGCGCGCGCTGGCGATCATCTGCGCCGCAATGCTCACAGCAATTTCCCCCGGTGTCTCTGCGCCAATATCCAACCCGATGGGGGCGTGGACACGGCGCAGTGTCTCCTCCGGCCAGCCCTTGGCCGCCATTGCCTCCAGCGTAGAGGCCACCTTTCCTCGGCTTCCAATCATGCCGATATAACCGGCATCTGTGTGCAAAGCCTGCTCCAGCACCTGACTGTCGTAGGCGTGGCCTCTTGTGACGATGACCACAAAGGTGTTTTTTGTGATCTCCCTGCCCACAAAGACATCCCGATACGCAGGGCAGCAGAGAGTCTCAGCACCCGGAAAGCGGTCGGCGGTCAAAAATTCCGGCCGGTCGTCCACTACCACCACCCGCTGTCCCTGAAACGCGACCAGCTGCGCCGTCTTTTGCCCCACATGTCCCCCGCCAAAAATATAGACCTGCGCGGCGGGGCACACCCCTTCCACAAGGATGTGCCGTGTCTCCGTGAGCCGGAGATAGCGGTACTCTGTTTGGTCAAGGCTCTCCTGCCAGGGCAGGGACTGCGCCCAGTCAGGGAGGTCTCCCTTGATTGTCCCATCCCCCAGGCGCACAGCTCGGGCGACGTGTACCACCCCATCGGTCTCCTCCACGGCAGTAATCCGGTGGCAGGGAATCTCGCCCCGGACACAGCGCGCCACCCGGCGGAAATGCGCCTGATTCTCCGCATTCTTTGCGGAGATTGGCTCTATGAGCAAATTGACATCCCCGCCGCAGGCCATGTCCACAGTACCCTTCTCTCCGGTGGTCAGGCACACACGGAGCAGACGGGGAGCACCCGTCTCTAAGGCTTCCAGCGCCACCTCCATGGCATAGCCCTCCAGCCGCCCTCCACCGATGGTGCCGCTGATGCGCCGCCGGGTGTCCATGGACATTTTGGCTCCCGGCCCCCTCGGCGCGGAGCCATCCCGGGTAAGAATGGTGATAAGGGCAAAATCCTCGCCCCTCTGCGCCATCCCCTCACACAGGGCGTAATCCATCATCTCACTCGCCCCATCCCGACATCTGCGCCACCTTGTCAAGCACCATACCGATGCCCGTCGCGCGCACGGCCTGCCCGGTGGGCATATGATCCCCATCATGGAACATATTCCTACGGCGCAGAGCCAGCGGATCCATACCCAACTGCTCAGCCAGCATATCCAACATGACCTCCATGGCAAAGGTGGGCTGCGCCATGCCGAAGCCCCGCATCGCCGCGCCAATTTGTTTATTGGTGGCTACCACATAGCAGTCGGCATACTGATTCGGAATATTGTAGGGGCCTGCCCCCCAGTAGGTAACCTTCATGGTAATGAGCATGGCCACACTCCGGTAAGCGCCCGCGCCGGTAATACAGTCCCGCTTGAGGGCAACAAGGGTGCCGTCCTTCTTCGCCCCCAGTTTATAGGTAAAGTACATGGGATGCTTGGTACCTGTAAACATGAGGCTCTCCTCTGTGGTCAGCTCCATCTTCACCGGCCGCCCCACCTTGCGCGCCAGTACCGCTGTCACCGGCTCTGTTCCAAGCTGGTTCTTCTCCCCAAAGCCACCACCCATGGCAGGACAGATGACCCGGACACGGGAGAGCGGCATTTTGAGTACTGCCGCAATGTGCCCTGCGTTACCAAATACGCACTGCTGGGTGGACCAGATGGTAATGTCATCGTTGCCATCTGGCGCGGCCAGCGTACAGAAGTTTTCGATGGGCAGGGGCTTTTGCGGGCAGGTGGCGAATTTCCGCTCCAGAATAACGTCTGACGCAGCAAACCCCTCCTCCACGTCACCGCAGCGGAGGGTCTGAAAGAGCCCTCCGGTAGCGGGAACTATATGAATATTCCCCTGATACCCTTCCCCCTGCTTATCCTCATGGAGGATGGGCGCGCCCTCTTTCATGGCTTCCCGCGGGTCAAAGACGGCGGGGAGCACCTCGTAATCCACCTTCACCAGGGACGCGGCATAGCACGCAATCTCATAAGTCTCAGCGGCCACGGCGGCCACCATTTCGCCCTTGTAGCGCACCTTCCCCTCCGCGAGAACCGGCGTGTCATCATAGGTCACGCCAATGAGATTGTGCGGGATATCCTTATGGGTGATGACCGCGTGTACCCCCGGCACCGCCTCGGCAGCACTTGTGTCAATACGAAGAATATTGGCGTGGTGCTCCGTGGAGTAAACCGCTTTTCCGTAGAGCATATCGGGCAGATGCATATCGCACAGGTACTGCACCTTCCCTGTCACCTGCTTGACCGCATCCACCCGGGGGCGGCCTTTGCCCACAACAGCGTAAGACTCTTTTTCGTACATATCAGTTCCCTCCCTGTGTCATACCGCCCACGCGGATGGCGGCCTGACGAATCGCTGCAACGGCCATCTCGCTGGCCTGCTCTGTCTTGAGCTCGGTGACGGCTCTCTGCACTGCCTGCACGGGCTTTACATAGCCGGTGCAACGGCAGAGGTTGCCGGAGAGCGCGACACGAATCTCCTCCTCACTTGGTTCGGGGTTCTGATCCAAAAGCGCCTTGGCAGACATAATAAATCCCGGTGTGCAGAAGCCGCACTGAGAGGCACCCATCTCATAGAATGCCTTCTGAAGCGGGTGGAGATGCTCCGGCGTACCCAAGCTCTCCAGCGTCTCCACCCGGCACCCCTCGGCACAGACAGCCAGAATGAGGCAGGAATTCATCGCCTTGCCGTCCACAATCACGGTACACGCGCCACACTCCCCGCCCACACAGGCGCGCTTGACACTGTTGATGTACAGCCGCTCCTTCAACACGGTCAGTAGGCTCATCTCGGGGGTAATGGCCACCTCCGTCTCCCGGCCATTTAAGGTAAAATGCAATGTAAGATTATCCATGAGTTACACCTCCGGCTTCTTCTTTTTCCCGCAGTAGGCGGAGCACCTTGTCGGGTGTGGCAGGCAGGTCGGTAATCCAGATCCCCGCCGCGTTATGGATGGCGTTAATGATCGCCG
>JAJBUC010000029.1:0-8049 GCA_020860545.1 Oscillospiraceae bacterium | reverse complement strand
CAGATCTCCCCCGCCGCCTTTGCACCGTAGGGGCCCTCCCCCTCCAAGGTCTCAACATAGGCGCCCTCGATAGGAGGCACGTCCAAAGCCGTCGCAATGGCGTAGTCGGAGAGATTCAGGGGGCGGAAATTGGGATTAAAGTCCTCACTCTCTGCCTGCGCGCCGGTGGCGTAGGGGTACATATCCTCCCGCAGCGCCCAACCCATCGCCTGCACAGCGCCGCCTTCCACCTGCCCCTCTACAATCAGGGGGTTGATGGCTTTCCCGCAATCCACCGCTGCGTAGAGCTTTGTGACCTGCACCACACCGGTATCGCTGTCCACCTCCACCTCAGCCACCGTGGCGTGGTAATAGTAGCTGTCCGACGGCTCGCCGTGCCCATCCTTATCCACCGGAATATTAAACGGGTAAAATTCACCCATGCCCATAGGCAGCTTCCTTCTGACAAATTGGGAGATGGCGGCAGCAGCGGCTACAGGCAGCTGCTTGTGGCTGTCGTACTTATCTTTAATCATGCCTCCCTCCAGATATAGCCGATCTGTCCTTGTACCCAGCTGTGACGCGGCCGCCTCCAGCAGACATGCCTTGACCTGCTCACAGGCGGCCAGAACCGCCCTTCCCCCGGTGTAGGTCACCCGTGAGCTCAGGGTGCCAAAGTCATAGGGGGTGGCCGCCGTGTCTGCCGCGTAGATATGTACCTGCTCAAAGGGAACGCTAAGTGCCTCCGCTACCATCATGCCGAGCGCGGTGTTCGAACCCTGCCCGATATCACAGGCTCCTGTCTGCACATTGACGCTGCCATCCTCCCGCATCTGCACATAAGCGGAACAGGGGTTGGGTGCGTTCATAACTGTCAGGGAGTACATGCACCCGGCAATTCCTTTTCCTTTTAATTTCATGCCAAGCCCTCCTCTGTCTCAACTCCCGCGGCCTTTTGTATGGTCTTTGCTGCCAGTGGCGCAACCACCTCCATGCGATACCACTTTGTTGCCCGCTGATCCGTAATGGGACTAATCGCCTCTCGTGCAAGCACTGCGGCTCTGCGAATCTCTTCCCCATCCAGTGCCATTCCCTCCAGCGCCTGCTCCAGCGCAGTTGCCCGCACTGTCGTGGGAGCGGCAGCGCCGATGGCGACACGCGCTGAGGCAATCTTCCCCGCAGCCGTGTCAATCTGAAGTGCGCAGGCCACGCTGGCAAAGGAGATGGTCATGGCGCTGCGCTTGCCCATCTTCTCAAAGGCGCTGACCTTATTTTGCCTGGGGATTCTGATTTCGGTAATCATCTCGTCACGGGCAAGACTCGTCCGTTTTACCCCCACCACCACCTCATTGATGTGCTGCTGTCTTATTCCCATGGGACCTGCAATCATCAGGGTTGCGTCCAGCGCCCACAGGGCGGTAATGAGATCTCCGGCAGGGGACGCGGTGCCAATATTGCCGCCGATGGTGGCTCGGTTTCTGACCTGGGGTCCCGCAGAGGCCGCCGCCGCCTGCGCCAGCGCAGGTGCCAGATCACACACCGCAGGAGAGGCCGCCAGCTGGGCGGCTGTTACCAGTGCGCCAATGTATAGCTCGCCGTCCCTCCGACAAATTTCTTTGAGTTCCTGAATACCGCCGATATGGACAATAGACATACCCCTGGCGGTGCCGTCGCGGTTGAGCTGTGTCATAACGTCCGTACCACCGGCCAGCAGTACGGCATCCCGACCGCTCTCCTGCATGGCACCCACCGCCTGCTGTACTGAGGTTGCATTCGTGTAATTCAAGTTTCTTCACCCTTTCTAATCTTCCAGTTGGTTCAGGGAAAACATTCCATTCCCTGTGTCATGAGAAGTTTTTGCACTGTATCCTTCTATCCATCTATGAAGCAAATCTAATGCCAACTTCTCATCCCCGCAATCCCCACACAGCCGGGCTTTTTCCGTACCCAAAACAGTGGCATGGGGAAAAAAATCATCAAACGCCCTTTCACGGCTGTTTCTGGTGATTTTTTTCCTCCATCAGCGCAGTGCTATCGCCCGCATATATGGGTTTATACGGCTTTTCCTATATGGCACGAGATTTGCTTCTAAATTTAACAGCAGGTGTAACGACCACATATCAACATCTTTTATTTATGGAGGGAACAGTATGAACGCACAACAAAAAATCGGACTTTGCATCGGGATCGGCGGCGGGATAACAGCCTTTGTCCTATGTACACTGGCCAGCTATACCCCGCTCATCCAATTTCTTTGGGTGGGCTTTATGTCCATGATCATCTACTTTGCCACCGGTGCAGACAAAAGCTTTTCTATGGCAGGAAAAATGATCTGCTCCTTTGTCTGCGGCCTTCTCTGGGGTCAGCTTTCCAACCTTATCTACGTCTTTATTTTCCCTACCAACCACTGGCTGGCCTCAGTTCTGGACTATGCTGTGCTCATCTTCTTGCTGCTGTGGATACATCTGGGCTTTCTGCAAAAAACCGTGTTTGGCTTCGTGCCCACCGTCTTTCTGGGCCTTGCCACCACAATCGGCTTCTGGGGCAGACCCTTTCCCTATGAAGGCCAGGGCTATATGGGTGAAATGAGCACCCTTGCGGGTATGGGTATGCTGCTGGCGCTGTGTGTCTTTGGCATTGTATTCTCTCTTTTGATTCAGTACATAGCAGGGTTTCTCATCCCCCGCCTGCTCAAGCAGAAGCAACAGACCCCTGCGGAAAAATAACTTGCGGCATCTGTCAGGCAGGATTGGACAAAACAGGCGGTATCCAGAACTTGAACTGGATACCGCCTGTTTTATAATTGACATGGATTCGGGATTTAAATGACCGTCCCCACCCGCCGACACATGCCCGAAAGCAAATGCAGCACAAATCATTATATCATGCGCATGCAGGGTGAATTCAATCGACTTACCATTTTGAAAAACTTTATATAACGTGGCGGCCGATCATATTTGACCGGCCGCCACTCCAATGGGAGTAACAACACCACCCGGATTAAAGCCAGTTGTCCTTCTCCTCTGCATAGACCAGGGGGAGGATACGTGCGAGGTTGGAAAACTCCTTGACATTGTGGTTGAGGAGGCAGACAGGCCCCATCGAAGGCACCTTTACGCCGTCCGGGATACTTTTCACCGGCTTGCCGTCAATAATCTGCCAGCCAAACCAGAAGCGGGAGCGCAACTCGGAGCCCCCCTCCACGGGGCGCAGGAAGTGGGTCATGACCACAGGCACATCGGGCATATCTCCGCTGCCCACGACAATGACATTGGCGGCTACAAGGGCGTTACAGGCATCGGTATCCAGTTTGCTCGCATCGTATCCCATATCGGCGGGATTTCTAAAGTGGATGCGCAGCAGATCGACCTGGCCGGTGCCGATATCCTCCCAAATATTGTGGATGCTGTCCCAGTGTCGCTCCCGCATGGACAAACTCATATCCCGGGTGTGGGCAGGGTCATCCACATACACATCGTAGTGATCCTCGTTATCCCAGATAGCGTAGCGCAGGCGGTAGATGGGGTGCCAGGCAAACCACCAGTCAAACATCTCCCCTGTCACGCCAGGCATCAGGGTTCGGTTTGCAATGAGGGCGGTTCCATCCTCAAGCTGCCACCAGCCAAATTCACAGGGCAATGCCCCGGGTAGAAATAGGTCATTGCGGTTTTCAATGCGCAGGGCGGTGGCGTTATCATAGGGCTCCGGTGTAATGAGGGCACATTTTTCCGGGTCTCCCGGGGAGACCTCCTGAAGATAATACTTAAAGTAGCTCTTTTTTCTGTCCTCATTGGTAGCAGGTACTTTCTTTCCCATTGTGATGTGCTCCTTTCCTGATTTACATAGCGGTCTGGCTTTGGATTACCAGCCGCGTGGCGGTACGTCGGTTCTGTCTCCCGGTACATAGTCCATGGCCTTTTCAATGGTACACAGCAGCCCACGCAGCTGATAGGTACCCATACAGGGGTCGAAGGGGGCTTCCATGCTGGTCAGTACATTGCAGTTGGCAGTAAAGCAGCCGTGCTCCGGCCCCGCCTGCTCAGGAAACCACCAGCCGTACTCACAGTTAATGACCCGGGGATCAATGCCGTCATGCACCCATGCTTTCTGGATAATTTTACCGCGCGGTGAGGAGATATAGACCATATCCCCATTCTCGATGCCATGTGCCGCGGCGGTCTGTGGATGAATTTCCACCTGTGGAAAGTTGTGCGCCCGGCGGAAGCTCTCCATCTGTCTGCCCTCGGAGCAGAAATATTGGGGACGCCGCCCCCCTGTGGTCAGTACATAGGGATACGCTTTTAAAAGCTCCGGTGTACTGTAGGGAGACTCAGGCGGCTCCTCATAGTAGGGCAGGGGATCGTAGCCCAACTTCTCAAATATGGTGGAGTAGAGTTCGACTTTCCCGGTAGGGGTGCGAAATCCGCCCCGCTGCTCGTATTTTTTGTATGTATAGGGAATCTGGAGGTAGGATATCTGCTTCATCCGCGCAAAGTCGATGCCCTCCAGGGCGGGGTACTGCTCCGCCGCACGGCGCAGCTGCTCATCATAGATATCCGACGGTGTTTCCGCCCCGTACGCTAGCCCCATCCGGGCGCTGAGCTCACAGAACACCTCCTCGTCCGACTTGCACTCATAGGTGCGCACCACCTGCTTCTGCGTCAGGATGGTGTGCCCCCAGTCCGGGGCGCAATGGATTTCATCCAGCTCCATCCACGCGGCGGCGGGGAGTACAATGTCACATAACTGCGCCGTGGGGGTCATAAAGAGGTCCATGCACACGTTAAACTCGGCGGCACGCAGCGCTCTGGCGGTCTTGTGGGCGTCCGCGTTACTGAGAATACCGTTGTTGCCGAAGTGCAGAAAGCTTTTGATGGGATAGGGCTGCCCGGAAATGGCGGCCTCGATGACACTGGGGATATGCGCCGACGGAAAGGGATTGTGGCTGCCCGCAAGAATGCGGTACTCGCTCTCCCCCAGCCGCTTTTTCCCCTGCTCCTCACTGAGCAGGTGGTTATTGTGGTCGGCGGCAGGGAGCACCCCCAAATCTTCCAGCCAGCCTCCCGGTACATCGTAGTTGCCCGTGACCGCCATGAGCAGCGCGACGGCGCGTACGGTCTGTGTGGTGTTGGGGGTGTGCTCAATGCCGACCCCCCACTCCAAGGTGGCGGGTCTTGTGGTTGCAAGCATCCGGGCGGCATCTATGATCTGCTGCGCCGGTACCCAGGTAATCTCCGCCACGCGCTCCGGCGGGTACTGCTGCACCCGCTGGCGCAGCGGTTCAAAGCCGTAGCACCATTTGTCCACAAAGTCCTTGTCGTATATACCTTCGTTAAGGATAACATGGAGCATACCAAGCGCCAAGGCGGCATCCGTTCCGGGGCGCAGCCTCAGCCAATGCTCTGAGCGCTTAGCTGAGGGGGTTTTGCGTGGATCCACCGTGATTAACTTGGCTCCGGCGGCAATAGCCTCCCCAATGAGAAACTGGCACTCACTTCCGGCGCTGCTCACCTCATGGTTGTGCCCCCACACAAGAATGCAGGCTGGCTTTACCTCCCCGTAATAATCCGCAATGGGGGAGGCGCCAAAGCACATCATCCCCACCTGTACTCGCGGAAAAAAGCACTGGGCGAACCCCGGCTCAATCCAGTTGGGGGTACCCAGGGTGTTGGCAAAGCGCGGGACATGGTGGAACATGTGCCGCCCCGTACCTTGCGCCACACAGATGGCCTCAGCACCCCAGGACTCTTTGATCTTGGCCAGGTTCTCCGCGATTTCGTCGTAGGCCTCATCCCAGGTAATGCGTTGCCACTCACATCCCCCGCGCGCCCCGGCGCGGCGCATCGGGTACTTCAGGCGGTCAGGATGGTAGAGCAGCTCCATTCCTCTGAGTCCCTTAATGCACATCTTACCCTTGTTGAGGGGGCCGTCGGGGTCAGGGCGGATTTTCACAACCCTTCCGTCCTCCACGGTCAGCAGCACGCTGCAGCCGCCGTGGCAGCTCCGGCAGGCCGCCTTCACAGTCTTGCGCTCCGACATACCTCTGCCCCCTTGTATTATAGAGTAAGGCAAGATTTAATATCCTCTTCATGATTACACTCTCCTTACTATGTTCTGATTCCAGACGACAGGTGATTGCAACGAATGGTCATGAAACAATGTTTGTTGCGGGTGCGGTGACTACACACCGCGGTAGTCGGGCACCGGCTCATTATAGGCGTTGAGAACGGTACCCACCAGCTTGAACATACCAACCAGCCACACAAGAATGGCCAGACCATCCTTTCCAAAGCAGCGCAACGCTCTGTCGTAGACCGACCCGGCAATGGGCCCCGCCTGGCAAAGACTATAGGCCAGATCATAGGCGGCAGCCTCCTCCTCTGTCAAGTTTGTCGGCCGCTGTCCGGCTACAATGGCAGAGATTTTATCCTCCGCAACCCCCGCCTTACGGGCGAGCACCTCGTGGGCGTAGGTACCATAGGCCGCCTTGCCCGCCGCCACAACGACCAGAACGGCAATCTCGTGAATGTCGCGCCCCACTCTCGTCTGACCGACAATCTCGCGGTTGAGGCGGAAGAGCAAATCACCAATCTCAATGTCGTGAAGCATGGCATTGGAGGGGCCGTTGAGCTCTCCACTTTCCAGCTTCCAGATGTAAGGGACGTTCTGGAACTTTTCCATGTGGAAATCGTAAAACGCACGCTGCTTTTCATTCATTTCCTCCGGTTTCATGTAGAGTAGAAGGCTTTCGGTATTCATATTCATTATGTACACTCCTCTTTATGATTGTTGTTTACGTTTATGCCTCGTCCAGTAGTGCTACAACCCGTGTCATACCTGCAGTTGCGTGTCTACCCTTGACAGGGAAGCAGCAAACCTTGAATCCACAGGATACAGGCAGTTCATCAAGCTGTCCCAGCTTCTCCATATGTACATACTCCCGCTCGCGTCCTACCATATGGCCGGGAAAAAGCTCCTTGACTTCCCCATTTTTGTAGGCCTGCGCCTGACAACCAAAGGAACGGTCGAAGCCGTAGGCGTCAATGCCGATGACCTTGACTCCCTGGTCGAGAATGTACTCTGTGGCCTCGCGGCTCATACCTGGCTGCTCTTTCAGGTATGCGGGCTGGTAGATGAGCTTATCGAAGTCGGTCCACAGCAGCACAATGTCCATGGGTTTTAACTTGTAGTCAATCATGTCAAGGGACGCTTTGATGTCCTTCACCGTAATCAGCGCGTTATGCTTAACAAAACGCAGATCGAGCCGCACACCGTCCCGGTAGAACCAGTCCAGGGGCACTTCGTCAATCCCCTTGGCCGGTTTCCCCTCTACAATAGGGCCAAAGTGGAAGGGGGCATCCACATGGGTGCCACAGTGATATTGACCGCTGAAATCCTCGTGGGTCAGAGCCATACTGTCGTTAAAGTCGCTGGGCTCCAGCCCCAGCTTCGCCGCCATGTTTTTGGCCGACTCCTCGTGCTTATGAGGGACGATGCTCACAGGAAACGGCTCCGCAAAGGGGTTTTCCTCCAGATAAACGCTCAAGTCAATTAGTCTCATTTCAATACCTCCATTTTAGTAAATAAACAGAAACTTACCGGTCGGTTTTAGTATATTATATTCGGCGTGTGATGTCAATAGATACGCCAAAAAAATAAAAGAAATTGACAACATTTTGTGCACGTCATATAATGAACAAGAGAAAACTGATTGTTCACCCTTTATTGGAGGTATATATGGAAAATCACACAAGAAACAGTACCCAAGCCGCCATTCAGGAAAAGGCGCGTGAGTTGTTTTTAAAAAAGGGGTATGCGGAGACAACCGTACGAGATATCGCACAGGCAACAGGTCTGACAGCAGGCTCAATTTATCGATATTTCAAGGGGAAAAAGGAGTTATTCGACAGCTTGGATATTCCAGAGATGGAATTGGTACGGCCTGAATATGAAAAAAAAAGGGCGGATACCCTGCGTATTGCTTTGGATCTCTTTGGTCAGAAGGGATTCGAGGGGACCACCATGGATGAGATTGCCGTGGCATGCGGGGTATCGAAGGCGACGCTCTAC
>JAJBUC010000066.1 GCA_020860545.1 Oscillospiraceae bacterium | reverse complement strand
CAGCTGATCTCCCTGTCCCTGTTCCAGCATACCATCTTCCCCATTCTTTTTATTTTCTTCAGGTATGGCTAACATACACCTTTTTGTTGAAAACGGGAAGAATAAATTTTTTCATGATCGGTCGCCCTCATAACCCGGAGGTCGTTGGTTCAAATCCAGCCCCCGCAAGCAAAAAAGCACCGTATTTCATCATTTCATCGAAATATGGTCAGACGAAAGACAAAGCGGGCATCACTGCATCAAGCAGTGGTGCCCGCAAAGCATATCCAGCTCAGGAGAGGGAAGAAATTACCTAGGGTTTTACTCACCCGGCTACTGCCCTGTCAAATAACACTTCCCCAGTGTGGCAAACGTACGAATATGCCCCAGCACACACTGGACGATATCGGACGGGAGTCCTTTCCGCCAAGCGAGGGCGACGCTGTGGCTGCTGTTAAGGTCAACACCGTGAAATTGCTTCATGCGTAAATACTGCGCCCACGTGTCAAAAATGACAACGCCCAGCCCAGCCTCCACCTTGGCCACCACAGAGTCCCAGTTGCGCAGATACTGGAGACGGGGGACGTAGCCGTAAGGCGCGAAAAGACCGTAAATTTTATCAGGGGTGCCGCGCTCCCGCTCGCTGTCGGATAGGAAGAAGGTGGCATCCTCAAAATCCACAGGGGTGGAGACCGTCCCGTGCTCAGACACATACAGGTCGGAGTAGACTATCACCTGGTTAATTCGGGTAACAGGGGCATATGTAATCTCCTTTTCCTGTTCAAAATAGTCGGAGAAGGACAGAACAATGTCAAGCCGGTTCTGGAGCAGGTCATCCACAATCTGCCTGAATTCGAGGCACTCCAGCTCCACAGCAAGGTTGGGGTATTCGGCATGCACGGCCGCAAGCGCGTCAGGCAGAAATTCTGCCACACTCCAGCGCGAGGCGTAGGCAAGGCGCATTTTCATATGGTTGGTCCTGGACATATTATTGACCAGCGTCTGCACCCGCGCAAACTCTGCCGCCAACTTGCGGAACATCTCCCGGTAGAGCTGCCCGGCCTCTGTCAATTCAATGCGCTTATTGGGGTGCCGGATAAACAGCTTAGTACCCAGATCCTGCTCCAAGCTGTGGATGACCTTACTGATGGCGGGCTGTGTGATGTACAGCCGCTCGGCGGCCTTGGTAAAGTTATGTTCCTCTGTCACCATTAAAAAGCACCGAATCTGATGATCATTCATAACCGCACACCCCTCTATCTTTTCAAACCGCGTCTGCGCCGTCTTAAGGCAAGTATAACATGACGCACCTGTTTTGTATAGTAATAACATATCGAAAATGTTATTACGCGCTTGTGTATTATGGAATTTCACAAATGCCTCTGGTAGAGGTAAAATGAACATAGTTAGAGATGTATGCGAGGGAGGTTCTGGCGAAAACCGCCAAAAGGATAGACGACATGCTCCGTCTGCGGACGGACAAGATTATGAGGAGGGTTCACGGTGAAAATTCTGGGGATTTCCGGCGGAACACCAAACGGGAACAATGACGCGATGTGCAAGCAATCTCTCATGGGCGCGGAATCCATGGGTGCACAGGTGCAGTTTATTAACCTCAATCAGCTTCACATTGCGCACTGCACCGGCTGCAAGGCCTGCGTAATGGGCCTTTTTAGCGGAAAGGGCAGTCTGTGTGTCCTCAAGGACGATTTTGCGTGGCTGCTTGACCAGATGTACGATTCAGACGGTATCATCTGGTCGGTGCCCATCTTTGAAAAGGGCGCAACCGGCCTCTTTCATACGATTACCGACCGCTTTGGTCCGCGCATGGATAGGGGCAATCTGACCATTGCGGCCAAGATTTCCGCCGAGCGGGGCGGCAAGGAAATCGACCCGCGCTTTTTGCAGGATAAGCTGGTGTCCTATATGGGCGTAGGTGGGAGCGACTGGACAACGCGTGTGCAGTGCGACTTTGGCATGCAGGCGCTCACGCCGATGTGGAAGATCATCGACAACCGGGTCTTCCCATGGTCACTGGATATCATGATGAACGACGAGGCGCTCGCCGCTGCAAATCAGGTTGGCGTCAATATGGCGCAGGCGGCGGACAGACCAGAGAAGGCGGTCTATCAGGGCGAGGCTGGCATCTGCTGCCACTGCCACAGCCGCAATTTCTACCTCCAAGAGGACGGCAAGGCCATCTGCTGCCTGTGCGGCATCGAGGGAAGGATGGAGGTTGCGGACGGCAAATATCAGTTTATCTTCCCCGAGGAGCAGCTTGCGCATGCGCACGACACCCTCTCCGGCAAGTTTACCCACGGCGACGACATCCAGAGAAATGAGAGCAAGGCGCGCGCAGCCATGTCCACCGATGAGGCAAAGCGCCGCAAGCAGGTCTACCGGGACTATATCCAGAGCAGCAAACCGGAAAAAGGAGCGTGAGCCGAGATGACGAAGGCAGTTTATAAGCAGCAAAAACCGGAGTTTAATCTCACGCGCAGTCTTATCTACGTCAACTGCGTCAGAGAGCAGTACCGGGTTAAGCTCAATCATTGGCTCTACTACCACCATATCCCGGAGAGCATCTCGCAGTTCGGACCGTATGTGACCAAGTACGCCTTCTATAACGCACTGCCGTGTCCTCCCGAGGGCGAGCACTTTGGCACCCATAAGATGCAGTTGACCGAGCACTACTGGCTCATCAACCACCTTTCAGCGCCCTTTGAGGTCAAGACCTACTCCGAGTATTTCCCACCCGAGGTGCTGGTCTGGCAGGGGAACCTGCCGGAGCGCGCGTTGGACGGAGCAGACTTCTGCGGCGACGACGCGCGCTCCACCGGGCGCGATGGCACGGAGGACGGGGTGACGCGCTTCATCTTCGCGTGTGTCCCGGTCTCCTGGGAGGTTGATCAGAAGGGCAAAGGGCGTACGATAGAGCAGGGGCCGAACTACCGCTGGCAGTTTATGGTCAGCTATCCCGAGGGGGTCTCGGAGGAGGAGGGCGACGCGTGGTTGCTCGGGCAGGTGCTCCCCGCCTTCCAAACACGCGGCGAGATACGCCGCATCCTCACCAGCCGAATTTACCGCGAGGTCAACGACTTCATGTTCCACCGGGTGGTAGAGCTGTGGTTTGAGGGGCCGGATCAGTGGTACCAGTGCTGCGTGGTGGACGGCAAGGACATCCCCAAACCTGCGTGGGCACAGCGGGACGCCTTCCCTTATCTCAAATCGTATCACAACATAAGCGGCATTTTCCTGGCAGACAACGTTACATCGGATAATTATACCATGTACCGCGGCTTTCAAACTCTGCGCTGAGAGTGGCGGCAAGAAGCATCTGCCCGCATGGGCAATATAACCGGATATGAGGTGGGGATAGCGTGGTCATGCAAAGCTTTGATGAGATGATACAGATGGTGAAGCGCAGATCGGAGCGCAAGCGGGTGGTGGTCGCGGCGGCGGCCGACACGCACACGCTTGAGGCGGTCTTTGCTGCGGTCAGGGACGGTATTGTGAGCCCCGTACTGGTGGGCGACAAGGCGCGTATACAGGAGATTCTGGCGGAGATGGGCGTACGCGTCCCGGACTGCGACCTCTACAACGAACCGGAGCCGGAGGGAGCTGCCGCCAGAGCGGTCAGTCTGATCCGCGAGGGGAAGGGCGACTTTCTGATGAAGGGTCGGCTGGAGACCGCCCAGATGCTACGCCCTGTGGTGAACAGGCAGACGGGAATTGGAACGGGCAGGCTCATGAGCCACTTTACCATCTTTGAAGCACCGCACTACCACAAGCTGTTTCTGGCAGTGGACGGCGGGATGGTAACCTATCCCACCATGGAGCAGAAGCGGGGGATTTTGGAGAACACGGTGGAGGTGCTGCACAGGCTGGGGTATGAAAACCCCAAGGTTGGAATTCTGACGGCGGTGGAGAAGGTGAACCCCAAGATGCCCGAGACAGTGGAGGCCGACATGCTCTTCCAGATGTATCGGCGCGGGGAGATTACCGGCTGCACGGTGGCAGGTCCCATTTCGCTGGATATTGCCATGGACGCCGAGGCGGCGCGCATCAAGGGGTACGACAGCCCCGTGGCGGGGGACGCGGATGTGCTCGTTGTGCCTAATATCCATGTGGGCAACGTCTTGGGCAAAAGCGTCACAGTCATCGCGCGCGGCAAGATGGCGGGCTTTATTGTCGGGGCGCAGGTCCCCATCATTCTCACCTCGCGCAGTTCCAGCGCGGAGGAAAAATACTTGTCCATTGTGCTCTCAAGCGCCGTGGCAGGTGCGTAATGCCGTAGGCTATTGAGATATAGCACTGCGGGCTACAGACAAACCGGAAAGCGAGGGATCGTGATGCCAAAGGTAGAAATTCGCAGTGAGAGCTGCAAATCGTGCGGCTACTGTGTCAAATTTTGTCCAAAGAACGTGCTGGCGGTGGGGCACACCGTCAACAGCAGGGGGTATGAGTATGTGGTGCCCGTCAACGATGCGTGTATCGGCTGCAAGATGTGCGCCGTCATCTGTCCGGACGCGGCGATTGAAGTGTACAAATAATGGGGGTGGGAGCAGATGGAACGTATCTTTATGAAGGGCTGTGAGGCCATTGCGGAGACGGCGGTGCGCGCCGGGTGCCGCTTTTTCGCAGGCTATCCCATTACCCCGCAAAATGAGATTCCAGAGTATTTTTCGCGCCGTATGCCTGAGGTGGGCGGCACCTTTATCCAGGGAGAGAGCGAGTTGGCATCGGTCAATATGGTCTACGGCGCGGCCTCTGCGGGCGTTCGCAGCATGACCTCCTCCTCCAGCCCTGGCATTTCGCTCAAGAGCGAGGGGATCTCTTACTGCGCGTCGGCGCGCATCCCGATGGTCTATGTCAATGTCTCCCGTGGAGGGCCGGGAGTAGGCTCCATCCAGCCTGCGCAGATGGACTACTTACAGGCTACCAAAGCCTCCGGCAACGGCGGGTTCCAGATGATGGTCTTTGCCCCGGCCACGGTGCAGGAGGCAGTGGATATGACCTGGCTGGCTTTCGACTGCGCCGACCGCGACCGCAACCCTGTGCTCATACTGTGCGACGGCGTGATTGGCACCATGATGGAGCCGGTGCAGCTGCCCGAGCTGAAGAGCGACGTGGAGCTTGCTGCCATTCGGGAGAGCAAGCGCAGCTGGGCGGCAGTCGGGCACAAGCTCGACTATAACAACCGTGGCTGGATTCAGCCGGGCAACTGGTCTACCGCCGTCCTCCAACATCAAAACGAGGAGGCTGCCGCCCTCTATGCCTCCTGGCAGAAAAACGACGTGCAGGTAGAGACCTGTTATCTTGATGACGCGCAGCTGGTAGTCGTGGCCTACGGCATCTCGGCGCGGGTATCCAGATCGGTGGTGGAGGATCTGCGCGCGCAGGGGAAAAAGGTCGGTATGATTCGACCAAGAACGCTGCATCCGTTCCCCTACGAGACAATTGCGGCACTGGACTACGGCAGGGTAAAGCGGCTTCTGACCGTGGAGATGTCCATCCCCGCGCAGATGCTACAGGACGTGGAGCTGGCGGTGCAGGGGCGCTGCCCGGTGGACACCTGCCTTGCCTCTGGGGGCAATCTCATCCGGAAGCAGCAGGTGCGGGCGGCGCTGGAAAAACGACTGGGATAAGGAGAGCGTTCCATGGAAAAAATTTATACACGAACCGCCGGGATTCGCCCTGATGTGATATCCGGTTTTTGCCCCGGCTGTATGCACTCCACGGTCATCAAGCTCATCGGCGAGGTGCTTGAGGAGTTGAATCTGCTCGACCGGGCGGTGGGCGTGCTGGGCATCGGGTGCTGTGGGCTGCATATGGAGTATATGAGCTACGATAACACTACCGCGCCGCACGGTCGCGCCTGCGCTGTGGCATCCGGTCTCAAGCGCGCCGCGCCGGAGAGCCTTGTCTACACCTATCAGGGGGACGGCGATTTTGCCTCCATCGGCCTTGGGGAGAGCATGTCGGCGGCCAACCGGGGTGAGAATTTTACCGTCATCTTCATCAATAACGGCATCTACGGTATGACGGGCGGACAGCTCGCACCTACCACGTTGCTGGGTATGAAATCCTCCACCACACCCAATGGGCGCATTGCGGAGGAACACGGCTACCCCATGCATATGTGTGAGATTCTCGACCAGCTGACTGCGCCGCACTATCTGGAGCGCACCAGCTGCAACACGCCGCAAAATACCCTCAGGACCAAAACGGCCATCCGAAAGGCGTTTCAGTATCAGATGGAGGGCAAGGGCTTCAGTATGGTAGAGGTCATCACCAGCTGCCCCACGAATTGGGGCATGAGCGAACTCAAGGCGCTTGATTTCCTGGAAGAAAAAATGTTCACCGAGTATCCGCTCGGCGTCATCCGGGATAGAGGATAGGGGGAGACGCGCGATGGAAACAAACTTACTGGTTGCAGGCTTCGGCGGACAGGGCGTTATGATGCTGGGAAAGCTCATTTCCTATGCCGCCTGTGACAACAGCGATAAGAAGATCACCTTCTTCCCCTCTTACGGGGCGGAGCAGCGCGGCGGCACGGCCAACTGCTATGTCGTCATATCCGACGACGACATCGGCGCGCCGGTGGGGGACCGGATGGACGACCTGATTGTCATGAACGGCCCGTCCCTGCAAAGGTTTTTGCCGCTGCTGCGACCGGGCGGCAATCTGTTTATCAATTCATCGGTCGTCAAGGAGCAGATCGCCCGCGATGACCTCCACGTGGTCGCGGCACCCGTGACCGAGCTGGCGCTGGAGATGGGCAACGCCAAGGTGCTCAATGTCATTATGCTGGGCGTGTACATCGGCTATACGGAGGTGCTGGGCGCAGATCTCGTGGAGCAGACCATTTTGCAGAAGCTGGGGAAGAAGCAGGCGCTTATTCCCCTCAATAAAGAGGCATTTGCCAGGGGGATTGCCATCGGAGAGGCGGCGCGCGCCTGACAGGCACACACCGAACCGCATCGGCATAGGAAGGGTGATTTTGATGGAACGGCTTCTGGTAATCAATCCTGGTTCTACCTCGACCAAGATTGCGGTCTATGACGAGGAGGAGCAGGCATTTTTAATCAGCATTCCCCACTCGACGCAGGCGCTCAAGGCTTATCGGAGCGTCTCCGACCAGTATGACTTCCGCCGCGCACTGGTGCTCGAGACTCTGGCGGAGAAGGGCTATCGGATGGAGGACTTCTCCTGCGTGGTGGGCAGGGGTGGCATTTTGCCGCCTGTGTCGGCGGGCGCGTACGAGGTCAACGAGGACATGGTCTGGCAGTTGCGCTATGCCCCCGTGCTCCAACACGCCTCCAATCTGGGCGGACTCATTGCCTACGCGATTGCAAAGCCGCTCGGTATTCCGGCCTATATCTACGACGCGGTCGCGGTGGATGAAATGCCCGAAATGCACAAGCTGACCGGATGGGTGGGTATCGAGCGGGTCGGGCACGGGCACAACCTCAATATGCGCGCGACCGCCATTCGCTACGCAGAGGAGCGCAGCAAGCGGTATGACGAGAGCTCGGTGGTGGTATGCCATCTGGGCGGCGGCATCAGTGTGAGCCTGCATTACAAGGGGCGAATTATCGATATCATCAACGACGAGGACGGCAGCTTTACCCCCGAGCGCGCCGGTGCGCTTCCCATGGCACCCTTTGTGCGTAAAATTTTCCGCGAGGGCTGGGACGAAACCACGGTGCTCAAAAAGCTCAAGAGCGAGGGCGGCCTGACCGCCCACCTGCACACCAACGACTCCCGCGAGGTGGAACAGCGCATCGCGAACGGGGACGAGAAGGCCAGGATGGTCTATGAGGCGATGGCTATGAATGTCGCGCGCAACATCGCCCGTGAATTTCCCGTGGTCAACGGCGACGTGGAGGCCATTGTGCTCACTGGCGGCATCGCCTACTCCACCATGTTTACCAGCATGCTGGCGGCGCGGCTCAGCTTTTTGTGCCCGGTTGTCGTCTACCCCGGGGAAAACGAGATGCAATCACTCGCCGAAGGCGCTCTGCGCGTCCTGCGCGGGGAGGAGACCGCCAAGACCTATCATAAGGTGGAGATATAAGTGCTGGACATTCGCCTGCAAATCGGAGACTGCACGAACTTTGCCTTCCTCGGCGAGGCGGGCAGCGGGAAAAGTGAGGTCGCGCTCAATTTCGCCGCCGCCCTCCACGCGCTGGTGGAGCGGGAGGTTCACTTTTTTGATATGGACATGACAAAGCCACTCTTCCGCTCCCGTGACGTGGAGGAGACACTGCGTGCGCAGGGCATCCATGTCCACTATCAGCAGCAGTTTATGGACGCGCCGACCGTCGTGGGCGGCGTGCGCCCCCTGCTGCGCGACGCGCAGGTCTTTACCGTGCTCGACGTCGGCGGTGTCTAAATTGGCGCGCGCAGGGGCGGCGGATTTGAACAGGAGCTTTCCGGCGCGCAGAGTATGATCTTCTATGTACTCAACGCCTTTCGCCCGTGGAGCTGTGATATTACCCACATTGATGAGACACTGGGAAAGATCCTCGGCGTCTCCCACATTCCGCTTGACCGCCTGCATATGATCGACAACTCCAACACCGGCCCCACCACCGATGCGGAGGAGTTTCTGGCGGGAAGTGAGAAGCTCAGACAGTTGCTCACTCCCTATTCCGCGATAGAGTTCTCCTGTGTGCAGCAAACACTCCTGCAGCAGGTGGAAGGCAAGGCCACAACACCCCTGTTTCCTCTTCACCGCTATCTGACCTACCCGTGGCTGTTGTAGCTGCGAGGGCGTCTGTCACAGGTGAAAATTGATATACTCCCCATGTCTCGCCTTGCAATTCTGTCATTTCAAGGCGAGACATGGGGAGTATATTTATGCAAAAGGAACACCAGAGAACAGGTTGCAACGGTTGACGTGAACTGCAGGAGGAGGGGCGCTCAGGCCTCCTTTACCCGCACAATATATACGCCGTCGTGGAAGGTATCGAAGTAAATATAGCCCCGATCATCCACCACACAGTCCTCAGTGGTGGCGAGAAACGGCCCCGGGATGGGTACGTCAAACAGCGTTTTTTCCGGGTTGGGTGGGATGAAGTAGGCGATCTCCTTGATATAGTAGGGGTCGGAGACATCGTATACACGCATGCCCGCGTGGAAGTAGCAGCAGTAGACGCGGTTGGGATTGTCCTCCAGCCACGGCTTTCCCATCGGCTCGTGGATGTTATGCGGGCCGAACGGCCCCTGACAGCCAATGCCGCAGTCGTTGAAGTTCGGCCAAGGGAAGTCCTTGGGCACCTCTGGGTAGGGAAATTCCGCAACCAGAACGGGATCGGCGGGGTTGGATATGTCCACCATGTGCAGATTGTTCATCGGCTGCGCGCCCGGGTGGTCGCTTTGGGCGATGCGTTCCTTGGTGAAGTAGGCAAACCGCTCCCCCTCGTTGGTGGCCACCAAAAAATTGCGCCCGGTCAGCGGCATGCAGGTGTGTGTGCGCGCGCCGGCAAGCTTGCCGGAGAAAGCGGGCTGGAACGCAAGCTGGCCGATCCGCTTCGGGCGGGTGATGTTCGAGATGTCCAGAATGACAAGCCCCGCCGTGTAGTAGGAGAGATAGGCGGTGTCCCCGACAACATACGGGGGCCCGTGCAGCTGCGGCCAGTCCTTCTCCCCCTGGTGCTCGGTTGGGAAGGTGCCATCCGCCAGAGCGTCAGCAAACTGTTCGGGCATCCACCAGCGCCCAACCTCCACAGGGTTGGTGGGATCGATGATATCCAGAATGCGGTAGATATTGCCCACATAGCCCGGACAGTCGGCTGACAGGTGGACATACCGCCCGCCGCAATAGCAGAAGCGGTGTACACCCAGACCGTCTTCCACACCGGTCTCCCATGTGGACAGGAGTCTGGGGTTTTCCGGGTCATCTCGCAGATCATAAATTTGCAGTCCGCTGAGGTTTTTATCCTCCAGCTTGCAGCCGTGTAAAAAGGGAATGCCGCCGCCCAGCGCCGCGACCATCAGTCCGTCCGCAATCTGAATTTTGGGCGTGGACTGCTTTTTATACTCCTCCGTGTCACAGCAGGTGAAAAACTTGACGTAGCGGGGATTCGCGGGATCCGTTACGTCCAGTATGGTCCACCCGGCTCCTTTGAAGGAGCCGCAGTACATATAGTATTTTCCTTCCGGCGTCCTATAAAGCGCCATTTGAAATGCCATGACGCCATTCAGATTATGGTAACCAATGACATCCATATTCTTCACATATCCCTGATTTTTCTCGCTTTTTGCGTAAAAGGGAATTGACATCTCCAATCAGCTCCTGTTCTTATATAGTCTTTTGATGTGATGCTTAAATAACAGGTATTCTTGTCAAGATAATAGTACGGCAGAGCACGGCATAAAGTCAAATTCCAAAAAGAATCGGAACGTCATGTCGAAAACCTTATGACATGCGCTGTTCGTCTTTCTGCCATAAATAAGTGGTTATCTCCAATCGTGTGAAATGCGACTTTCCATTTTCAAAACTCTGCATGCTATAATGTGTACAAAGGAACTGTTCTTTACATCCATCTCGGACGAATCCATTCACATCAACAGCAGTATCCCCGCCCTGTCCTCGTTTTTGCGCGCACTCGCGGAAAGCTCCTATCCCGACGGCGATGCCCCATTTTCTATACCCGCAGTATAACTATATTGGTTTGGCTGGAACAAACAGGAGGTAAGACATATGGAAAAGACGAGTACGCACAGCGTAAACAAGATGAGCAGTAACTTTGGTGCAAAGGGCTGGGTCATTATCATTCTCTCCTTCCTGTGCATCATGGTACAAAGCTCCATCATCAACGACTCCATGAATACTGTAATCGGCGAGTTTTCCATGCAGCATGGCTGGTCGGAGGAGATGCTTCGCATGTTCTCCACCATCTGTTCCATTCTCTCGGTATTCGGTGCAGCCATCTGGGGGACGCTGTCCTCCAAAACCTCCGTGCGCCTATCTTGGGGCGTCTCGCTGGGGGTAACTGCGGTGGCATGTATTTTCTGGGGCAACGCAGGTAACAGCACAATCTACTTTATCTGTCTGGCTGTGGCCAGCATCGGCGGTATGGGTTTTGCATATATTGCAAACCTGAACGTTATCTCCAACTGGTTCCCAAATAAAAAGGGTCTGGCCATGGGCTGGGTCACCATCGGATTTCCCCTCTCAGCCTCTCTCACCACCCCCATCGTTACGGCGTTGCTTGGCAACTCTGGCGGGCTGGCAAATGTCTACTACTTCTATGCGATTGTCGTAGCCATCCTCTTTGTCCTCGTTCTTGTCCTGGTTCGTGACTATCCCGAGCAGGCGGGCGCCTTCCCCGACAACGACAGAAACATCAACAGCGAGGAACAGAAAAGAAAGCTTGCCGCCGGTATGGATTACATGAAGACCTCTCCTTGGAAGGCCGGACGGCTCTTCAAAACCCCACTGGTTTGGAAGATGGGCTTCTCCCTAGGGGTCATGGAGCTGCTCAGCCTGGGGATCATGACCAACTATGTTCCCCGCTGCATTTCTGCTTTTATGGAGTCCAAAATCAGTGAGCTGATGGCTACCGGGCAGTTTGCTTCTGCGGAAGAGGCTGCGGCGGCTGCCTCTGGTCTCATTGTAAGCGAGATCGCCGTGCCCATGCTGGCTGTAGCCGGCATCATCGCCTGCTTTGGCAGCTTCCTATGTGGCATTCTCGACGCCAAGGTCGGCCCGAAAAAGGCAACTATTATCACCCTAATCATCGGTATTATCGCCATTTTGCTCAATATTACAAACATCATTCCCGTTATGTATGTTTCACTCTTTTTCCTGGGCTTCATGCTAGGTGGCGCGTCCAACTACCTCGTGAGTCTTACCAATACGGTTTGGGGGCGCTATGACTTCCCCATGGCCTACAAGGTTCTCAAGCCCATCGTGGCCATCATCGGCGCGTTCGGCATTTCGGTGGTCGGTATCGTCGGTGCGCAGGTCAACTACACCGTGGCCTATCTCGTGCTCGCCGTACTGGCGGCGCTGAGCTTGATTGTCATGTTGACCATCTCGGAAAAACGCATCGCAAAGCTGATGACTAAACGCAAAAGATCCATCTTCCGTTTTTCTTGACAGATTGGCGCTACTGCCATGCAGCGCCAATCTGTCCTTTTCCCCGATACTTAAAACGCGCATTTGGAGGGAGCTATATGTATCAGAAATCAATCGTCAAGCGTTTTGCGGTCTATATTCTGGGGCTACTGCTGCTCGCAACGGGTACCTCTCTGGCCATGAACTCCGGCCTCGGGCTCTCTCCCGTCAACTCGCTGCCGTATACCATCAGTCTCATCAGCGGCGTGTCCATGTTCTGGTGCGTCATTACCGTCTACGCCATCTATATCGTAGCGCAGTTTGTCATCCTGCGTAAAGTCCGTCCGGCGCAGCTTTTGCAGATCGTCTTCTCCATTGTGTTTAGTTATCTGTTGGAGCTTGTCCGTTGGGTGATGGGCAGCCTGACCATTCCCACTTATGTGGGCAGCCTTGCCATGACGGTCATCAGCGCCGTTGTCGTCGGTATCGGCGTAGCGCTCTATACAGGGGCCAGGATCGTGCCGATGCCGATGGAGGGACTGGCGCTCGCCATTGCTGAGCGCACGGGCAAACAGTTTTCCGCCATGAAAAATGTCGTGGACTGTGGCAGTGTTGCCCTCTCACTTGTCCTCTCCCTGCTGCTGCTCGGCGGGCTTGGTGGTGTGCGCGAGGGTACTGTAATCTCCGCCCTGTTGGTCGGCAGGGTTGTCGGCCTCTGGAACTACCTGGTTTCAAGGCGGGAACGAAGAGAATCCGACGACACCCGGTAAGGCGCATATTTCTCTGATTTGTCTGCATTAACCGGCTCAAATATAGTTTCTGATGTAAGTTTTGAGTATATTAATGTGAATGACCTCATTCGAAAATTTATGAGC
>JAJBUC010000006.1 GCA_020860545.1 Oscillospiraceae bacterium | reverse complement strand
GAATTTATTAACCACGAGGAGATTCTTGACACGCTGGAATACGCATGGGCGAATAAAAGCAACCCCGATCTGGTGGATGCTATTCTGGAAAAGGCGCGCAAACGCAGGGGACTCAACCACCGTGAAGCTGCAGTGCTCCTGGATTGCGACCTGCCGGAAAAAGAGGCGGAAATCTACCGGCTGGCCGAGCAGATCAAGCGGGATTTTTACGGCAACCGCATCGTCCTCTTCGCCCCGCTCTATCTGAGCAACTACTGCGTCAACAGCTGTGTCTACTGCCCTTATCACGCGCAAAACAAGCATATCACACGCAAAAAGCTGACGCAGGACGAGATCCGCGCAGAGGTCATTGCGCTGCAGGATATGGGGCACAAGCGCCTTGCGCTTGAGGCGGGAGAGGACCCCGTCAACAATCCGCTTGACTACATCCTTGAGAGTATCGGCACCATCTACAGCACCAAGCATAAAAACGGCGCGATCCGGCGGGTCAACGTCAACATCGCGGCGACGACGGTGGAGGAGTATACCCGCCTGAAGGACGCCGGTATCGGCACCTACATCCTCTTTCAGGAGACCTATCACAAGGAGAGCTATACGCAGCTGCACCCGTGCGGCCCGAAGCACGACTACGCGTACCACACCGAGGCGATGGACCGCGCCATGACGGGCGGGATTGACGATGTGGGGCTCGGCGTACTGTTCGGGCTGGAGCTTTACCGCTATGAGCTCGCTGGCCTTCTCATGCATGCAGAGCATCTGGAGGCGGCGTTCGGCGTCGGCCCGCATACCATCAGCGTGCCGCGCATCTGTCCTGCGGACGACATCGACCCCGGCACCTTTGATAACGGGATCAGTGACGAGATTTTTGCCCGCCTCGTCGCCGTCATCCGCCTCGCCGTGCCATACACCGGCATGATCATCTCCACGCGCGAGAGCAAGGCCTGCCGGGAGCGCGCGCTGCGCCTCGGAATTTCCCAGCTTAGCGGAGGAAGCTGCACCAGCGTGGGCGGGTATGTGAATCCCGAGCCGGAGGCGGAGAATTCCGCCCAGTTCGACATCAGTGACAACCGCTCGTTAGACGAGGTGGTGCGCTGGCTGATGGAGATGGAGCATATCCCGAGCTTCTGCACCGCCTGCTACCGCGAGGGGCGTACCGGCGACCGCTTTATGAGCCTGTGTAAAAGCGGGCAGATTCAAAACTGCTGCCAGCCGAACGCGCTGATGACGCTGCAGGAGTATCTGGAGGATTACGCCTCGCCCGCCACCAAAGCGTTCGGGGAGAAGCTGATCGCTGCGCAGGTTCCCGCCATTCCGAATGATAAAGTGCGCGGTATTGTGGAGAAAAATCTTGCGGCCATAGGCGGCGGGCAGCGTGATTTCCGTTTTTAAGGGGAGGCAGATCATATGAGCCTGAACGACACACCGAGCGCCGAGCGCGTGCACATCGGCCTGTTCGGGCGGCGCAACGCGGGGAAATCCAGCCTCATTAACGCGCTGACCGGACAGGAGGTGGCAATTGTATCCGATATTGCGGGCACCACGACCGACCCGGTTTCCAAGGCGATGGAGCTACTCCCCCTCGGGCCCGTGGTTTTTGTGGATACGCCGGGCCTGGACGACGACAGCGACCTGGGTGGGCAGCGCGTCCGCCGGGCGCTGAACGCACTGGAAAAAGTGGATATCGCACTGCTGGTGGTGGATGCCGCGCGGGGCAAAGACGCGTGGGAGCAGGAGCTGGAGGCGCGCTTTCAAAGCCGCGCCGTCCCTTATCTGACCGTGCTGAATAAATCCGACCTGAGCACTCCCACCGATCTGGGCGAACATGAGATCGCCGTCAGCGCGCGCACGGGCAGCCGGATCACCGAGCTGCGCGAGCGTATCGCGGCGCTCCGCCCGGATGCCGCGAAGACACGGCCCATCGTCGGCGACCTTCTGGGGCCGGACGACGCGGTGGTGCTCGTCACGCCGGTGGACAGCGCCGCGCCGAAAGGGCGGCTGATTCTGCCGCAGCAGCAGGTCATCCGCGACATTCTGGATGCCGATGCGCAGGCGTTTATCACCAAGGAAAACGGGCTTGCACAGACACTCCGGCACCTCGCCGCTCCGCCGCGTATGGTCATCACCGACAGTCAGGCATTTGCGCAGGTGGACGCCATCACGCCGCGTGCGGTACCGCTCACCTCCTTTTCCATCCTCTTCGCCCGCTACAAGGGGGTGCTGGGGCCGTCTGTCGAGGCGGTAAACGGCCTCAGTCGTCTCTCCGACGGCGATAAGGTGCTCATCAGCGAGGGCTGTACCCACCACCGCCAGTGTGACGATATCGGCACGGTGAAGCTGCCGCGCTGGATCGAGCAGTACACCGGCAAAAAACCGGACTTTTCCTTTTCCAGCGGCGGGGCGTTTCCGGATGACCTGTGTGGGTATTCCCTCATCGTCCACTGCGGAGGCTGTATGCTGCAGGAGCGCGTGATGCGCGCGCGCTTTGCCTGCGCGCAGGAACAGGGCGTGCCCATCACGAACTATGGGGTGCTGATCGCCCACATGAAGGGGATTCTCGCGCGCAGTCTTGCGGTGTTCCCCACTATTTGAAGAAACAGCAACAAACTGACGCCCGCGTGGGCGTCAGTTTGTTGCTTTTTTAGGCCGCTGCGGGAGGGAAGAAGTACCCGGCGGGGGTGTCCGTCTCCTTGGTGGCGGGCGGCTGCGACGTGTCGGGGAATTGCCGGCCCGTATGGTCGATGGTGTAGGGCTGCGCGAGAATGAGCTGAGAGATGGGGACGAAAGTATAGCCATCCTGTATCAGCGTCTCGATAATACCCGGCAGGGCTTCCGGCGTGTGCAGGGCCGCGTTGTGGAAGAGGACGATGGAGCCGTTTTGCACCTGGCTTGTCACGCGCTGGGTGATCTCGGGGGCGGCAAGCTCCTTCCAGTCCAGACTGTCGACATCCCACTGGATGGGCTCCATGCCGATGGAGCGGACGGCGGAGATGACGTTGTCGTCATACTCCCCATATGGCGGGCGGATCAGGGTAGGGCACACGCCGGTGACCGCCTCGATCTTTTCATTGCAGGCGTTGATGTCGGCGATGATCTCATCCTTGGACAGCTGTGTCATATGCGCGTGCGTATCGGAGTGGTTCATGATCTCGTGCCCCGCATCGTGCAGGGCTTTTACCGATTCCGGATACTTTTCCACCCAGCTGCCGACGACGAAAAAGGTTGCCTTAATGTTGTACTTCCCCAAAATGTCAATGAGCGTCTGCGTGTCCTCGTTGCCCCACGCCGCGTCAAAGCTGATGGAGAGCACCTTTTCATCCCGCTGTACGCAGTAGATGGGCAGCTGCCGTTCCGTTGCGGAGACACCTATGACAGATGGGATGTTGACCACCCAGAACATGACCGCAGCCAGAAGCAGACACCCCCCGGCAACCCAGTATTTGCGCCGGATAATCCAGATGCGCATCGGTTTCTTTACTTTCATGATAATCCCCTCTCACTCTGGATGGGACGCCGCACGTGTCCCATCAACCATGTCTTTCCTTCAAAACTTACGCGTGAGCGGGGAGAAATATTCCGCTGCGGGGGAGGGGAACCCCCTCGGCAAGAAGATAAGGCAAAATGCAATTGCAATTTTCTGCTTTTGGGTGTAAAATAAGGCGCATATTACTGCTTTGATACAGGAGGGTTTTATTACCATGCAGTTTACCTATGCACAGTACCGCGAGAGCGCGGATGATATACGCGCAAAGATCGGCGACTTTTCGCCAAAGGTCGCCATGGTGCTCGGCTCCGGCCTGGGATATATGGGCGACGAGGTGGAGCACGCGGTGATCCTCCCGTATGCGGAAATCCCGCATTTCAGGGCGTCCACCGCGCCGGGGCACAAGGGGCAGCTTGTCTTTGGCACCCTTGCCGGGCAGCCGGTGGCGGTGATGCAGGGGCGCATGCACCACTACGAGGGGTATTCCTATGAGGAGGTCTCCTATGCCGTGCGGGTACTGCGGCTGCTGGGGGCGGATACCCTGATCGTCACGAATGCTGCGGGTGCCATCAACACGCAATGGCAGGCGGGGGACCTGATGCTCATCACCGACCATATCAAGCTTTTTCTCGATTCGCCCTTGCGCGGCGAAAACCTGCCGGAATTCGGGGTGCGCTTTCCCGACTCGTCCAGCCTTTACACCCCCGCCCTGCGCGATCTGGCGCGGCGGACGGCGGCGGAGCTGGGTATACCGCTGCGGGAGGGGGTCTACATGTATTTTCCCGGCCCACAGTATGAGACGCCCGCTGAAATCCGCTTTGCCCGTATCGCGGGCGGCGATGTGGCGGGCATGTCCACCGCGCCGGAGGTCATCGTAGCAGCGCACTGCGGCATGCAGGTGCTCGGGCTGACGCTCTGCTCCAACATGGCGGCGGGCATCCTGGACCAGCCCCTCACCGAGCAGGAGGTGCTTGATGCCGCGGAAGCCTGCAAGGACAAGTTTTCCCGCCTGGTGCTCGCCTGTCTGGAAAAGCTTTGACGAAAGGGAGGTGCCGCTATGGCTACCTTAATTAATAACTGTACTGCAGTGCTGATGGACGGCGCGGCGACTATCCTGCCGCATGCCTTTGTCACGGTGGAAGGGCACAGGATTGTATCCGTCGGGACAGAACGACCGACCGGCGTATTCGAGGATGAAATCGACGGCAGGGGACAGGTGCTTCTGCCGGGACTGGTCAATGCGCACACCCACGTCCCTATGTCCCTCCTGCGGGGCTACGGCGACGGGCACGACCTGCAGGACTGGCTGAATAACTACATCTTCCCCGTGGAGGCGAAGCTCGATGGGCGCGCTGTGCGGGCGGGCACCGCGCTCGGGCTCGCTGAGATGATCGCCTCCGGCACCACCACCATCGCCGACATGTATTACTTCTGCGACGAGATTGCCGAGGAGACCGTTGCGGCGGGACTCAATCTCAACCTCGCGCGGGGAACGACGGTGTTTACCTCCGACTTTGACTTTGCGACCTATCCCGCCTGCGTCGAGTTGCGGGCGCTGGCGGAGCGCTGGCACGGGTACGGTGACGGGCAGGTTCTCGTGGACGTCGGTATCCACGGGGAATACACCTCCTTTTCAGCGCCCGGCCTGTGGTCGTCACTGGCGGAGTACGCCGCGACGCACGGGCTGGGGATGCATGTTCATGTCTCCGAGACCCGTGCGGAGCACGACGAATGCGTCGCCCGCCACGGTGGAAAGACCCCCATCGGGATATTGAACGACTATGGCGTCTGGGACGTGCGCGCCATCGCGGCGCACTGCGTCCATACCACGCCGGACGACTGGGCGATCATGGCGGAGAAGGGCATCTCCTGTGTTCACAATCCCGTCTCCAACCTCAAGCTTGGCAGCGGCGTCGCCCCCATTCCCGCCATGAAGAGGGCGGGGGTCAATATTGCGCTCGGCACCGACGGCGTCTCCTCCAACAACAGCCACGACCTGTTCGAGGAAATTAAGCTCGCCGCCATCCTGCACAATGGCGTTGCACGCGATCCCCTTGCCGTCCCGGCATACGACGCGCTGCGCATGGCGACCGCGGACGGTGCGCGCGCGCTCGGACGCAAGACCGGCCAGATCGCACCCGGCTATGACGCCGACCTGATTTTGGTCGACTTTTCCGCGCCAAGCCTCACCCCCTGCCATGACATTGTGTCCAATTTGGTCTACGCCGCGCGCGGCAGTCTCGTCACGATGAATATGGCGCGTGGAAAGGTCATATACAAAGACGGTACCTTTTTTACAATTGATCTGGAGCGCGTGAGGCGGGAAGTTGCGCAGTACGCGATTCCGCTCCTGTTTGGCCGGGCTCCGTAAGCTATGGGAGCGGATTAGTATAAGGAGGCTATTCATTGTCCAGTCAGAATCAGCAAAAAAACAGTACCTTCCTGGGCAGCGCGGCTGTGTTGGCGGTCGGCGTCATCATTGTCAAGATCATCGGTGCGCTCTATAAAATTCCGCTCGGTGTTATCCTCACGGATGCGGCGTACGGCGACTTCAACGGCGCTTACAATATCTATAATTTCTTCCTGACCATATCCATCGCCGGTCTTCCGGTGGCGCTTTCCAAAACCGTCTCGGAGAATAATGCGCTGGAGCGGTACAATCAGGTCAACCGGGTTTTCCGGGTTGCGTTTGCCGCCTTTCTTACGATGGGCATCATCAGCTTTATTTTCATGTCGGTCTTTTGCAAGCCCGTTGCAACGTACCTGATCGGCAACGAAAAGGCGGTTTACTGCGTGCTGGCGCTTTCTCCGGCGGTGCTCTGCACCTGCTGCTGCTCCGCCTTCCGCGGCTTTGCGCAGGGACATATGAATATGTACCCCACCACCATCTCACAGATTATTGAGGCGCTCTCCAAGCTATTCATCGGGCTGGGCCTGGCGTTTTTTGTCCTGCAGCTCGCGATCCAGCCGCAGGACCTCGGTGAGCGGCTTGCCGCCGTCGGCGCAATTGCGGGCGTGTCGGTAGGCAGTGTGCTCTCCCTCACCTTTCTGTCCACGAACCACATGCGCATCAAGCGGCGCAACCGGAACCGTGTTTCTTCCGATGTGCCGACCGAAAGGAAAGTGATCCTCAAACGATTGCTCGCACTGGCCATCCCGATTACGCTGAGCTCCTGCACAATGTCCATCGTTACGTTGATCGATACCAATCTTGTTATGAACCAGCTGCAAAATGTCTTCCAAAACGTGCTCGATGGCCTGTACGGTGCGCCGGACAGCCTGCATAATATCTTTGAGAAGGCCACCACCCTTTTAAACCAAAATGTCGCCGCTGCGCTTGCCGATCCCAACGCGGAGATAAATCCCACGCTTGACACCGCCCGCAGCCTGTACGGCATCTACGGCAAGTCCATGAGCATCTATAACCTGCCCTTCAATCTCATCACCCCGATGACTGCGAGCGCCGTGCCCGCCATCGCGGCATGCCTTGCGCGCAAAGATCTCGGCGGTTCGCGGAAAATTTCCGAATCCGCCCTCCGCTTTGCAGCCATGATCGCTATCCCGGCAGGGCTGGGACTCTTCGTGCTCGGCACGCCCATCATCGAGCTGATCTATCTGGGGCAGACCGAAGCCTCCATCGGCGGGCCGCTGCTCTCCATTCTGGGCCTCGCGTCCATCTTTGTCTGCTTCCAGCTCATCTGCACCTCGATTTTGCAGGCAAACGGCGTGGTGCGCCTGCCCATCTTCACCGTTGTGGTGGGCGGCATCGTGAAGATCTGCGTCAACCTTGCGCTGGTTGGCCGCCCAGAAATTCTGATTTTCGGCGCGCCGGTGGGCACTCTGTGCTGCTTTATCGTGGTTGCCATACTGAACTTTATCATCATCAAGCGGCTGGTACCCAATCCGCCCTCCTACCTCAGGGCGCTGGTAAAGCCTACGATCGCCGCCATCATTTTGGCGGCAGCCGCATGGGCGTCCCACGGACTGATATCCAACTGGGTGGCGGGCAACGGCATGGCCGCGTCGCTCGCGAACTTTGCAGCGGGCATCCGACCGGGTACGACCTTCACGGAGAGCTATATGACAAACGCCGTCGCGACCATCGGTGCCATTATCGTTGCCCTCGTCGTTTACCTCATTTTGATCATTTTTCTGCGGATTTTGTCCCGTGAAGATATGGAACTCATGCCAAAGGGAGAGAAAATTGCGAAATTTCTGCGTATTCGTTGACTTTTTTTTAAAAATACCTTGCAGGAGGCGTTGAAATATGGTAGATTTGCAGTATAAGGAAACGTACGGGGTTTCCGACCTTGTAGAGATCGTCCGCCTGCTTCGCGCGCCGGGCGGCTGCCCGTGGGATGCGGAGCAGACGCACGAGAGCCTCCGCCGCAATTTTCTGGAGGAGAGCTATGAGGTGGTCGAGGCAATTGATGAGCAAGACGCCGCCCATCTCTGTGAGGAGCTGGGAGATGTGCTGCTGCAGGTTGTGTTCCACGCCTGCATAGAGCAGGAGGCGGGGCGCTTTACCCTCGATCAGGTGGCCGACGGTATCTGCAGGAAGCTCATCTACCGCCATCCGCATGTTTTTGGCGACACCTCTGTCTCAGGTACCGGCGAGGTGCTGGAGAATTGGGAAATGCTCAAGCAAAAGGAGAAGCAGCAAAATAGCTACACCGAAACCCTCAGGGCTGTTGCACGCAGTCTGCCCGCGCTCTGGCGCGCGGAAAAGGTGCAGAAAAAGGCGAGCCGCGCGGGTTTTGATTGGCCGGATACCTCCGGCGCGCTGAACAAGCTGGAGGAAGAGACGGCGGAGCTGCGCCGAGCGGTGCAGGAAGGCTCCAATGTCGAGGAAGAGCTGGGTGATGTGCTGTTTTCTGCAGTGAATGTCTCGCGCTTCCTTGCCAAGGACCCGGAGGTAGCGCTGGGCCGTGCCACCGACAAATTTATTGCCCGCTTTGCCCGTGTGGAGCAGGCGGCAGACCGGCAGGGCACGCCGATGCAGTCCCTCTCTCTTTCTGCGCTGGACAAGCTGTGGGAAGAGGCCAAGAAGGCTTAAATGCGTACGCGGTTTCGTCTGCGCTTTAAGTATAAACAATTTAGCGGCAGTTATCTGCCGCACATCTAGGAGGAATTTATCAAATGAATAAAGCAGAACTTATCGCTGCTGTTGCAGACAAGACCGGCCTTTCCAAGAAGGACAGCGAGGCGGCAATCAACGCGACGGTAGACGCAATCTCCGATTGCCTGACCGAGGGTGACAAGGTTCAGCTCGTTGGTTTCGGCGCGTTTGAAGTGAAGAGCCGTGCTGAGCGCATTGGCCGCAATCCCAAGACCAAGGAGACCATCAAAATTCCCGCGTCGAAGGTTCCCGTCTTTAAGCCGGGCAAGGCACTCAAGGACGCGGTTTCCAAATAAACGTGCGTAACATATAGGAATGTAAAAAGGCTTCGGGTAATCCCGAAGCCTTTTTATATCAAAGGAGGACGATCATGCGTTTGGATAAATGGCTCAAGGTTTCCCGCCTCATCAAACGGCGGACGGTGGCAAATGAAGCGTGCGACCATGGCCGTGTTACGGCGAACGGGCAGAGCGTTAAGGCCTCTTATAACGTGAATGTGGGCGATATTTTGACGCTGCAGTTTGGTGCGCGGATTACCCGCGTGGAGGTGCTTGTCGTGACGGAGTATGCCAATAAAGCGGATGCGCCAGCCATGTATCGGGAGCTTGCGCCGTAGCACAAGCCAGCAACGGATACGGGGAACCCCCATCGCAAGAAGCACAGAAAAAAATGCCGCCGCCCTTTACCGGGCGGCGGCGCTTTCAATGGCCGGAAGGGCTTGCGCGAGGTAAGCTGCAGCTTCTTCCACCAGTCCGTTGCAGTGGCAGTCTCTGTCTAATCCGCGCGCCCTCACCGCTGAGAGCAGCTCGGCGCAGTTGAGGGTACCGTGTTCCTCCAAAAAATACTTCCGCAGCGCGGCGGCATCCGCCGGGGTGCCGCCGCTCAGGCCCAGCACCATCAGCGCGCCCGATACCGCGCCGCACACCGCGCCGCAGCCCATCCCGGCACCAAAAAATCTCCCCGTGGCAAACGCCTGTGCCTCGGAGACACCGTATCGCGTACAAAAGGGGATGAAAACCGACTGACAGCAGTTGAAATGCACGTCGGTTCGCGCGCGTAGCGCGCGCGCATATGCAATGGGATCCATCCGTTACAAACCTCCCTTTCTCCCGCGTTTACCACACTGTCTCCGCGGGTATGACGATCTGATACTCCTTGCTGCCAAGCGTATTCATCAGGCGCTCCAGTGCGTCGGCGGAGCGCGCATTCTCGTTCATTAGAATGGACACGGCGCTCTTTTTCTGTTGGATGCTCTGCCAGATATTCTGGTAAAGCGCGAGTCCAGTGCTTGCATTTATATTCGTTGCGTTCAAATTGCCCGTCCAAAGATACCAGCCGCTGTCCAGATTGCCGGTGCCGCCGGACAGGTATGCCGTGTGGGCGCGCAGACAGGCGATTTTTTCGAGTGTCTCATTCCCCTCGCGCAGCACCTCCGCCGCGTTTGCCGCTTCCCCCGCGGGCACGGCCAGCCCGACGATATGTCCGGCCCCGGCGACGCGGCGGATTTGATCCGCATACTCCATCAGTGTATCCGTCCGGAAGAGAAAGAGGGCACAGGCATTCGCATTATGGAGTGTGCCCAGAATGTCCTCCAGTGCGGTGCCGTCACCGAACAGGAACGCCAGGGTGACGTTTTCACCTGACTCCTCCTGGACGGGTGCCGACTCGGTGGGCTGCTGGGATGCCTGCGCGGGCGCGGAAGACGGTGCCGTTGTCGCAGGGGCCGCTGTGGTCGTTGTATTCCAGGGGAGACTGGCGGTATAACTATTATACTGTGTCTGCATATAGGGTCTGGCTTGCGCAAGGAAGGTGCTGTTGTCGTAGGTTTCCTTCCCGTTTGTGATGCGCACGACATAACCATAGTCTGAGTTCAGCAGCGCATACTGCAGGCCGAAATACTCACAAACCGCCTTTGCGGGGACATAAGCCTTCCCGTTGCGGGACGCGCCGCGCATGCTCAGGTCATTGCCCTGCTTGTCTTTACAGGTGTTCATCTTCACATCAAACGTAATGCTCTTCTCATTATTTTGCGCGTTGAGCGAGAAGGTATAGGCATTTGAGGTGATTTTGATTTCCTGATAATATACGCCGAGGTCCACGCTGCTGCTACTCCGGTCAAAGACGGTGTATGGCACATAAATCACGCCGCCGATTGATTCGGGCATGGTAGATGCCTGCAGGGGGATGAGCAGGTCATTCAGGGCGGTTTGGTACACCGTTACACCGACACTCCCGCTCGCGCTGACAAAATAAACCATGCCAAACAGCAGCGCCGCCGCGCAAAATGCGCTCAGCAGTCGTTTTATCATACGCGCCTCCTTTGCATCCTATGTCCTTGCGGAATAGCATTATTGTAACACGGAAGACGGCGCGGGTAAAGAGACAATCTCAGACAGTCTCCGCCCTGATGCGCGGCGATTCCTCAAGCGCGGAGATCAAATCCACACGGCGCGCATGGCGGCCGCCCTCGAATGCCGTTGCAAGGAACACCTCCACAATCCGCTCCGCCAGATTGATGCCCACGATACCGGCACCGAGTGCGAGCATATTCGCGTCATTGTGCCGCCGCGTCAGCTCGGCCATCAGCGGATCGGTACAAAGGGCGCAGCGGATGCCCTTTATTTTATTTGCAGCGATGGAGATTCCTATGCCGGTGGTGCAGATGACAATGCCGCGTTCGCACCGGCCGTCCGCCACCGCGCGCGCGGCGGCGGCACCAAACTGCGGGTAATCGCAGCTTTCAATACTGTCGCAGCCGCAGTCGAGTACGCTGTGCCCCAATGCCTCCAGCTTCGCATTGATGCGCTCTTTGAGCGGATAGCCGCCGTGGTCGGAGCCAACAGAAATCGTCATGATGCTTCCTCTCCTTAGATTGGTTTTAAAAGGGGTTTGCGTTTTTCATACGTCGCCACATGGGTAAAGCCGGTCTCCTTCAGCAGGCGGTACGCCTCCGCCACACCCGCGCCCAGCCCGTTCGGCGCGTGGGCATCGGAGCCTACCGTCACAATTTCCCCGCCACACGCGGCAAAGGTCTTTAAAATGGGACGCCACTCCTCTATGGTGCGGCCACGGTAGGTATTGATTTCAATGCCCTTCCCTCGGTCTGCAGTCCGCTGCAGAATGGCGCGGATTACCGGCTCGTGCCGTTCCAGAGCTATGGGGAAGGGCATGTACCGCAGCGGATAGATGATATGCCCCAGCACGTCATAGGCGTCGCTTTCGCACAGTTTTTGCATGGACTGGAAGTAATCTGCAAGCACCGTATGGCAGCTTGCCTCATCGTGGTATTTGATATAGTAAAAATCCAGCCCGCCCTGTTCGGGGCTGAGGTTGTGGATGGAGCCGATGACGAAATCCAGCGCGCGGCACGAGAGAATTTCCGTACAGAGCGCCTCATTTAAATATCCCATGCCCAGCTCAATGCCGAGCTGCAGCTTAAGCTTTTTGCCGTACACACGGCGCGCTTTCTCCATCTGCCTGAGAGAAGGTGTCCAGCTATAGGCGCGCAGCGGCCTGCCGTGTCCGCCGATCAGGTCGCAGTGGTCTGTGATGCACAGCTCCATGAGACCCATTTGGATAGCGGCCTCCGCCATGGAAGCAAGCGGCGCCCGGCTGTCCGGCGAGACTTCCGTATGACAGTGGTAGTCGGTCAGATACATTGATATCCCCCCTAAACCGGCCAAGATGGGAGCCATTTGAGAAAAACAGTGCTGTACTCCGTGGGAATTGCAATGCCCACGAGCACAGGGTAGAACAGCGCATAGAGGGCGGCTGCGGCACCGGTCATACCGTAAACCATCGGCTTCCAGCGCAGTTTGCTCTGCTCCGCCATGGTGTGGAAGATATAGCACAGCGCCAGCACCAAAAAGAGGATGGAGGGGAAGTAATGGTATGCAAAGGTTGTGCGGCTGATGAACATCCACGGAACCAGCTGTGACAGATAGCCGATCACAATCAGCAGCGCGGTCGCCGAGCGGCGGCGGAAGCCCTGCACGGCGGTGGTAACCACGGCGAGCAGTCCGCCCCAGCAAATAACCGGATTGGAAAATGCCGCGAAGGCAACCTTCTTGCCCGGGAAGGATGTGGTGTCAAGATAGTAGAGGATGGGCCGCCCGTCCACAATCCACTGATACCAGCGGGATTCATATGGGTGAGCGCTGTTTACGCCGCTGTGGTAGCTGAGCATGCTTTTCTGGTTGTCCCACATGACGGAGATGAGGCCGGAGAGGGAGGTATCCCCTTTCGCAACCGAGTAGGGTGTATATGAAAACGTCTAGATAACCGCCTGTATGACGATAGAACACAGAGATGTAAAAAACAGCAG
>JAJBUC010000140.1:12562-12939 GCA_020860545.1 Oscillospiraceae bacterium | reverse complement strand
GATGGTAATGACGCGGGAACCTGGTCCTCCTCTGGTAGCCATTGGAAAACTCATCATACTGGTTTGATTTACTTTCCTATTCTACACGCTTCCCGCAAATCAGTCAACGGGAAAGGGGAAAAAGAAATATTTTTTCATATTATGTCAACGTCACAGTGTCCGCATCGGAGAAATCCGGCGGGCACTTTTAGGGTTATTCATAGTTGACATATCTTATCCGAATATGATACTATCACATTATAAAAGAAATTTTGCTGAAGTGTTTTAATTTGTGACCTTTTGCACCTTTGTAGAAAGGACTCAAAAATGAATACAAAATTCTTGTCTGTAGTGTTGGCGGCCGCGATGCTCTTGACCTTTTCCAATATGACGTTTGT
>JAJBUC010000140.1:0-12552 GCA_020860545.1 Oscillospiraceae bacterium | reverse complement strand
ACAGGAGGCTGTGCAGAGTGTGGCGGAGGCTACGGGCAGCGAAGACGAAGTCCTTGCGGATGAAAGCGAAGCCCCGGCAGAGCACACGGAAGCTCCTGCAGACGTGGCGGAGGACAGGGAAGAGAGCAGCAGCGACCTTACAGATGATGGTGAGACATCCACGGTGGATACCGACGAAATATTGGAAAGCGAACCCGCCACGGGCGACGCGGCTGTTTTGCCTGAGGAGTCAGCGTATCCTGCCGATCATTCGGTAACTGCGGCGTCGATTTCCACCTACTCCACAGACCCTTACGTTGTAACAAGAGGCGATGGCACTGTGGTCGGCAGTTACACCACCCTATCGGAGGCGGTCACTGCATGTACATTGGCAAATACAGACTACATCATCACCATAGCAGAGGACGCTGTGGTCACCGCCCAGATAACCATTGCTGCGAATAGGAAAATTACGCTCACATCAGAGAACCCCGAGGCACCGGTTACGCTCACCCAGACGGGCACGAATATCAGGCATTTTGCGGTCAACGGTTCGCTGACACTCAAGAGCATCACGCTCGACGGCTCCGGTGTGGGTGGTGGGATCACGGTAAATTCGGTTTCCGGCGCTTCCCTTACGATGGAAGACGGCGCAACGATTCAAAAGTGTTACCGCAACGGTAACGGCGGCGCGGTGTATAACTACAACACCTTCACGATGAATGGGGGAAGCATCTTCGGCAATGAGGCAAACGGGGCCACCCCCAGCGGGGGCGGCGTATATAGTTCGGGTACGTTTACCATGAACGGCGGCGAAATCAGCAATAACAAGGCATATTTGGAGCTCCGTCAGGCGTATGCCTATGGCGGCGGCGTATACAACACGGGTGTCTTTACCATGAACAACGGCAAAATCAGCGGCAACGTGGTCATTACCACATCCATAAACTACCGGTCTCAAAATTGTGGCGGTGGCGTGTACAATACGGGTACCTTCACCATGGTGTGCGGTGAAATCAGCGACAACGTATTAGAAAATGGGGCCACCACCAGCGGCCTTTTGGCAAACAACAGTGTGAGCCAGGGCGGCGGTGTCTACAATAGCGGTACCTTTACGATGGAAAGTGCGGCGCTGATTGCGGGCAACAAGTGCGACGGCGAGGCAAATATTGACCTGACCGCCGGAGATGGCACGACGACGATGTGCTATAACTACGGCGGCGGCGTCTATAATAACGACGGTGTTTTCACCATGAACGGCGGCACGTTACGAGGCAATTCCTGCAGGGATTCCATTGAGGGGTACGGGTCCCTTACCAGTTTCGGCGGCGGCGTGTATAACTACGGTAAATTTACCATGACCGATGGTGCGACCATCGAAAACTGTTCCGCTGTTTCAGGCGGCGGCGTGCATCACGCCGTGCCGCTCAGCGTCGATTATGGGTTTACCATGAATGACGGCACGCTGATCCAGAACTGCACGGCGACCACCGGCGGCGGCATCACGGCAGGCGGATTGGTTGAGATGTATGACGGGGCCAGGATTTTAAATTGCAGCGCAAAGACCGGCGGCGGCGTATATTTTTCGGCCGTTTATACTTACCACAATTTTTATTTGTATGGGGGTACCATCAGCGGCAATACGGCAAACTTGGGCGGCGGTGTGTATGCAACCAGCTCCGGTCAAAACGGTGCGTTTTATATGCAGGGCGGCGAAATTACAGGCAATTACTCCACAGGCACCGGGAATTATACCGGTGCAGGTGTGTATTCCAATATCGCCACCTTCCGCATGAGTGCCGGTGAAATTACCGGCAACGAAGCCCTTGCCGGCGGGGGCAGCGGCGTCGCGGTGGTCGCCAAATTCGCTTACGGCGTGTTCGAGATGACCGGCGGCGAAATCAGCAATAACACGGCAGCAGCAGGGGGTGGCGGCGTTAGCGTCGGCTACGGTACCTTTAACCTGCAGGGCGACAGCGAAATTTGCGGCAACGAAGCGCAGTCCGGCGGTGGGATCTATGTTTGCGGCAGTGGCTATGGTAACGTAGCTAATTTTAACATGACCGGCGGTGAAATCAAAGACAACCATGCGGCGCTGTATGGCGGCGGTGCCTATGTCTCCATTTACGGCACATCTTCCACAGGGGTGCTCAATTTGAGTGACGGCGCAATCAAAGAAAACACCGCAGATACAGGCGGCGGCGTATATGTGCTTTACGGCACGCTGCATATAGACGGGGGGACCATCAGCGGCAACGCCGCAACCCAGGATGCAGGCGGCCTGTGGGTTGGGGGTACCATACAGTTTAATGCCGTGATCTCTTATGGCGTGGCCACCATGACGGACGGCGCGGTCAGCGGAAATGAGGCAGGCGGCAACGGCGGCGGAGCTTATGTTGCCGGTGACGGCAGCCTGACCATAGACGGCGGCGCGGTCAGCGCAAACACGGCTGCTACGGGCAGCGGCGGCGGTATTTACGTGTGCTATGGCAGTGGTACGATCAATGCAAAGCTCACGATGACAGGGGGCACCGTCGACGACAACGACGCGCCTATGGGTGACGGCGGCGGCATTTATACGCAGGAGCATATGGACTACTCCAATCTGGAGCTTGGCGCGGCTGTCCTGTTCACCGGCAACCACGCCAGCGCCTGGTATGCAGTACCGCAGGACGCGGCGGCCCGCTTTCCGAATATTGCCACATCGAGCGCCTCCATTCTGGCTCACCCCCTCAACAATTATGATATTAACAGCGCCCTGTACGCCGTCACCTATGATGCAAACGGCGGCAATGGCACCGTGCTGGACGCCACGGACTATCATCCGGGCGCGTCTGCCGCAGTGCTGGCTTATAACAGCACAAACGACGGCGGTACAGGCATCACCAAAAGCGGGTTCCGGTTCGTGTCGTGGAATACCGACCCGGACGGCGGCGGGGCCGCCTATCTGGCCGGTGATACCATCACCATGGAAAGCAATGTGATTTTATATGCCCAGTGGGCGGAGGAGGAAGAGGCGGAGGAGGAAGAGGAAGAAGCCCCATCCCCCGGCGTCTCCTACTACACAGTGACCTATGACGGCAACGGACACAGCAGCGGTAGTCCTCCCGTGGATTCCGGACAATATGCCGACGGTGACATGGTTACGGTTTTGGGTAACACGGGCAGCATGGCCAAAAGCGGATACCGTTTCTCCGGCTGGTCTGTGTCCGCAGACGGGGGAACCGTCCTGAGTTCCGGCGACCAGTTTACCATGGCCGATGCCGACGTGACGCTTTACGCCCGGTGGCGCGTGGTTTCCAGCGGCGGAAGCAGCGGTGGAAGCAGCGGCGGTACCGGCACCAGTGAAACGCCAACGGAAGCGATTACAGACTCCGGGGTACCGCTGGCACCCAGTCTCACCACAGACCACATCTGGTATATACAGGGTTATCCGGATGACAGCGTCCGGCCAGACGCGGATTTGACGCGCGCGGAGGCGGCTGCGATCTTCTACCGCCTGATTGTGGACACTGGCAAGACGGCAGCCACGTATACCTCGGCTTTCGTAGATGTGGACGCATCCGCATGGTATAATCACGAGGTCTCTTATCTCGCGGCCCATAATATCTTGCTTGGGTATGCGGACGGGACCTTCCGGGGCGACAACCCCATCTCCCGGGCGGAGTTTGCCGCCATTGCCTCGCGGTTTAGCGAGTTGGTGCCCACGGACAGCAACGTTTTTGACGATGTACCCGATACCCATTGGGCGGTGGCATATATCAACAGCGCTGCCGCAAAAGGCTGGGTCGGCGGCTATCCCGACGGCACCTTCCGGCCCGACCAGAACATCGCCAGAGGCGAGACGGCTACCCTTGTAAATCACGTTTTGGACCGGGCACTGGTCGCCCAAAATGAGCCGGAAGGGCTGCATACCTACACCGACCTCACCCCAGCGCACTGGGCCTATTACGAGATTATGGAGGCCTCCCATACGCATGATTATGATTTAAACGAGGATGGCGAAGAAATCTGGACCACGTTCGCCTATGCACAGGATTAAAAAATGGGGGCTGGCGCATTTGCGTCAGCCCCCCATTTACATGAGAAATACTGCGAATATGGTATCAATCGGCATTTTTTTATGATACAATGGGAAAACCTATAAGAGAGTGATGATAAAGGGGCGTTGACGGGTGAAGGGCTCTATTTCCGCGTCTGAAGTGCACAGGCAGTACAGTGATGGGATATCCGCATTCCGCGGGCAAATTGCAGACGGGACACTGCGCGCGCAGCTGAAGCAGGAGGTCGACCCCTTTATGCGCACATGCGCGCTGGGGCTCTGGGCGCAGGACGGACAGGCGATCACGCCGCGGCATGTGGAGTATTATAACGCGATCTACACCAAAGGCGGCGCGGTCCCGTCCGTTCTGTATTGGGAGCTTTCCACCGCCGTCACCGACTACCCGGGCTTTCAGCCGCCCGCTTTTTTTCGGCGCATGCGCCAAAATGACCGCGAGACAGGCGGCTCCCTGTCCAGGGATTTTATCGACCTGATGGTGCTGATGCTCCTGCTGTTTGCCGCGGTGGACGATGTCGTCAGCGAGCAGGAGGCGGGGTTTGTCAACGCATGTGCGGATGCGCTGGGCGCGCTGTGCGGTGCGGACGGGATTGTGCCGGATAAAATGCCGCTCAAGGCGGAGGAATTCGTCTCCAAACCCATGCCGCAGACCGAGCAGGAGGCGGTGACCCCCGAGCCGGAGCAGAGCGTGGAGGAGCTGCTCGCAGAGCTTGATGACCTGTGTGGGTTGGAGAAGGTGAAGGCGGATGTCAAGAGCCTCATCAATCTCGTGCGGGTGCGCAAGTTGCGGCAGGAGCACGCACTGCCTGTTCCGCCAATGTCCCTGCATCTGGTGTTCATGGGTAATCCAGGTACGGGCAAGACGACGGTCGCCCGGTTGCTGGCGAAAATCTACCACGCTATAGGGGTGCTCTCCAAGGGGCAGCTGGTGGAGGTCGACCGCTCCGGACTGGTGGCGGGATTTGTCGGACAGACCGCCATCAAGACGAGCGAAGCGGTGGGCAAAGCGCTCGGCGGGGTGCTCTTTATTGACGAGGCGTATGCCCTGACCAATGTGGATTCCCCCAACGACTTTGGAAGAGAGGCCATTGAGGTGCTGCTCAAGGCGATGGAGGACCACCGGGATGATTTCATCGTCATTGTTGCGGGGTACACCGCCCTCATGGATGATTTTGTGCATTCCAACCCCGGGCTGGAGAGCCGCTTTAATAAATATTTCTACTTTGACGATTACACGGCGGAGCAAATGTATGAAATATTTTGCTCCATGTGTGACAAAAACGGATACATCCTTGCGCCTGAGGCGGAGGACTGCGTCAAAGAACAACTCAAGACGCGTTATGATCACCGGGATGAGAATTTTGGAAATGCCCGCGAGGTGCGCAACCTCTTTGAGCACGCGGTGGCCCGTCAGGCCGACCGCATTGCAGGGCTGGAAACGCCGGATAAAGAGACGCTGATGACATTCGTCAGTACCGATATGCGGGAGGAGACGCAGGAGAGCGCGGCACCCGCGGGTATATCCGGTCTGTCGGGCGCATAGAAAAAGGAAGCGGCGCAAGCGGGGAGGAATGTCTTTGAATCATACTGTGTGTGCGGGGCAGGTGCCCCGCCGAGCCGGACACGGGCCGTTTTACTGGGTGGGGTGGGCGTTGCTGTTTCATCTGCTCTCCTCCATGGCTGTACAGATGGTGGGTATCGCTATCGCAAACAGCCTCAGCCCGGAGAACGCGTATCACCCGGTATACCTCTGGTTTTTGTCGGTCATCTCCGTCTATGGGGTGGGGTTTTGGCTCTTTTGCATTACCATCAGGCGGACGCCGCTGCCCATCCAGCGGCAGGCGGTGCATCCGATGGGGGTGGGGCAGACGTTTCGGGCGTTTATTCTGGTGCTCGGCACGATGTACCTCGCCAACCTGATTACGGTGGGGATCATTGCGCTGATCGGATACCTGCGCGGCGCGCCGATTGAAAACCCCGTGGAAGGGATCACGGAGTATCCGGCGGCGCTGCGGCTGATTCTGGCCTGTGTCATCGCGCCGCTGGTGGAGGAGACCATGTTTCGCAAGCATATCCTCCGGCGGCTACGTCCGTATGGAGATGCCTTTGCCATGCTGATATCCGCGCTGGCGTTTGCCCTGTTCCACGGCAATCCAAGCCAGCTGCTGTATACCTTTGTGGTGGGGCTGGTCTTCGGCTATATCGCCCTGCGGACGGGCGGTATCCACATCACCATCCTGCTGCACGCGGCGGTCAACCTGGTGGGGACGTGGCTGGTGCCGGCGTTCAGCGAATTTGGAGACTACGCCGCGTTCGGGCTGGCGCTGCTGATGATTATCGTCGTAATATGGGGGATCATTTATCTGATTGCCGCCTGCCGCAATCTCCGCTTTGCCCCGACAGAGCGGCCCCTGCCGAACGGCGGGCGCTACCGGCTGTTTTTCGCTACACCGGGTGTAATCTGCTTTTTGACTATCAGTATTTTGATCATCGCAACTTACTTCATTGTATAAGCGAACCGGACCGGGAGGCAACTGCCCCCGGTCCGGTCTTTATGCATTCCCACCCTCAAACGCGGAAAAAGTCAGCTTTGGGTTGCGCTCCTGCGTCCAGTTGATTGCCCACTGGGAGCCGAACAGCAGGAGCTGATTGCCCTTGTAGTCTTCAACGAGCCGTGTGTCGGAGCCGAGAATCAGGTCGTCCTCCCGCACCGGCGCGCCGTCCTCTGTGCGGATGCGGCGCAGGTACTCATAGGGTAGGCCCTCAATATAGAGGTCGACGTTGTACTCGCTTTTCAGTCGATATTCCAGCACGTCGAACTGAAGCGTGCCCACCACGCCGACGATGACCTCCTCCATGCCGCTGTACGGCGTTTTGAAGATCTGGATGGCACCCTCCTGTGCGATTTGCTCCATGCCCTTGAGGAACTGCTTGCGCTTCATCGTATCGACGCTGCGCACCCGCCGAAAATGTTCGGGGGCGAAGGTCGGGATCGGGTCGAAGGTGAATTTTGCACCGGGGGTGCAGACGGTATCCCCGATGGCGAAGATGCCGGGGTCGAACACGCCGATGATGTCGCCCGCGTACGCCTCGCTGATGATCTCGCGCTCCGCCGCCATAAGCTGCTGCGGGCGGGAGAGGCGGAGCTTTTTGCCGCCCTGTACATGATAGACCTCCCGCTCGGCGTCGAACCGGCTGGAGACCACACGCAAAAATGCGATGCGGTCGCGGTGCGCCTTGTTCATATTTGCCTGAATCTTAAAGACAAAGGCGGAAAAACGCGCGTCGTCCGATGTGATCGGTCCCTCGGAGGAATGGCGCGGCAGCGGCGGGGTGGTCATGTGTAGAAAATCCTCCAGAAAGGGCTCTACGCCGAAGTTTGTGAGTGCCGAGCCGAAGAAGACGGGGGAGAGCTTTCCATGCCGCACCCGCTCCAGGTCAAACGCGCAGGAGGCACCGTCGAGCAGCTCAATTTCGTCCGCCAGCCTGCTGTGCAGAGAGGCCCCAATAAGACTGTCCAGATTCGGGTCGCCCGGCGAGATGGCGGTGGCGGTCGCAGCCTTGGTGCCGCCGTTTCCGGAAAAGTGGATGATCTGCTGCTTTTCCCGGTGGTAGACACCCTGAAATTCCTTGCCGCAGCCGATGGGCCAGTTGACGGGATAGGTCTCAATCCCCAGTTCTTTTTCGATTTCTTCACATAGCGCAAAGGGATCGCGCGCGTCCCGATCCATCTTGTTGATGAAGGTGAAAATAGGGATGTCGCGCAGGACGCAGACCTGAAAGAGCTTGCGCGTCTGCGCCTCCACGCCCTTTGCCGCGTCAATGACCATGACCGCCGAATCCGCAGCCATCAGTGTGCGGTAGGTATCCTCTGAAAAATCCTGATGCCCCGGTGTGTCCAGAATATTGATGCAGAAGCCTTCATACTGAAACTGCATCACGGAAGAGGTGACGGAAATGCCCCGCTGCTTCTCGATTTCCATCCAGTCGGATGTGGCGGCGCGGGTATTCTTTTTTCCCTTGACCACACCTGCCTGGGCGATGGCCCCGCCGTAGAGCAGGAACTTTTCCGTCAGAGTGGTTTTCCCCGCATCGGGGTGAGAGATGATGGCAAAGGTGCGCCGACGATTGATTTCGGATTCATATTGCGACAAGACAGGTGCCTCCCATATCCATAGTTATGCTTCATTGTGCTACTATATCATATTTCGCGGACTATATTCAAGCAAAACCGCCGAGGTTGTAGACATCGCCTACAACCTCGGCAGTTAAGTGATACGAATGATGAAAGAGAGGATTAATACATGCCGCCCATGCCGCCCATGTCGGGTGCAGGTGCTGCCGGTGCTGCGGGGGCGGGCTTATCGGCGACCAGCGCCTCGGTGGTCAGCATCAGCGCGGAGACCGACGCGGCGTTCTCGAGCGCGGAGCGGGTCACCTTGGTGGGGTCGACGATGCCGGAGGAGATCATGTCGCAGTAAGTTTCCTTCAGCGCATCAAAGCCATAACCGGCCTTGTTTGCGTTCTTGACGTTCTCCAGCACGACAGAGCCGTCAATACCGGCATTCGCGGCAATCTGGCGCATCGGCTCGGTGAGCGCGCGCGAAATAATTTGTACGCCGGTGCGCTCGTCGCCCTCCAGCCCGGAAAGCAGCGCATCCACAGAGGCGATGGCGTTGACATACGCCGTGCCGCCGCCTGCCACGATGCCCTCTTCCACAGCGGCGCGGGTGGCGTTGAGTGCGTCCTCAATGCGCAGTTTTTTCTCCTTCATCTCCGCCTCGGTCGCCGCGCCGACATAGATGACGGCGACGCCGCCCGCCATCTTGGCAAGGCGCTCCTGCAGCTTTTCCTTGTCGTAGTCGGAGGTGGTGCTTTCGATCTGGTTGCGGATCTGGCCGACGCGTGCCTTAATGTCATTTTGCGCGCCTGCGCCGTCGACGATGATGGTGTTCTCCTTGGAGACTTTGATCTGACGGGCGCGGCCGAGCATATCCATGGTGGCTTCCTTGAGCTCGTAGCCCATGTCGGAGGAGACCACGGTGCCGCCGGTGAGAATTGCGATATCCTCCAGCATCTCCTTGCGGCGGTCGCCAAAGCCGGGGGCCTTGACGCATACGACATTCAGTGTACCGCGCAAGCGGTTGACAATCAGTGTGGACAGCGCGTCGCCCTCCACATCCTCCGCGATGATCAGCAGCTTTTTGCCGGACTGGACAATCTGCTCCAAAATGGGGAGTAGGTCCTGAATGGAGGAGATCTTTTTGTCGGTAATCAGAACCAGCGCGTCGTCAAGCACTGCCTCCATCTTTTCCGTGTCGGTTACCATGTAGGGGGTGATATAGCCGCGGTCAAACTGCATGCCCTCGACGACATCGCTGTAAGTTTCCGCCGTCTTGGATTCCTCAACGGTAATGACACCGTCGTGTCCGACCTTCTCCATCGCCTCGGCGATCAGTATGCCGATCTGCTCGTCGCCGGAGGAAATCGCCCCGACGCGGGAGATGTCCTTTGTGCCGTTGACCGGCTTGGAGTTCTTTTTAATGGCATCAATGGCGGCTTCTGTCGCCTTCGCAATGCCCTTTTTCATGATCATCGGGTTGGCACCGGCGGCCAGATTGCGCAGCCCCTCGCGAATCATCGCCTGCGCGAGCAGGGTTGCAGTGGTGGTGCCGTCGCCCGCGACGTCATTGGTTTTCGTTGCGACCTCCTTGACGATCTGTGCACCCATATTTTCATACGGATCCTCCAGCTCAATCTCCTTGGCGATGGTCACGCCGTCGTTGGTGACGAGCGGGGAGCCGAACTTTTTGTCCAGCACAACATTGCGGCCCTTCGGGCCCATGGTTATTTTCACCGTGTCGGCGAGCTGATTGACGCCCCGCTCCATCGCGTGGCGCGCCTCTTCACCGTAGCAAATCATTTTAGCCATAATTTTCGTTACCTCCTAAATTATTCGACGATGGCGAGAATATCGCCCTGACGGATGACGGTATAGGTTTCGCCGTCCACCTTGACCTCGGTGCCGGAATACTTGCTCATGATGACCTTGTCGCCTTTTTTCACGGTCATGGTGACCTCTTTCCCGTCCACCAGGCCGCCGGGGCCCACTTCAATGACCTCGGCAACTTCCGGCTTCTCCTTTGCAGCGCCTGTGAGGATGATGCCGCTTTTGGTGGTCTCCTCGGCTTCTACCATTTTCAGGACGACTCTGTCCGCAAGGGGTTTGAGTTTCATAACGGGTGCCTCCTTATATCTTATAAAATTAGTTTGACGAATTTAGCACTCTGCAACGCTGAGTGCTAAGTATGCTACTATGATAAACGTATCAGACGGATTACGCAAGTTTAATTTTTCTTATTTTCATCCGTTTTTAGGGAAAAATCAATGGTGAGTATAAAATAAGATCAGATTCCGCTTGCAGGCTCATTATTTCTTCCGTTCTCTTCTGAAATTAAATCACAGACAATCATACGCCATATTGAAAAAGATCGCATTTTATCATTCCATTATAGAGCTTGCGCTTTTTCCCGGCCTCCCTGCCAAACGTGCGCTCAAATTCGGTGTGGGAGGAGAGGATAAAGAGCTTCCAGCCGTCCGGCAGGGCGGTGGTCGCCGCGCCAAAGACGCGGTAGAGCGCTTCCGCCTCGACCTTTTCCATAATGCGCTCGCCGTACGGCGGATTTGTGACCACCCGCCCGTACGGCGTATCACGTGTAAAGTGGGCGGCGTCCGCAACCGAAAAAGAGACCATGTCCTCGACATCCGCTTTGACCGCGTTGCTTTTGGCAATCTCTACCGCCTTGGGGTTTATGTCGCCGCCCCAGATTTCATATTTGCCGTCAAATTCCTTGTCCATCGCCTCATCCGCCGCGTCAAGCCATGTTTCGGGGGAGAGCCAGCTCCAGCGCTGCGCGGCAAAAGAGCGGCCGAGGCCGGGGGCGCGGTTTTTGGCGATCAGCGCCGCTTCGATAGGGATGGTGCCGGAACCGCAGAAGGGATCGCAAAACGGATCCCTGCCACGATAGCGGGAGAGGAGCACCATGGCGGCGGCGAGGGTCTCGCGCAGAGGGGCCTCCACGCCCACGGCGCGGTACCCGCGTTTGTGCAGTCCCGCGCCGGAGGTGTCGAGCATGAGGGTGGCGGTGTCCTTCATAATGGAAAACTGAATCTGATGGATCGCGCCGTCTTCAGGGAGGTGTTCTGTACCGTAGTGTTCCCCCAGACGGGAGGCGACGGCCTTTTTTATGATGGACTGACACGCGGGCACCGCATGCAGGGCGGAATTGAGGGCATGTCCCTTGACGGGGAACGCCCCGCTGGATGGGATAAAACGCTCCCACGGCAGCGCGCGTGTCCCCTCAAACAGCTCGTCGAAACTGGCGGCGGGAAAGGTGCCCAGCACGAGCAGGACGCGCTCTCCTGTGCGCAAGTTCAGGTTAAGGCGCGGGATATCCTTCGCTTCGGCATGGCAGAGGATGCGCCCGTTTTCCGGAAAGACACCGTGGAGGTTTAAGCGCCGTAATTCCTCCGCGGCAAGCCCTTCCAAGCCGAATAAGGTGGGGATTGCTAAAGTCAGATATTCCATAAGGAGGCTCCGTTCTTTTGATGTAAGATTGCAATAGACACGCCTATCATATAATGTTTGCATCCGTTTGCCAAGAGGCAATCATTCTGTCTGAAAAATCTCCGTCTGTCATGCGTATGACAGACGGAGTATACGATTCACCCCACGTGGCGGGGCTCACATGCACCGCTTCCGCCAGCCGGTCAGCCGTCGTCTGCGGCTTGGCTCCTCGGGGCGGCAGGTATAAAAAGCACATTGCTGCGCGTTATTTGTGGTCTGCCATTCTGAGCAGGCAGTAGCTCGTTTGTCTCACTGAGTACAGTATAGCCGCTGGTGGTTAAGAAGATGTTTCAAAGAAGGAAAAAACCGGTGAATTTTTTTAAAACGATCTGTGAACAGCGTACGGACAGGCAAGTTAACGATCAGAAATGCATAAATATTTCTGGTGGAGGTGAGCGCATGGCAAAACTGCTCGGGAAAAAAGGAGTGCGGGATTTCTGCCTGGGACTGGTGCTGCTGGCTTTCATGGTGGGTCTTATCGGCTTCCCCAAGGAATGTATGGCGGCGGTGAAGGATGGGCTGAGCCTCTGCCTAAATGTGATTATACCCTCACTCTTTCCGTTTTTTGTCCTCTCCGCCCTTCTGGTGGATCTGGGGCTTGCCGCCTACCTCGGCCGGGCGCTGGAGGGGGTGATGCGCCCGCTCTTCCGTGTCGGCGGCGCGTGCGCGTCCGCCGGGGTGCTCGGGGTTATCGGCGGCTATCCGGTCGGGGCAAAAACCGCCATTGCCCTCTATGAAAACAAGATGTGTACCCGCACAGAGACCGAGCGGCTGCTCGCCTTTTGCAACAATTCCGGCGCGGCTGTTATTATGGGCGTGGTCGGCGCAGGGAGTTTCGGCAGCAGCAACGTGGGCTGGATGCTCTAGCGGGCACATGTTGCGGCGT
>JAJBUC010000108.1:1503-13016 GCA_020860545.1 Oscillospiraceae bacterium | reverse complement strand
GCTCCATACCATGACGGGCAGGGATATCCGCTGCAACTTCTCGGTCGGAAAAGCGCCTGTACTCCCTGTGCGGGCGCAAAAAGAAGATGTACCCGCCCCCGGGCACGATAAGTTAGATGATTTGCTGGCCTTTGGGCAGCAATTTGACAATATTATTATTAAGGAATAGGAGTTTTTGTTATGGCAAAGGGTTTTGGCGGCATGGGCGGCATGAATATGAATATGATCAAGCAGGCCCAGAAGATGCAGCAGGATATGCAGAAAATGCAGGCGGAGTTGGAGGAAAAGGAGTACAGCGCCCAGGCAGGCGGCGGCATGATTACGGCCGTTGTAACCGGAAAGCGGGAACTCAAGGAGCTCACCATCAACCCGGAAGCGGTTGACCCGGAGGATGTGGAGATGCTGCAGGACATGATTATGGCGGCGGTGAATGAGGCCCTGCGCACAGCGGAGACCGATATGGCGAGCAGTATGCAGCAGCTGACGGGCGGAATGGGACTGCCATTCTGATTCCCATGAAAAAAGCACTCCCAAAGGTGGGGATGCGCAGCGTCAAAACTGCGGTTGCAGTGGCGGCATGTTACTTTATCAGCATCCCCTTTCAAGTGTATGCAAATGATGTTATGACGGTGGACGCATTTACCGCCTGCGTCACTGCGGCCATCTGTATGCAGAGCTCCATGGAGGAGAGCATCCGGCTCGGCCTGTATCGTCTGGTCGGAACGCTGCTCGGCGGTGCCCTCGGGCTACTGGTGCTGCTGGTCGGCGCGCAGACGTCGCTCCTGCCGGTAACAGGTCTCATACTGGGCGTGAGTATTCTGCTCTGCATATGGCTTTGCAACCTGTTTGGCATTCAAGCGGCCTGTGTGGTGGCCTGTATGACGGTATGCCTTGTGCTGCTCAACTACAATGGAGAAGACCGCTATCTTCACACCCTTCTGCGTATGGTGGAGACGGCGGTGGGCGTTGTGGTTGCGCTGATTGTCAACCGTGTTTTGCCCAGCCGCCATATGCCCGGTCAAACGGATGAGGCGGCAGCGATATCCACGGTGGAAGAAAACCCTGACGATGAGCCTGACGATGAGAATACCAATCCATAGAGATAATTACCTGACCCAAATAAGAAAGGAAACCTGATCATATGGACTTCAAGACAGTTCTGACACACTGCGACCATACGCTGCTCACGCCGACGGCGACGTGGGGTGAAATTCGACAGGCGTGCGACGATGCCCTCAAGTTTAACTGCGCATCGGTATGCATTCCACCGGCTTATGTGGCGCAGGCCGCAGAGCATGTGTGTGATTCCATCAAAATTTGCACCGTAATCGGGTTCCCGAACGGATATGAGACGACGCGGGTCAAGGTGTTTGAGGCGGAGGACGCCGTGAGAAACGGCGCGGATGAGCTGGATATCGTCATCCACCAGGGGTGGGTGAAGGATAAGCGCTGGGAACAGCTGCGCAGTGAGATCCGGTCGCTGAAATCGGCGTCGGGCGGACGGATTTTAAAGGTGATTGTAGAGACATGTCTGCTGACAGAGGAGGAAAAAAAGCGTCTGTGCGAGGTGGTTACCCTCGGCGGCGCGGATTATTTAAAAACCTCCACGGGTTTTTCGGTGGCAGGGGCCGCGCTGGAAGATGTGGCGCTTTTTCGGCAGTTACTGACCACTGTAAAAATAAAGGCATCCGGCGGTATCCGCACGCTGGAGCAGGCGCAGGCGTTTTTGGAGGCCGGGGCCGACCGACTGGGTGCATCCGCGCTGGTGCGTCTGGCGAAGCGGGCGGAAGTCGATTCCATACACAGAATGGCGGCTGCAAGACTGGAAAATAGGTAAAATGTACCAGGTGCCGGAATGCAATTGTGCTTGACAGCGGGGGAGAAACTCTCTATAATATCAGAAACATAAGATGATTGTATATATATGGATGATAGGGAAGCGCTGGTATGCATCCTGCGCGCGGTGAACGCGTGACAAAGGGAACGTATAGGCGCTTCCGGCATGAATGCGGGATCGTGCGCGGTATGCACAAGAAATCAGATGAAAGGTGGTCACTGCGGTGGCAAAGGAATATAAATTGAGCCCGGAGCGCCATGAGGAGCTGAAAGAGGAGCTTAATTATCTGAAAACAGTGCGCGAAAAAGAGGTGGCTGAGCTCATTAAGGAGGCCCGTTCTTTTGGCGATCTGTCGGAAAACAGCGAATACGACGAGGCGAAAAACGAGCAGGGCAAGCTCTACTCCCGCATCGCGGAGGTGGAGGAGATTCTGGCAAACTGCATCCTTTTGGAAGAGGACGAGGACGACGGGAATGCCATCCGGATCGGCAGCAAAGTAAAGGTGATGGATCTCGAGTACAAGGAAGAGGAGTGCTATCAGGTGGTCGGCTCGCAGGAGGCCGACCCGATGAACGGGCGCATCTCGGAGGACTCCCCTTTCGGCAAGGCCCTGGTCGGACATACGGTCGGGGACAACATCGCGGTGGAAGCCCCTGCCGGGACATTACATTATGCTATCTTGGAGATCCAGCGCTGACGATAGCCTGAAACAAAAGATAAGGGACGATTATAATGAGTGAAGATACACAGGATGTGCAGGCGGAGCAGCCGCTGTCCGAGTTGCTGCAGATTCGCCGCGACAAGCTGTGCCAGCTGCAGGACGAGGGGCGCGATCCCTTTCAGATTACCAAATATCCGGTCACCGCGCACGCGCAGGAAGTTGTGGACCGGTTCGACACGCTGGAGGGGCAGACCGTCTCTCTGGCGGGTCGCATGATGTCCAAGCGCGGGATGGGCAAGGCGATTTTCTGCTATTTGCTGGACGGAAGCGGGAGAATTCAGATCTACGTCCGCATCGACGAGCTCGGTGAGGAGGCGTTCACGCGCTTTAAAAAGCTGGATATCGGAGACCTGCTTGGCATAGAGGGTGAAGTATTTCGTACCAAGCGGGGCGAGATTTCGGTCAAGGTGCACCAGCTGACCCTTTTGAGCAAATCCCTGCGCCCTCTGCCGGAGAAGTTTCACGGTCTGACGGATAAGGAGACGCGCTACCGCCAGCGGTATGTGGACCTGATTGTCAGCCCCGATGTGCGCCGCACTTTCATGATCCGTAACGGGCTGATGAAGCATATCCGCCAATATCTGGACGCGCGGGGCTACCTTGAGGTGGAGACGCCGGTGCTCAACACCATCTCGGGCGGTGCCACGGCGCGCCCCTTTATCACCCATCACAATACCCTCAATATCGACATGTATATGCGCATCGCGACGGAGCTGCACCTCAAGCGGCTGATCGTCGGCGGCTTTGAGCGCGTTTATGAGATCGGGCGCATTTTCCGCAACGAGGGCATGGACCCCAAGCACAACCCGGAGTTTACCACCATCGAGCTCTATGAGGCGTATACCGACTTTCACGGTATGATGGAGCTTGCGGAGGGGCTTATCTCCTCCGCAGCGCAGGCGCTGCTGGGCAGCTATCAGATCCGGTGGCTGGGGCAGGAGATTGACCTCACGCCCGGCTGGAAGCGATGGACGATGATAGACGCCGTCAGGGAATACGTCGGCGTGGATTTTGATGCGATCACCGGCGCGGACGAGGCGGTCAAGGCGGTGGAAGCCGCCGGCATTTCCATGGAGGGCAAGCCGCACACGTGGGGCAATGCCCTCTACGAGGCGTTCGACCAGCGGGTGGAGGAGCTGCTGATCCAGCCGACCTTTATCACGATGTACCCGGTGGAGGTCTCCCCCCTGTCCAAGCGCGCTCCCGCAGACGGGCGGCTGACGGAGCGGTTTGAGTTGTTCGTCTGTCACAGTGAGATCGCAAACGCCTTTTCCGAGCTCAATGACCCCATCGACCAGCGCGGACGCTTTGAACACGAAATTGCCCTGCGTGACGCCGGTGACGACGAGGCCGGGATGATGGACGAGGACTATATCACCGCGCTGGAGTACGGTATGCCCCCGACCGGAGGGATGGGCATCGGGATTGACCGGCTGACCATGATGCTCACCAACTCCGATTCCGTTCGGGACGTGATACTGTTCCCGACCATGAAGCCGATCGTGGATGCATGATGAAAGGGGCATACCCGAAGAATACATCTTCTTCGGGTATGCTTTTCCGCGTATTTCAGCCGGAAGGAGGGGCGGGCATGACAGAGCGGATTACAAGCCGGCAAAACCCGTTTTCAGCGCATGTGCGCAGGCTCGGCCGCTCCCGCGCGTACCGCCGCGAGCAGGGGGCATTTCTCTGCGAGGGGCCGAAGCTTCTGGATGAGGCGCTCCGCTGGGGTGCCGTGCTGGAGACGGTGGTGACGGGGGAGGACCCGCCGCTGCACCTGCCGGATGGGACAAGGCATGTGACGGTACCCGACGACCTCCTGCGGTATCTGTCCGATACCGAGACACCGCAGGGGGTGCTGGCGGTATGTTCGATGCCGGAGCTGACACAAACCGAGCTCATCGCGCCGGGCCGGTATCTGGTGCTGGACGGCGTGCAGGACCCGGGAAACGTCGGCACCATCTGGCGCACGGCGGATGCGTTCGGCGCGGACGGGATTTTTTTGCTCCCCGGCTGTGCCGACCCTTATGCCCCCAAAACAGTGCGTGCCACCATGGGCGCGTGCTTCCGTCTCCCGGTATGGGAGAGTGAGCCGGAAGCGCTCCAAGCGGCGCTGCGCGCGGCGGGGCTTCCCCTCTACGCTGCTGCCCTGCGGCAGGAATCCGAAGATATCCGGCGCTTTTCCGCGTCCTCTGCCGCAGTCGTCATCGGCAGTGAGGGCGGCGGGGTTTCCCCGGCTGTGCTGGCCCGCTGTGACGGGCTGGTGCATATCCCGATGCAGCCGCAATGCGAATCGCTCAATGCTGCGGTCGCGGCGGCGGTGGTGCTCTGGGAGCTGTATCGATAGGAGAGAAAGAAGGCGATGCACTGTGGCGGCCCTGAAATATTGGATTTGGCTTGCAACGCGCAACGGCATGCGCCCTGTGGACATTCTGCGCATCTCCACACATTTCGGATCACCGGAGCTCGCGTATTTCTCCGATCCGGGTGAATACGCACAGCTGGGGATGAAGGGCGAGAAGGCCGAAGCCCTGTTGGACAAGTCCCTTGCGGAGGCAGAACGGATTCTTGAAAACTGCCGGCAGATGGGCGTCCGCGTCCTGACCATACAGGACGCGGACTATCCGGAGCGTCTGCGGCAGATTTACGACCCGCCCTGCGTGCTCTACGTGAAAGGGGACATGCTCCAGTTTGACGAGACGGTCGCCGTTGGCGTGGTCGGGCCGCGCAAGCCGTCGGCATACGGCGCAAAGCTTGCCGGAGAGCTGGGGCTGGAACTCGCGCGCGGCGGTGTGCTGCTGGTGTCCGGCATTGCACAGGGGATCGACTGCACCGCGCTCAGGGCCGCCCTGCGCGGCGGCGGGCGCGCGGTCTCCGTGCTCGGCTGCGGCGTGGATGTGCGCTATCCGCTGCAAAACGCGGATCTCTATGACGATGTCGCGCAGAGCGGCGCGCTCATGAGCGAATACCCGCCGGGTACGGCGCCGGAGGGATGGCATTTTCCGGAGCGCAACCGCATTATCAGCGGGCTGTGCGTCGGCGTGGCGGCGGTCGAGGCGGCACTGCGCAGCGGGACGATGATTACCCTGCGTCTGGCGCTTGAGCAGGATCGGGATGTGTTTGTATATCCCGGCCCGGTGAACGCGCCCAACAGCATGGGCACCAACAGTCTGCTGCAGCGCGGCGAGGCGCAGTGCGTCCTCTCCGCACAGGATATTTTGCAGGAATACGACCTGCGTTTTCCCGGCAGGCTAACAAGGGCGCAGCCGCTGCCGAAAGCCGCGCGGGAGGCGCGCCTCACCCCTGTAGAGGGGGACGTGGCCGTGGCGGACGCGCAAGCGGTTCAGCCGGAAAAACAGGTTGACAATTCGCAAAAGCGGGCATATATTACCTTAAATGAGTGCCGCGAACGCTTTTCCGACGACGAGCGGGAGATATTGCTGCTTTTGGCGGATCAGGCGCTGCACCCGGATGAGCTGACGGAGCGCGCGCAGATACCCGCGCGCCGCGTCCTTTCGGCGCTGACCGTCCTGCAGGTACAGGGTATGGTGGAGGAACGGGCACACAGGCGGTTTGCGGCATTGGTCGCGATTGGGGAGTAAGGAAGGTACACCAAATCGGGTAAATATACCTTGGAGGTTATAGCGTGGCGAAATCAAAGACAGGGTCCAATCTGGTCATTATAGAATCTTCCGGCAAGGTGAAAAGCGTTGCGAAATATCTTGGCCCGGAGTTTCAGGTCAAGGTGTCGATGGGGCATGTGCGCGATCTGCCGAAAAGCAAGCTCGGCGTGGATGTGGAGCACGGTTTTGCGCCGGATTACCAGCCGATTAAGGGGAAGGAGGACGTCATTGCCGACCTGCGCACATCGGCCAAAAAGAGCAGCAAGGTCTACCTTGCGACCGACCCCGACCGGGAAGGCGAGGCAATCGCATGGCATCTGAAAAACCTGCTCGAGCTGCCGGATGAAAAGACGTGCCGCATTACATTTAATGAGATCACCCAAAAGGCGGTGAGTGAGGCGGTGGAGGCACCGCGCCCTATCAATCAGAATTTGGTGGACGCCCAGCAGGCGCGACGGATCTTGGATCGCATTGTGGGCTATCAGCTCTCCCCGCTTCTGTGGAAGAAAATCCGGCGCGGGCTCTCCGCCGGACGGGTGCAGTCTGTCGTGACCCGCATCGTGTCGGAGCGGGAGGAGGAGATCAGGGCTTTTGTCCCGGAGGAATACTGGAGCTTAGATGCCCACCTGCAGCGCGTCGCGCCGAAACTGGGCGCATTCAAAGCCGCTTTCTACGGCAGGGAAAAGAAGATGGAGCTGAAAAATGCGCAAGAGGTGGCGGAGGTCGAAAGCGCGGTGCAAAACGCGCCGTTTACCGTACAGACTGTAAAACGGCAGGACAAGACGCGCAACCCGTCCCCACCGTTTACCACCTCAAGCCTGCAGCAGGAGGCGTCCCGCAAGCTGGGCATGACCCCGCGGCGCACCATGTCGATTGCCCAGCAGCTCTATGAGGGCGTGGACATTGAGGGCGAGGGCACGGTGGGCCTCATCAGCTATATGCGTACCGACTCCCTCCGCCTCTCCGATGAGGCGCTGGACGCGGCAAAGCAGTTTATTACAGCCCGCTATGGCGCGCAGTATTATCCGGAAAAAACCCGCACCTATAAGGCGAAGTCCGGCGCGCAGGACGCGCACGAGGCCATCCGTCCGTCGAATGTCAATCTGACGCCGGAAAACCTGAAAAAGGATTTGACCAGCGACCAGTACCGCGTGTATAAGCTCATCTGGAGCCGCTTTCTCGCCTGCCAGATGGCCTCTGCGATCTATGACAGCGTGACAATCGACGTCGAGAGCGCGGGATATGTCTTCCGCGCCAACCATACCGCCGTCAAGTTCTCCGGCTATACCGCCGTGTATGTGGAGGGAAAGGATGAGGAGGAGGAGGCTGCGCAGTCGCCGCTGCCCGATCTCGCGGTGGGCGAAACGCTCCATCTGGATAGAACCGAGAAGGAGCAGCACTTCACCCAGCCGCCCGCCCGCTATACCGAGGCCACCCTCATCAAGGTGATGGAGGAGAAGGGCATCGGCCGCCCATCCACCTACGCGCCGACGGTCTCGACCATCATTGACCGGCAGTATGTGGTCAAAGAGGGGAAGTACCTGCGCATCACGCCCCTCGGCGAGGTTGTGACGGGGCTCATGAAGGAGAAATTCCCCGATATTGTGGACTCCGCGTTTACCGCGCACATGGAAGCGGAGCTCGATGAGGTGGAGGACGGGAAGCTCCAGTGGCAGAACGTACTGGACACGTTCTATCAGGGGTTCTCGGAGGAGATGAGCCGTGCGGAAGCCGATCTCGACGGTACGCGCATCAAGGTGCCGGACGAGGTGACGGACGAAATCTGCGAGGTCTGCGGGAAAAATATGGTGGTGAAATCCGGACGGTTTGGCCGCTTTCTCGCGTGCCCCGGCTTTCCGGACTGCACCTTCACAAAGCCCATTGTGGTGGAGATGCCGGGCCGCTGCCCGCGCTGCGGCGGCAGAATTTTGAAGCGCACCTCCGCAAAGGGGTATGCCTACTACGCCTGCGAGTTCCTGAGCGGAAAAACGGACAAGAAGTGCGAGTTCATGACCTGGGATGTGCCGGTCAAGGAGGACTGCCCGGAGTGCGGGCAGACGCTCTTCAAGAAGTCCGGGCGCGGGTATAAGAAGCCGTTTTGTATCAATCCGGCATGTCCCAATTTTCTGCCGGAGGACCAGCGTGGCTATAAGAAAAAAGAGCCCGCCGAGGGGGAAGCACAGAAGGCGGAGGAACAGCCGGAGGGCAAAGGGGCCGCCAAGGAAACAGCCCCGGCGGCAAAGAAAACTGCGGCGAAAAAGCCCGCCGCGAAGAAAGCGACGGCAAAAAAAACCACCGCCAAGAAGCCGACGAAGAAGGCAAAACCCGACGGGACGGCGCAATGACAGAAATGGAAACAGTGGTTGTCATCGGTGCAGGGCTTTCCGGTGCGGAGTGCGCGTGGCAGCTTGCGGCGCGCGGTATTCCGGTCATGCTCTGCGAGATGAAGCCCCAAAAAATGACCCCCGCGCACCACAGTGCGTATTTTGCGGAGCTGGTCTGCTCCAACTCCCTGCGGTCCGATCAGCTGGAAAACGCCGTTGGGCTTTTAAAGGAAGAGCTGCGGCGGCTCGGCTCCCTGATCATCGCCTGCGCGGACTGCAACCGCGTACCGGCAGGCGGAGCGCTGGCGGTTGACCGCGATGCCTTTGCGCGTGCGGTCACAGAGCGCGTCAGGGACCACCCCCTGATTTCCGTTGTGGAGGCGGAAGTGACCGAAATACCGGCGGCGGGCCCGGTTGTGATTGCGAGCGGACCCTTGACGTCGGACGCGCTCTCACATCAGATCGCGGCGCTTTTTCCAGATCGCTGCTATTTAAACTTCTTTGACGCGGCCGCCCCCCTGGTCTCCTTTGAAAGTGTGGACATGGAGCAGGCGTGGTTCGCCTCCCGCTACGACAAGGGGACGCCCGATTACATCAACTGCCCCATGTCGCGGGAAATCTATGAGGCGTTTTGGGAGGCGCTCAGTACCGCGCAGGAGGCCGAGGTGCACGGCTTTGAGGACAAACAGGTCTTTGAAGGGTGCATGCCGGTTGAGGTCATGGCGCGGCGCGGTGTGGATACCCTGCTCTACGGGCCGCTCAAACCCAGGGGGCTGCGGGATCCCCGCACGGGGGAGCAGCCGTATGCGGTGGTGCAGCTGCGCAGAGATAACACGCAGGGGACAATTTACAATCTGGTGGGCTTTCAGACCCACCTGCGTTTTCCGGAGCAGCGGCGGGTCTTCTCCATGATTCCGGCGCTGCGGGATGCGCAATTCCTGCGCTACGGCGTGATGCACCGCAACACCTATCTCGATAGCCCCCGCCTCCTGAACCGCTATTACCAGCTGAATCAGGAGCCGCGCATCTGCTTTGCGGGACAGATGACGGGGGTGGAGGGGTATGTCGAGTCCACCGCGTCCGGACTGCTTGCGGCGGTAGAGCTTGCAAACCGTATGATGGGGCTGCCGCCCGTCGATTTCCCGCAGGAGACCGCCATCGGCGCGCTGGCGCGCTATGTCAGCGACGAGAGTGTGGGTGTGTTTCAGCCGATGAACATCAATTTCGGAATCATTCCGCCCCTTGACCACCGCGTGAAGGGGAAGCGCAATAAGAATGCGGAGATCAGCGCGCGGGCGCTCCAATGTCTGGATGCGCTGTTGCCGCGCTGTAATATGGGAAAGGGGGAGAGCGGTAAATGAAGATTATTCTCGATGCGATGGGCGGCGATCGCGCCCCACAGGCCACAGTGGAGGGTGCGCTCGCAGCGCGCAAGGAGCTGGGCGCTGAAATTGTGTTGGTGGGGCGCGGCGAGGCGATCCTGCAGATACTCAGGGAGAAGGGGCACAGTACGCTGCCCGATGGGCTGGAGATTGCGCACGCCTCCGAGGTGGTGGATAGCTGCGACAACCCCGCAAGCGCATTCAAGGAAAAAAAGGACTCCTCCCTCACGGTCGGCTTAAACCTGCTCAGAGACGGCGGCGGAGACGCCTTTGTCTCAGCCGGGAGCACCGGCGCGCTCCTGTCGGCGGCTACCTTGATGGTCAAGCGGATTAAGGGCATCCGCCGCGCGGCGCTGGCACCTGCCATACCGACCGGAAAGGGCAACGCCGTGCTGATTGACTGCGGCGCGACGGCGGAGTGTACGCCTGAGTATCTGCTGCAGTTTGCCTTCATGGGCTCCTACTACGCCGAGCGGGTGCTCAAGTGCCCCGAACCGCGGGTGGGCCTGCTCAATATCGGTGCCGAGGACGCGAAGGGAACTGATTTGCAGCGGGAGGCCGGTGCCCTGCTCAAGCGAGCGGGCGGGGAGGGCCGGATCCATTTCGTCGGCAATATTGAGGCGCGGGAGGCGATTTACGGAGACGTGGACGTCATCGTGACAGACGGATACTCCGGCAACATCCTGCTCAAGACCATGGAGGGGACGGCTGGGCTATTAATGCAGCGGCTCAAGGATGTTTTCAACAAAAATCTGCTGACAAAAATGGCGGCGCTTGCGGTCGGTGACGGGCTCAGGGGCCTGAAAAAACAGATGGACGCCGGCGAAATCGGCGGCACCGCACTGCTCGGTATTGCCAAGCCGGTGATCAAGGCGCACGGCTCGTCCGATGCGGTTGCCATCAAAAATGCCATCCGTCAGGCCGCATATTTTGCCGGTGCGGGTATTATTGAGGATATTGTGGAGAATATGGACTATATGAGCATACGTGCGTCGTCCGAAATCGAAGGGGAACAGGTATAACTTTGTATTAGAAAAAGATTTTTGTATAGGTACTTGACACGGCGGCAAATCTTGCCTATTATTTTAGTACGAAGACGCGTCAGATTCTGGACGCGGAACAGTGCACCGCACTAAGGTGTGAATTAGGAGACGATAGTATATGGTTTTTGAAAAGCTTCTTACTTTGCTGGCAGAGCAATTCAGCGTGGAGCAGGAGAGCATCAGCATGGACACCACGTTTGAAGAGCTGGGAGCGGATTCTCTGGATATTGTGGAGCTCACCATGGCGCTGGAAGAGGAATTCGGCGTTGAGGAGATGAGCGAGGAGGATCTTGCGAAAATTGCAACGGTTGGCGACCTGGTCAATTACCTGAACGCCAAGCTAGACGACGATGGTTAAGCCGCAGATGTGCGCGGCCGGTCTGGAGGAAAAACTGGGGTATACATTCAAAGCGCCCGATCTTCTGGATCAGGCGCTTACGCATAGCTCTTACGCAAACGAGCACAAAAGCGAGGGAATGCGCAACAACGAGCGGCTGGAGTTTTTGGGGGATTCCATTCTGGGCATGGTGGTTGCAGACCGACTTTACCGGGAGCATCCGGACATGCCGGAGGGCGATTTAAC
>JAJBUC010000108.1:0-1493 GCA_020860545.1 Oscillospiraceae bacterium | reverse complement strand
TTAACGCGCACGCGGGCACTGCTGGGGTGTGCGGGCAGTCGGGCGGAAGTCGCGCGGCGGCTGGAGCGGGGGGCATATCTGAAGCTTGGCCGCGGAGAGTGCGTGGCAGGCGGGCGGGAGCGCCCGTCGATTATGGCGGACGCGGTGGAGGCGATTCTCGCCGCGGTCTATCTGGACGGCGGGATCGGCTCGGTGCGCAAGAGCATCCAGCGGCTGATTCTGGATCACCAGCCCGATGCGTTTGCCAACCGCGACCACAAGACCGCGCTGCAGGAGCGGGTGCAGCGCAAGAGCGGACAGGTGCTGCGCTATGCGCTGGTGCGCTCCTCCGGGCCGGATCACGCGCGGACTTTTCGCGTGGAGGTGACACTCAACGGCGTTCCCATGGGGACGGGAGAGGGTCACAGCAAAAAGGAAGCGGAGCAAAATGCCGCAAAAGAGGCGATTGCGCAGCTCGAACAGGAAGGGACATAACAAGTGCCGTTTTGCCGACTGGATGTACCGGGATACATCCCACGGGCAAAACGGCACTTGTTTTGTTGAGAGAAACCGTCAGGCTGCGCGCACAATACACTGTGCGGTCTGCCCGTCAACGGTGCATGTGATGGTGGTGGTGCCTTTCCCCACATGGGTGACAACACCGCTTGAGGAGATGGTTGCGACCGAGGTGTTGCCAATACTCCAGACCGGCGTGCCGGTTACGCCGGAGGCTTTCATCTGGACGCTCTCACCGGCCTGAATGGTAAAATCATCATGGTTGAGTGTGAGTGTACCGCTTGTCGCGGTGCCGCTGAAGCTGCAGCGGACGAGACAGCTGTGGCTGACGCCGCCGGGGATACTGGCGGTAATGGTGACGGTGCCTTTGATATGCCCGGTCACCTTGCCGTTTTCGTCCACCGAGGCGACGGCGGCATCGCTGCTGGTATAGGTGACCGTTGCGGTACCGTCTGCCGGGATAAAGGTGGGCTTCAGGGTGAAGCTCGGGCTTTCATTATTCAACGTGACATCGACGTGACTCAATGTAAAGTCGGTTGCCGTCTGATCCGCCGGTATGGTATTCACGTCGGCGGAAGAGGCGGGGGATTCCATGACCGGCGCAGCGGATACGTCAATCAGCGCATTGCCCTCGGTATCGACGGGTTCGTCTGTAATCAGGTCGGACGAGGCGGGCGAGGGCGTGGGGTCTACCTGCGTTTCACCCGCGAGCATGGGGCTCAGGATATACGCGACGATGCAGATGGCGGCCACAATCAGCGCAACGGAGATAATAATGCCGACGACTCTCACGGGAGAAGGGCCGCGCCCATAGCCGCCGCCCCGGCTGTTGGAGGAAAGCCGTTTGCCGCCCCGGTTGGCCGGATTTTCGCCGTCCTCTCCTTCTTCATCCGTCTCCGGTGGAATTCCTTCGCAAAAAGGGCAGTATCTATAAATGTCGGCGTAATCTTCACCGCAAATATCACAATGGATGGTATTGACGCGGGAACCGTGTCCTC
>JAJBUC010000094.1 GCA_020860545.1 Oscillospiraceae bacterium | reverse complement strand
TTTTCATACAATATAAAATAAAATAATCAGGGGCTGTATACGCAACGGTAACAGCCCCTGATTGTTCTTGTGGGAATTATTGCTTTTGCTTCGGCTCCGTACCGTCGAAAACCGCCTTGGCGGACGCGCACAGACCGGCAAGCCCCTGAATTTCGGAGGGGATAATGATCTTGGTCGCCTTGCCGTCCGCCGCCGTCTGGAATGCCTCGAGCGCGCGGATTTTGATCACCTGCTCGTTCGGGTTGGCAACGTTCAGAAGCTTAATCGCCTCCGCGGTGGCGTTCTGCACCTTCACGATTGCCTCCGCCTCACCTTCCGCACGCATAATGGCAGCCTGCTTATCGGCCTCGGCACGGAGAATGGCGGCCTGTCTGTCGCCTTCCGCCACCAGAATCTGGCTGGCCTTTTGCCCTTCCGCCTGCAGGATTGCCTCGCGGCGTTCACGCTCGGCCTTCATCTGCTTTTCCATGGCGTCCTGAATTTCGCGCGGTGGGATAATATTCTTCAGCTCCACGCGGTTGACCTTAATCCCCCACGGGTCGGTCGCCTCGTCCAGAATGGCCCGCATCTTGGAGTTGATAATGTCCCGGCTTGTCAGGGACTGATCAAGCTCCAGATCACCGATGATATTACGCAGGGTCGTGGCGGTCAGATTTTCAATGGCGCTCATGGGATGCTCCACACCGTAGGTATAGAGCTTCGGGTCGGTAATCTGAAAATAGATTACGGTATCAATCTGCATGGTAACGTTGTCTTTCGTAATAACAGGCTGGGGCGCAAAATCCACCACCTGCTCCTTGAGCGATACAACCTTGGCAATACGCTCAAAAAACGGCATCTTAAAGTGGAAGCCAACGCCCCAGACGCTGTGAAACGCGCCGAGCCGCTCAATGACATACGCTCTGGACTGCTGTACAATTCGGATATTGGTGACGACGATCAATAAAATTATGATGACCACGATCACAATGATAACCGGCATAAGAAAACCTCCATTTTCCATTTACGTTAACGCTTTCCTTCCCTTTGTTCCGGTTGGGGTGCAACAATGAGCTTTACGCCCTCAATGCGCAGTACCCTGACGGTTGCCCCGACCGGAATGACCTGCTCATGCTCCTGCGTGCGTGCCGTCCACACACTGCCCAGGACGGACACCTGTCCCTCATTTTTCAGGTTGCAGATTTCCTCCTTGACAATGCCCTCCTCGCCGATCACCCGATCGGCGTTGGTCGCCTCCTGTTTCGGTCTCAGACGCTTGTGCACGATCGGGCGCAATAGCAGCAGCACCACACAGGAAACCACCAAAAAGAGAATAATCTGTACCCAGATATTATCGGTAAAGCCGGAGGCGATCAGCGCGACCGCCGCGCCCGCGGCAAACCAGATCGACACCAGCCCCGCCGTCATACCTTCGAAAACACAAAAAATGATCAGTAAAATAACCCAAATAACCGTGGGGTTCATGAACCATCAGCTCCTTTCCAATGCGGGCCCTGGTTGCAGCTTCCCCTACTTCGCGTATTCAATCACCTTTGTCTCGCGCAGCACATGTACCTTGATCTGGCCCGGATAGGAGAGCTCCTCCTCAATGCGCTTTGTGATATCCCGCGCGAGCAGAACCATCTGATCCTCCGACACCTGATCAGGTGCTACAATGATACGCACTTCCCGCCCCGCCTGAATGGCATACGATTTTTCGACGCCGGGGAAGGAGGCGGTAACCTCCTCCAGCTTTTCCAGCCGTTTGATATAGTTCTCCAGATTTTCACGCCGCGCACCTGGCCGCGCGGCGGAAATCGCGTCGGCCGCCTGGACGAGGCACGCAACAACCGTTCTCGGCTCCACATCATTATGATGCGCCTCAATGGCGTGCACAATCTCTTCGCTCTCATGATACTTTCTGGCCAGTTCTACACCGATCTGTACATGGGAGCCCTCAACCTCGTGGTCGATCGCCTTGCCCAAATCGTGGAGCAGCCCAGCGCGCTTGGCTTGCGCGACATCGGCACCGATCTCCGCGGCAATCAGGCCTGCAAGGTGCGATACCTCAATAGAATGGTTGAGCACATTTTGCCCGTAGCTTGTACGGTAATGCTGTCGTCCGAGCAATTTAATCACTTCCGGATGCAGCCCGTGCACGTTGGTGTCAAAGACCGCGCGGTCACCCTCGGCCTTGATCGTCGCGTCCACCTCACGCTTGGCCTTTTCCACCATCTCTTCAATGCGCGCGGGATGAATCCGCCCGTCCTGAATGAGCTTTTCCAGCGCAAGGCGGGCAATCTCACGCCGCACGGGGTCGAAGCAGGAAACCGTGATCGCCTCCGGCGTGTCGTCAATGATCAAATCCACGCCCGTCATGGTCTCAAGGGTGCGGATGTTGCGCCCCTCCCGCCCGATAATCCGGCCCTTCATCTCATCATTCGGCAGTGGGACAACCGACACGGTCGCCTCCGCCACATGATCCGCCGCACAGCGCTGGATGGCAAGCGAGATAATTTCTCTCGCCTTCGTGTCGGCCTCTTCTTTATACTGCGCCTCAATTTCGCGCACCTTCATCGCCGACTCATGCGTCACCTCGGCTTCCAGCTCAGAGATAAGATAATGCTTCGCTTCCTCCACCGTCAGGCCGGAGATGCGCTCAAGCGTTGCTGTCTGCTCCTCCTGAATGCGCAGCACCTGCGCCCGTTCCTCTTCGAGCGCGGCGGTCTTTTTCTGCACCTGCTCCTCTTTCTTCTCCACGCTTTCGAGTTTGCGATCCAGAGTCTCCTCCTTCTGCTGGAGCCGGTTTTCCTGCCTTTGTACCTCTGCGCGGCGCTCCTTCACCTCTTTTTCATACTCGGCGCGCGCCTGCAATATTTCTTCCTTGCTCTCCACCAGCGCTTCGCGTTTTTTACTCTCCGCGCTCTTGATGGCATCGTTGATAATGCGCTTTGCTTCCTCCTCTGCACTTGAAATCTCTTTTTCCGCAACGCGTTTTCTATACTGTATTCCGACTAATACGCCTATAATAAGGGCAATGATGCCAATGGGAATGCTCAGCCACCACATTATATTAGTAACACCTCCAATTTCCTTTTCTGATTTTTCGTAAAAAACAAGGGGCGTTTCCCGTTTCCCCTTTCATGCAGCTATGTACAGTTTACTTAATGCTATGCCAAATTCACAAAAAGTTCTATACAGTTCTATTTTATAGCCCATCCGCGTCCCTGTCAAGCAAATTTGCCCTATAATGGCATGCATTATTGCAGGATTGGCTCTTTATTAATGCAGAAATGCGGATCATCCGCACAGAGGTACAGGCAAAATTGAGGTAAGAGAATTCCTTACAACAAAGCAAAGCCGAGGCGTCTGTAAAACAGTCCCTCGGCTCGCCTTTAAATTACCTTGTAATAATTTATAGTACGGCAGCGCTTTTTCTACTCACTCAGCTGTCTCTATCGGCTGCAGTTGGGCTTTGAATACAGCAAGCATTTCAGCTGTTTTTCCGTGTCGTCAATGTCATATGCTAACTAGTCTCTCAATGTTACAATATCCCTTTGCAGGGGGAAGTGTTCTTATTCCGACTCTATAGGTATTAGCTGCGCGGAAAGCCTTTCCCATACTTCGTTTGTCAGGTCCACATCGTCAAGGTGTAAACGTAAATATGATAAATCGGCTATCAACTCCTGGTCTGTGATTACCTCATAAGATCGGTTTTCTGGGTTTGGTCCCACCATCCCCGCCATGGCATATACAATTGATTGTAACATTTTGTTTTGGTCTGAATAGGAACTCAGGGTATAGAGCGTCCGGCAATACTTCCCGTCCGCCGCATAGGTGGCATCGCGTGCAGGGTCAATGCTTGAATTGTCATTTTGAAAAATATCTGTATATAAGCGGGAGAATGTGGATTCAAATATGGTATCCACATTATGTAAAATAAAGTCTCGCTCACCACGCAGATACGTATATTGCCGACCCAAAATAAGGAGGATAACGAACAGCACACAGCATAGAACGGACAGCAACCCAATCATTTTCGTTCTCATCATTAAAATACCAAAGTGAGAGCCGGATTCGGGCTCATCTGGTCAAAGTAACTTTCCATATTGGCTGATATGGACACATTCGCCGGATAGCCGATGGACGGTGATACACTCACGGCCTTTTTCTGATGATAGTACTCAGCGTAGATCAATGCTGCTGTATTGATGGTGGCGGTATTCGTATATGCTGCTCTTACCTGATACTGAATATATCCCGTGAAGTTTTTGCGCACCAGTCCGGTATGCGTACCCCAAACAGACCAATTGGCAGATAGATCCTGACTGATTACGGTGCCGCCTTCATCTACTTGTATTTTGGTGGGTGTGTTTGTGGAATAATAATCGACGGGGTAAGACTTGCCGCCCATGGTCTCGTAAACTGTATACTTAAATGCGTAGTACGCACTATCATCTATTTGCGTCAGTTTGTCGTCATGCCCCAACCCGAACACATCGACATTCTTATAAAAAGGAGTGATAATCCATTCAAATCTTGCGGATATAATAAACTCATCATTGCTCTTTCTATATGCCTGTACATAGTAGACCATGTAGCCATCTGAAGTAGTTACTTCAGACTGATCTGTATCCCCTACGGCGATGCTCGCCGCAGAGATCAGGTTAGATGCCGCCTCCTGCTGCTTAATCGCAAAGACCTGCTGCAGGCAGTCCGTTTCAGACAGCGAATAAATCGTTCCATCGTCCGACACTTTGAAGTACTGCTTTTCTGACTCTCCGGCGAATGTTGTGTCCGCATAGCCCCTGATCACATCGTCTGAAAGCAAATCATCAATTTCCTCCTGTGTCCAACCGGCGCTGAGCAACACCTGCGTGCCTTCTGACAGTTGACTATCACTACTATTGTTCGTGTCGGCTGTCATCCCGTAACAGCAGGTTCCGGGAACAGTCGTGTCGGGCTGCCAAACGTGCTCCTGCATGTGGTCGGCATAGTTTTGCAGGGTTGTTTGAAGGTCGGCGCCGTAGTTGAAAACACCATCTTCATAATAGGAAATGATTGCGCTACCGGAAGCATCGTTTATGGAAGCGGTTGACAGGGCGTCTAAATCCAGATATCTGGTTTGACCTTCCACCGTAAGTTTTATGTAATTAGCTTGACTTGTTTTGTAATTTTGCGTATATTCCGTCAGGATGGAGTAGGCATTGTCTGTTGTCCGGTAGGCCCCCAGCAGCAGATTGCCGTTCTTCTCTGCTGCACCGGAAAGTGCGTATTGAACGCCCTCCTGTATCGCCGCGATGATGGCATTTTTGTCATACGTATAGTTTTCCAGCTCCGGAACCTGGTCATAGTACGGGGCGACAGAATCCCAGTGCGCGTCAATGTAGTAGCCGGCAACATCAGCGGCGGCATCTTCTGTTGTATGGAAGAACATTTCTGTTGCAAACTGAACCATGGCCACGGGATTGATAGCTGAATTAATGCTATCCAGCTCATCCATATAAGCATACGCCTGAATGTATGGCATGAGCAGGGGCGTAATGGGGGAGTTGCCGTAGCCGTATTCTCCAACCATAACGCTGATGGTGTCAGCGTCCATGATCAGGGGAAACTCCTCGGCGGAATAACCCAAGTCATACAGGTCGTTGATGATCCTAAGCTTGTCGGCGTCAACTTTGCTGTTCTCCTCCCCTCCGCCGACATAGCTGTTGCCGAAGACGCCAAGGACAATGACGTCTACGTCCGCAGCCATCAGATCCGAAAGGGTGCAATGGCCCTCCAGAAAGTTGAAATTGTTCACCTCGGCAAAAAGGTCGGACGTAACATTCCCCAGCATACCGGGATCCACAGCGGTCAAGGTTGCACCATCAATCGAAGCAATATAGGCCATGGTTTTCTTATCTATATCTCCGCTCGCAATCAGGGACGCGATGTAGTAGGGGATCCCGGCGGAAAACGCCTCCAGATCCACCGCAATGGCATGGGGATCGCCATAGCGGACGCCCATGTCTTCATTCTCATCTGCGTCCAGATATGCGGAGAGCGCCTGCCCCATCTCCGCCCACGCGTACAGGCGGGAGGTCACGGAGCCGGTCTGCACATCGAGGATAAGCGGACGGTAGTCCTCATCCCCTGCCTGATAAAATTCATACCCTGCACGCCATGAGTTGACAAGGTCTATCTGGTCATATAACAGGGACTGAAAGCCGATGATAACGTCGGAGCGGCAACCAACCGCATAGCCTGTACCACCATAGTCCTCCTGCGGCTCAACGTAGGTCTGGTTGGCACCGCCGGAGGCGAACAAACCGTTTGCGTCCACACCTATGTTGCCGAAGTCGCTATAAGCGGTGCCGTCTGGAAGTAAACGCCCGGTATTTTCCTCGTAATTGTAGTTCCACACATAGGGGTCAGGGTAAATATTCACCTCCGTCCCCGCCAATTCTTGAAACATCGGGTCCATATCGCCGCCTATGACATTCACTCCAAACACGAGAGGAATCAAGCTGGCGTCCTGCTGGGTCAGTGTGGTGAGATAGCGTGCCGAGCCATCGGTTGTGCTGGTAACATCCATTGCTCCAGTCGGAAAACGCGGGGAATATGTATCCGCCGCATATGCCGGCACCAAGGGCAGCGCGATTGCCAGCACCAGGGCAGCGCTGAGCAGATAGGGTAGCAATCTTTTTTTCACAGTTATTTTCCTCCCAATGATATAAATAATGCGGACAATAAAAAATTCCGCATCAGAAGATGCGGAATGCGCCCATGGATAACGGACCATTCTGAAAATCTCCTGCGCAACGTGGGCAGGCATTCGCGTTTCCGCAAAAGCCCCGAGGCAGCTGTCACTGCCTGGCGCACCCGGCCTAGGCATCGCCCTTAGCCGGATACGCTCGAAGATCTATTTTATTCAGTTAAAGTATTTCATAAAAAATGGATATTGTCAATCAATACATAAAAAGCGGCGGTGCCCGGATCCATTTTTCGGCACCGCCGCGGGCTATTCCAGCACCAAGTCAGCACAGCTTTGCCCCCGCGGGGATCGCATCGTCGAGCAGCAGCAGCGTCAGGCTTTCCCCCTGCTCCGCCGAGAGCAGCATACCGCAGGACTGCTGTCCCATCATCTTGCGGGGCGCGAGGTTGGTGCACGCCACGACGGTTTTTCCCACCAGCTCCTCGGGCGCGTAGTACTTCGCGATGCCGGAGAGAATCTGGCGCGGCTGAGCCGTGCCGTCGTCCAACGTGAATTTCAGCAGCTTATCGCTCTTTTTCACCCGCTCGCACGCGAGCACCTTACAGACCGTCATCTCCACCTTTTCGAACGTCTCAAAGCCGATCTCCTCCGCGGGCGCATGCTCCTGCGCGCCGGCGGACGGCGCAAGCGCCGAGAGCGCCGCGAGCTCCTGCTCCGCGTCAATGCGCGGGAAGAGAGCCGGGCCCTTTACGATGACGACATTGCGCGGCAAAAGCCCCCACTCCGCTGCCGATTCCCACGTCGTGTTTTCCGGCGCGGCACCGATCTCCAGAAAGATTTCCTCCGCAGTTTTGGGCAGAAAGGGGGTGAGCAATACCGTACAAATACGGATGCTCTCCAGCAGATTGTAGAGCACGCGCGCGAGACGGGGGCGGTTTGCCTCGTCCTTGGCGAGCACCCACGGTGCCGTCTCGTCGATATATTTATTGGCCCGCCCAATCAGCTGAAAGATCTCCACAAGCGCGTTCTGGAAGGCAAATGCCTCCATCTGCGCTTCATAGGCGCTTTGCAGCGCACGCGCGAGATCGGTCAGTTCCCTGTCCTGCGCCTCGTCCTCCGCCTGCGTCTCCGGCAGCTGCCCGCCAAAATATTTGTCCACCATCGCAATGGTGCGGGAGACCAGATTGCCGAGATCGTTCGCAAGATCCACATTGATGCGGGAGATGAGCGCCTCATTGGAGAAGTTCCCGTCCGTCCCGAAGGGGAATTCGCGCAGCAGGAAATAGCGCAGCGCGTCCACACCGTAGCGGTTTGCGAGTAGATAGGGATCGACCACATTCCCCTTGGACTTGGACATCTTCCCGCCGTCGAGCAGAAGCCAGCCGTGACCAAACACCTTTTCCGGCAGGGGCAGATCCAGCGCCATCAAAAGCGCAGGCCAGATGAGGGCATGGAAGCGGACAATCTCCTTGCCCACAAAGTGGACGTTGGCAGGCCAAAAGGCATGGAAATCCTCATACTTCCCGTTCTGATATCCGAGCGCCGTGATATAGTTGGTCAGCGCGTCCACCCAGACGTAGACCACATGCTTCGGGTCAAAGTCCACCATGATGCCCCACGAAAAGGAGGTGCGCGAGACACACAGGTCTTCCAGCCCCGGCTTTAAAAAGTTATTGATCATCTCGTTGCGGCGGGAGGCGGGCTCCAAAAACGTCGGATTCTCCTCATACAGCTTCTCGAGCCTGTCCTGATACTTGGACAGGCGGAAAAAGTACGCCTCCTCCTCGGCGTCCTTTACGGGCCGTCCGCAGTCGGGGCATTTCCCGTCCTGCAGCTGCGTCTCCGTCCAGAACGCCTCACAGTCGGTGCAGTATTTTCCGACGTACTTGCCCTTATAAATATCCCCCTGCTGATGCAGCCTGCGAAAGATCTTCTGCACCGACTCCACATGGTAGTCGTCAGTCGTGCGGATAAAGCGGTCATTGCTGATATTCATCAGATTCCACAGGTCGAGCACGCCGCCCTTGCCCGTGACAACCCGGTCGACAAACTGCTGCGGGGAGACCTTCGCCTCGCGCGCTTTCTGTTCAATCTTCTGCCCGTGCTCATCCGTACCCGTCAGGAACATCACGTCATGGCCCTGCAGTCGCTTATAGCGCGCCATAACGTCTGCCGCGACGGTGCAGTATGCATGCCCGATGTGCAGCTTGTCGGACGGGTAGTAGATGGGTGTTGTAATATAATATTGCCTACGTTTCATGAGAAGGCGCCTCCTCTGTCATTTCAGGCTCTGTTGCCTCCGCCACAGGCGCACCTGTGCGGCAGCGGATATTTGCATACATGGACACCATCCCGACCAGCAGATAGAGGATGGCAAACCCGAGCAGCAGCTTTGTCGCGGTGTCAGTGCGATCCGCCATCGCGACGATAGAAAAATAAACCCCGAGGCCGGACATAATGCCGGTCGCCGCCACTCTGCCCCGCCCGAAGGAAAAGCTTGCGATAAAGTACAGCCCCAGAAGCGAGGCGATAATCGCAAACATCTGGTAGACATAGTCGCCGATAACCGGGTCAACCGCCCGCTCCTGATAGGCACAGATCAGCCACAGGCAGAAATTATACGCCGGCACCAGCAGGGAAAAGCGGAACTTTCCGCTGCCTAAGCCGCGCAGATTATCCCGCGTAAGCACGAGGACAAAAATAAAGGTGATAATACACAAAAATCCCAGCAGCACGCGGATCAAAGAGGTGTGGGTATGGCTCGCATAGCCATACAGGTTCAGGAACCCAGAAATCAGCAGCAGAAACGCCGCCACCGTGTTGATGACTGCGAAAACCCGGTTTCCCTTCATGTAAAACGCCTCGTAATACCCGCCCTGAAAGGGTGCTTTACTGCGCCCGAGCAGCAGAAACACCACCACCATCACGGCGGAGAGCAAAAGGAGCGCGTACGTCGCGGGCATCCCTGCAATCTGCAGCCCGGTGTCGCTTTCAAACGCGGTGGCGAGCTCCCAACGGCGCAGGAAAAATCCCGCCACACCACCTGCAGCCGCGATGACCGGCAACACAATTTCTTTCCGCATAGCTTTCTGTTCCATCCTTTCATCTCGCAATGTGCTCAGGCCTCCGCCGCCGCACGCGCAAGATATTCGTCATAGGCCATCTTCCGGTCGATCAGACCGCCGTCGACGGTGAAGTCAAACACCCGGTTGGCCACCGTCTGCACCAGCTGATGGTCATGCGAGGCAAAGAGGATATTGCAGCGCACCGCCTCAAGCCCGTTGTTGAGCGCCGCGATGGACTCAAGATCCAGATGGTTGGTCGGCTGGTCGAGCATCAGCACATTCGCGCCGGAGAGCATCATGCGCGAGAGCATACAGCGCACCTTTTCGCCGCCGGAGAGCACCTTGACCGGCTTATAGACGTCATCGCCCGAAAAGAGCATCCGCCCCAAAAATCCGCGCAGATACGCCTCGTGTGGGTCAGGTGAGTATTGCCGCAGCCACTCCACGAGATTGTCGTCGCAGTCCTGAAAATAGGGTGTGTTGTCTTTTGGAAAATAGGAGCAGGTCGCCGTCTGGCCCCACTTGACCGTGCCCTCATCCGGCTCCATTTCTCCCGCCAAAATCCGGAAGAGCGCCGTGTGGGCATTTTCATTGTCGCCGACCAGCGCAATTTTATCCCCGTGCTCTACAGTAAAGCTGACCTTGTCGAGCACCTTCACGCCGTCAATCGTCTTGGAGACGTCGGTGACAAACAAAATGTCCTTCCCCACCTCGCGGTCTGGGCTGAAGCCCACCCAAGGGTAGCGGCGGGAGGAGGCGGGCATCTCCTCCACCGTCAGCTTCTCGAGCAGCTTTCTGCGGGAAGTCGCCTGCTTGCTCTTGGATTTGTTCGCGGAAAAGCGGGTGATAAAGTCCTGCAAGTCCTTGATTTTATCCTCGTTGCGCTTATTCTGATTTTTCATAAGGTTTTGCATCAGCTGAGAGGACTCATACCAGAAGTCGTAGTTGCCGACATACATTTTAATCTTATTGAAATCAATATCCACCGTATGGGTACAGACGGTGTTGAGGAAGTGGCGGTCGTGGCTCACCACAATCACGGTGCCCTCAAAATCCAGCAGAAAATCCTCCAGCCAGTTGACGGCGTTGATATCAAGGTTGTTCGTCGGCTCGTCAAGCAGCAGGATATCGGGATTGCCGAACAGCGCCTGCGCCAGCAGCACCTTCACCTTCATGCGGGCATCCAGATTTTTCATCCCCATCTGGTGATAGTCCGTCGGAATACCGAGGCCCTGCAGAATACGCGACGCCTCGCTCTCCGCCTCCCAGCCGCCGAGCTCGGCGTATTCCTCCTCCAGCTCGCAGGCGAGGATGCCGTCCTCCTCGGTCATCTCCTCTTTGGCGTAGAGCGCTTCCTTCTGCACGCCAATCTCGTAGAGGCGGGGATTTCCCATAATGACCGCGTCCATGACGCTGTAGGCGTCGTAGGCGTTTTGGTCCTGCTTTAACACCGACATGCGGGTTTTTGGTAGGATGGACACCTCACCGGACGTCGGCTCCAGCGTGCCGGACAGGATGCGCAAAAACGTCGATTTGCCCGCGCCGTTTGCTCCGATGACACCGTAGCAATTGCCCTTGACAAACTGTAAATCCACATGGGTGAAAAGAGCCTGCCCGCTGTACTGCAGGCCTAAATCCGAAACTGTAATCATTGCCGCTGTGCTCCTTATATAAGTGATTGATTTGTAATTATATCACAAAGCTCTGTGAAATCATAGCAAAAAGTAGGGCTGTTGGCCATATTGTTCGCCTGTACTGCTTGCCGGAGGGAACCCCCCTCCACAAATGGCAAACGATATTGTATCAATACCGCCGATCCAAAAATTCCACCACCTCGGCAATGCACCCCTCCTCACAGGGGCAGAGGCGCTTCACGCCCAGCTTTTTCACCTCGTCCGCGCAGTTCGCCGGTGCGAATCCGACCGCCGCAATTTCCAGCATCGGCAAATCGTTCTGATTATCCCCCACGCAGTAGATATGCTGCGATGTAACCCCAAGCAAATCGGCAAGATAGCGCACCATGCCGCCCTTATTGCTCCCCTTTCGTGTCAGCTCAAGGAGCACCTCGTTAGAGAAAATCACTTCATAATGCTCACTCCACCGGGAGAGCATGTCATTCTGCACCTGCCGCAGAAGCCCGTTATTCTGCTGCAAAATCGCCTTGTTCCATGGCAGTGGAATGTTGGCAATCGGGCAGCATATGCAGCTGCTGTTCGAGCGCGCCAGATGATTTTCCGTCACAAGATTTGGATTATAGGCATAGATATCATCCCCATGATAGGCCTCAAAGCCCAGCGCGGGAAAGCGCGCGGCCACCTGCGCCATATCCTCTGCAACGCGCAAGGGGAGAAAGGTCTCATAGACCATGTAATCCGCCCGGAAGTCATAGAGCGCCGAGCCGTTCGAGAGTACAACAGGCACATTGATGGGGACGAGGTGGGCGCAAGGGGCAAAGGTCGGGTGCGCTCTGCCGGTCGCAACGGTAAAATAACCCCCCTCGGATACGAAATATTCCACCGCCCGCCGGTTCGCATCCGGCAGGACGCCGTCCTGCGTGTAGAGCGTATCATCAAAATCGCTCGCCAAGAGCACACCGTCAAACTTCCCCAAAAAGACACCTCCCTGATGTTAATGGATATCCTCCCCCAGTATATACCGGTGCAGGGGGCGGTATACAATTGTGAAGACCACCAGACACAGGACGGTGTCAATGGCCATAAAGCTCCCGTTATAGGCGAGGGAATACATCCACGGGCTTGTAAAGGTCACGGCGAACAGCTCTGTCGGCGCGAGGATGGCATAGATCGTAATGCCGCTGATGAAATGCACCACAAACCTGGCCGCCGCCCCGACAACCGTCCCGGCAAACACGCCGTATTTCCTGCCGCGGAAGAGCCCCGCAAGGCCCAGCGGCGTAAAGGCCACCAGATAATCCAGCAGCAGGGACTGCCAGCCCCACGCAATCGCGCCGTCGAGCAGCATCTGCAACAGGCCGAAGACAAAACCGGCCAGCAGCCCCGGCCGCCACCCCCAGCGGATGGCGAAGAACAGGATGGGCAGCATATCCAGCGTAATGGATCCGCCGTTTGGAAGCCGGTAAATGCGCAGATAGCTCAGCACAACGCCCAGCGCGACCATGATCGCCCCCTCACAGAGCATACGGGCGGAAAAGCGTGTTTTCTTACTGTTTGATGACATGGGTTCGTTCCTCCTAGAATGAAAGATGTACCGCAGCGCAAACCTGGATAGCGCAATGCGGTACGAAGGAGAAAGACACCCCTGCCACGGTGCCGTGAATTCGCTTCCTACGCCGGCATTACCCGGATCAGGTTCAAGGGACATGCCGCAGCCATGCGGCAATCTCAGCCGGACTTGCGTCCAGCGCCCCTGCTATTCGATTTGTATGCGGTCGTGAATCACAAAGGGAATATTCCCCTGTGATTCCCTCCTATTTTATCAGATACTCCAACTTTGTCAAGACCGCCTCAAACCACGGCGGCAGCGGGCACTCCAGTGTCATGCGCGCTCCGCTGCGCGGGTGGAGGAAAGACAGACATCGGGCATGCAGGCACTGCCCCGCAAGGCCCGGATAGGGCTTGTGGCTGCCGTACACAGTGTCGCCGAGCAGCGGGTGTCCAATCGACGCCATGTGCACCCGTATCTGGTGGGTTCGGCCCGTCTCCAGCGCGCACAGCACGTGCGTATAGCCGGGGTAGCGGCGCAGCGCGGTCCAATGCGTCACCGCCGGACGGCCCCGCTGCAGGTCAACCGCCATCTTCTTTCGGTCGGTGCGGTGGCGCGCGATGGGCGCGTCTACGGTGCCGGTGTCCTCCCGGAGCGTCCCGATGCAGACCGCCTCGTACTCCCTGCACAGGGAGTGATCCTGCAGCTGGGCGGCCAGCGCCGCGTGCGCCGCGTCGTGCTTGGCTGCAATCACCAGCCCGGAGGTGTCGCGGTCAATGCGGTGGACAATGCCGGGGCGCAGCGCGCCGTTGATGCCGGACAGGCTGTCGCCGCAGCGATATAATAGCGCGTTGACAAGCGTCCCGTCCGGATGTCCCGCCGCCGGGTGCACCACCATCCCCACCGGCTTATTGACCACTATCACGTCCGCGTCCTCATACACCACGTCGAGCGGGATTTCCTGCGGCAGAACGTCCACCGGGACAGGCGGCGGAAGGCATACATGATACGTCTCCCCCTGCGCCGTCTTGTCGTTTTTTCTGACCGGCGGGCCGTCCGCCCGCGTCACATGCCCCTGCGCAAGCAGGCGCTGCGCCGCCGCGCGGGAGATGTCGGGCAGTGTGCGGGCGAGGTAGACATCCATCCGCTCACCGTCGCACTCAGCCGTCAGCGTCAGCCGTTCCATTTGCCGCCCCTTTCCCGCGCTTTTCCCACTTCTCGTAGAAGAACAGAACGTAGACAACCACCGCGATGCCGCCTGCAACCACGCAGATATCCGCCACATTAAATATGGCAAAATCCATAAAGGTTGTCATGAACATGTCGGTCACAAAGCCAAACACCAGCCGGTCGATGAGGTTCCCCACCGCGCCCGCAAGTATGAGTGAGGTGGAGATGATTCCAAACGGGCGCGTGAAGAACCCCTTGCACAGGACGATCACCAGCACGACGGAAACGGCGGCGGAGATGATTGCAAGCGCCCATGTGTGGCTGGAAAAATAGGAAAACGCCGCGCCCGTATTCTGCACATAGGTCAGATCCATCACGCCGGGCAGCAGTGTCACGCGCCCATACAGGGGGATGTTGGCCCGGACGAGATACTTCACGATCTGGTCGATGATCACCAGCACTGCAGCAAGGAGGACCCATGGCACGCACTTCCCGCACTTGCCGCCCCCCATCGCATGGAACCCAGTACCGCACAGCGCGTGCAGAGCGTGGGATGCTCCGGATGTGTGCCAACCTCTTTGCTGTGCGTCCAGCAGCGGGCGCATTTTTCGCCCTGCGCCGGTTCCACACAGATGATCACGCCGGGCAGTGCCTCGCCCTCGTAGCCGGTCTCCTTGTGGTGTTCGGCGATGCGCACGCTCGAGACGATAAAGAGCTTTTCCAGATCCCCCTCGTCAAAGCCGCCCAGATAGGCACCCACGTCATAGGCCACCCAGGTACCCTCGTTAAAGTACAGCTTGACGGCGGCCTCCAGGCTCTTGCCGATCCGCTTTTCATTGCGCGCAAGCTCCAGCGCCTTGTTCACCTCACCGCGCAGCACAATCAGGGAGTCCCAGCGCTTTTGCTCCTCCTCGCCGAGGGCGAGGCTTGCTTCAAAGGCGGGCATCTCATGCAAGAGTACGCTCTCACCACAGGCATCCGCGCCGTGGGGCATGGCCTTCCAGATCTCCTCACTTGTGAACGCCAGAATCGGCGCGATGAGGCGCGTCATGCCGTCCAGAATCCGGTAGAGCGCCGTCTGTGCGGCGCGGGCCTCCCGCTCGTCCGCGCAGTAGAGACGGTCTTTGATGATGTCGAAGTAAAAGTTCGACATATCCAGCACGCAAAAGCTGTAGACGGAGCGGTAGACACCGTGGAATTCATATTTCTCATAGTATTCCCGCACAGTTTTCGCCAGCTCGTTTAAGCGGGAGAGCGCCCACCGGTCGAGCGGCAGCAGCGCGTCGTAGGGCACACAGTCCCGGTCCGGCTCGAATCCGCTCAGATTCCCCAGCATATAGCGCGCCGTGTTGCGGATTTTCAAATAAGCGTCGGAGAGCTGCTTCATAATCTCCTTGGAGATACGCATATCCTGCGTATAGTCGGAGGACGCCACCCACAGCCGCAGGATATCGGCACCGTACTCCTTGATGATCTCTTCCGGCGCAATGGTATTGCCGAGCGACTTGTGCATCGCCTTGCCCTCGCCGTCCACCGTCCAGCCGTGGGTAATGATCTGGCGGTAGGGCGCGACGCCCTTCGTCGCAATCGACGTCAGCATGGAGGACTGGAACCACCCGCGGTACTGATCCCCGCCCTCCAGATAGATATCGGCCGGGAACTGCAGCTCTTCGCGCGTCTCGAGCACGGCGGCGTGGGAGGAGCCTGAGTCGAACCAGACGTCCATGATATCCGATTCCTTACTGAAATGCGCGTGCCCGCAGTTTGGACACCGGAAGCCATCCGGCACCAGCGCATCCGCCTCCCGCGCAAACCAGACGTTGGAGCCGTGCGTCCGGAACAGCGCCGCGACGTGCGCAATGCTCTCCTCCGTCACGATGTCCTTGCCGCAACTGTCACAGTAAAAAATGGGGATGGGCACCCCCCAGACCCGCTGGCGTGAGATACACCAGTCGCTCCGCTCGCTGATCATACTCGCCATACGCTCCTTGCCCCACTCCGGCTTCCAGTGAATGGCATCGCAGGCATCCACCGCCGCGCTTTTGATGGCATCCACGGAGCAGAACCACTGCTCGGTCGCCCGGTAGATCACCGGGTTCTTGCAGCGCCAGCAGTGCGGATAGGAGTGGCTGATGCGGTCGGACGCGAGCACCATTCCGGCAGCCGCCAGATCCTCCGGGATGACCTCATTCGCCTTGGCATAAAACTGCCCATTGTATTTCTCGTCCATCATAACGCCCTTGTTGTTGACGGGTACCGGCACTCCGAGCTTAGCCCCCTTATGCGCGTCGTACCACTGGCAGATGGCAAAGTCGTCCGCGCCGAAGCCCGGCGCGGTGTGCACGCATCCTGTGCCCGCGTCGAGCGTGACATGCTCGCCGTTGAGGACAATAGAATCCCGCCCAAAGAGCGGATGCCGCGCGGTCATCAGCTCAAATTCACTCCCCTTGAGGGTGACAAGCGTCTCATAGCGCTCCAGCTTTGCCGTCTTGGCGACCGTTTCGGCAAGCGCTTTGGCGACAATGTAGACCTCCCCGTTTTCCGCCCGCATGAGGATATAGTCAAACGACGCCCCCAGGGAAATGGCCATATTACCCGGAATCGTCCAGGGCGTGGTCGTCCAGATGACAAAGAATATCTTGTCAAGGGGCGCGTACCGCGCAAGCTTCCCCTTGTCGTCGCGCAGCGGAAACTTGACAAAGAGCGTCGTACAGGGGACGTCGGCATATTCAATCTCCGCCTCGGCAAGGGCGGTCTGGTCGGCGGGGCACCAGTAGACCGGCTTCATCCCCTTGTAAATGAGGCCCTTCTCCGCCATGCGGCCAAAGACCTCCACCTGCTTTGCCTCAAAGTCCGGCGTCAGGGTGAGGTAGGGGTGCTCCCACTCCCCCATAACCCCAAGACGCCTAAACTGCGTGCGCTGTTTATCCACAAAGTCGAGCGCGTATTCCTCGCACTTTTCGCGAAACGCCGGGATCGTCATCTCATCGCGTTTGACCTTTTTGTTCTTCAGAATGGCGCTTTCGATGGGCAGGCCGTGGGTATCCCAGCCCGGAACATACGGCGCGCAGTAGCCCGTCATGTTGCGGTGCTTCACGATCATATCCTTCAGGATTTTATTGAGCGCCGTTCCAATATGGATATTTCCGTTTGCATACGGCGGCCCGTCATGCAGGACAAATTTTGGCTTTCCGGCGTTTTTCTCCATCAGCTTGTGATAGATATCCTGCTCTTCCCACTCCCGGAGCATTTCCGGCTCCCGCTTCGGCAGCCCCGCCCGCATGGGGAAATCCGTCTGGGGGAGTCGGATGGTTTTGTTGTAATCCACGTCTGTTCACTCCTTAAAATACAAAAAACACCCCTGCCTCATCAAGAGACAAAGGTGAAATCCTCTGCGGTACCACTCTTATTGCCGCGTGCGCGGCCGCTTATGGCGGCAAGTAACGGTGCCAACCGGTCCGGCTTACAGGATATCCCCCTCAGCCGGAACGCTCCAAGGTGATGTCCGGCACCGCCCCCTCGGCCGTCTTTCACCTTACGGCGGCTCTCTGCACCAGAGGCTTGGTGCGGCGCGTCCTTCTCTGCGCGTGTCGTGCTATTGCTGTTTATTCTATCCGGTTTCCCCGCCGGTGTCAAGCTGAAAATTGCCGGGCAAACCGAGGAATTACTTACCATTGCATTTTAGTTACAAACCGGTTACAATTTAGATGTCTTCGCGAGACGCTACTTAAAAAACGCAAGGAGGTCTGTGCCATGTGTAACTTCGATTGCAGTTCCCTTTTCCAGCTTCTGTGCCAGCTGTGCGGCTGCTGCTAAGCATCGCAATTCAAAAATTCAAACCTGTTCTATCTCGGAGGACTTTGCTCAATGCGAAGTCCTCCGTCATTTTTGGCTTGACAAATTGAATTGGGTGCCATAACCTAGACTCAGGTGCTGCCAAGCAGCCCACCCAAACTGTTAGGAGGAGGGCAACATGAACGTATACGGAGGGAGCCACAAGCGACGTTTATCAGGCCTGTTGGCCTGCGTACTTCTATGCGCAGCCCTGTGTACAGGCTGTACCGGGCAACCCACAGAAACACAGCCATCCCCGTCGCCGTCGCCTGTCACGGAAGGCCTCAACTTCGAAAATAAGGCACTTGGCTTCGGGCTGGTGCTTCCCACGTCGTGGGAGAGAAAATACACCGTTATCGCAGACGAGGGGGATACGGTAGAGTTTTTTTCCACTGCCGTCCTATTAAGCTCCAGCACAATCGGAACAGAAGTGGATGGGGGCCTGCTCTTCTGGATTACCCGCTATGACAGCGGCACAGCACCGGAGGAATACCTGATACAACGTGAGCATATTATCCTCAGCACCGAGGCATATGATTATATGATCTCCTATCCTTCCGACATACAATATGTTCGTGACACCCCGGAAGGTACGGAGTATCTGGCGATGACGCAGGATATCGCAGCGATTGAAGCAAGCATCTATCCGCTGGATTGACGGTCAACCCTACATAGCAATGAATACAAGGGCGTGTTGCAGATTTTCATTTTCTGCAGCATGCCCTTTTTGTTGCAAATCGGTTGCTTTACGCATGGCACCGGAAATGCTATAATAGACTAAAATGACCGGCAGGGAGTGAGTACAGTGGCCTATCAGCCTTTGGCGGACGAGATTCGTCCGGAAATTTTAACGGAAATCGTCGGGCAGCGGCATATTTTGGGAGAAGACGGGCTTTTGCGCCGTGTGATCGAAAGCGGTGAGATTCCAAACCTGCTTTTTTACGGGCCTTCGGGCACCGGAAAGACCACGGTGGCAAACCTCATTGCCAGGCGCACGGCCCGCCCGTTTTATAAGCTCAACGCCACCACCGCTTCCCTCTCCGACATCCGGGACATTGTGGGGGAGATCGGCACATTGATGGCCCCCGACGGGATACTGCTCTATCTCGACGAGATACAGTACTTTAACAAAAAGCAGCAGCAGTCCCTTTTGGAATTCATGGAAAACGGAAAGGTAATCCTGATCTCCTCAACAACGGAAAACCCGTATTTTTATGTCCACAACGCGCTTTTGAGCCGCTCGACCATCTTTGAGTTTAAGCCCATTGAGCCGGAGGACGCGCGCGGCGCGGTAGCGCGCGGCGTGGCGAAAATGGCACAGCGGCTGGGGGCGGAGATCTCTTTTCCGGACGAGGTGGCGGAGTATATCGCCACCGCCTGCGGCGGGGATGTGCGCAAGGCGCTCAACGCGGTGGAGCTGCTGTTGACATCGGCCCGGCACGATGGGGAAAAACTGGTCGTCACGCCGGAGGACGCCCGGGCCGTCACCCAGCGCTCCGCAATGCGCTACGACCGGGACGGGGACGCGCACTATGATATCCTCTCCGCCCTCCAGAAGTCCATTCGCGGCTCCGACCCGGACGCGGGGCTGCATTATTTGGCGCGCCTTTTGACCGCAGGCGATCTGGTCTCCGCCTGCCGCCGCCTGATGGTGGTCGCCTGCGAGGACGTGGGGCTTGCGTGGCCGCAGGTAATCCCCATTGTGAAGGCGTGCGTTGACGCCGCGCATATGCTCGGGCTGCCGGAGGCGCGTATCCCTCTGGGTGACGCGGTTGTGCTGATGGCAACCGCGCCGAAATCAAACACCGCGTATCTCGCATATGATGCCGCCGCGCGCGATGTGCGTGCAGGAAAGACGGGGGACTTCCCGCGCCACCTGCAAAATGTCCACGCCGACTCCAAGGGGATGGAACGGGAGCAGGGCTACCGCTATCCGCATGACTACCCGAACCACTATGTCCCGCAGCAGTACCTGCCCGACGCGCTCAAGGGTACACACTACTACCAGTATGGCGACAACAAGGCCGAGCAGGCGGCAAAACGGTATTGGGCGGCGGTGCACTCTGACTGTACTCCTGAGGGCGAGGCAGGCCAATAACGGCTATTTTCCCCTATTCCCAAATGGCAGAAAATGTGGTATGCTATTGTAATGATTTATCATTGTGGAAGGGTGACCCCGCAAGGTTTTAGAAGGAGGTGTATTGTTTGCGGCAAAAGTTAAAAGAAAAAATTATGGAGTCCCTCACCTCCGTCCTCCCCATCACCGTTATTGGGCTGCTCCTCAGCTTTACCCTCACACCTATGCCGACGGGGACGCTGATGATGTTCCTTGTCGGCGCGGTCATGCTCATTGTCGGCATGGGTTTTTTCTCCCTGGGCGCGGATATCGCCATGATGCCGATGGGCGAAGAGATGGGCAACAATCTGGGAAAGCGTAAACACCTGTGGATTGTCGCGGCAATCTGTTTTCTCATCGGGTTTGTGGTCACCATCGCGGAGCCCGATCTGCAGGTACTCGCGGAGCAGGTTCCGGCGGTGCCGAATATGACGCTGATTCTCGCGGTGGCGGCCGGTGTGGGCGTGTTCCTGGTGATTGCAACGCTGCGTACGCGTTTTAATATCCCGCTGCATATTACGCTGCTGATCGGATATGCTTTTGTATTCGTCCTGTCTATTTTTGTGCCGAATGAATTTCTGGCGGTTGCATTCGACTCCGGCGGGGTAACGACAGGGCCGATCACCGTACCGTTTATCCTCGCGCTCGGTGTGGGCCTTGCGGTGCACAAGGGCAAGGAGGAAGACAACTTCGGCACCGTCGCCATCTGCAGTATCGGCCCCATCGTCTCGGTGATGGTACTGGGTTTGCTTTTCAATTCGTCTGAAATCAACTACACACCAACCGAGATTGTACAGGTGGAGGATACCGCACAGGTGGGCGCGCAGTTTTTGCGAGGACTGCCGACCTACATGCAAGAAGTGGCGTTGGGCCTGCTGCCCATTATAGTACTATTTACGGTTTTCCAGCTGATCTCCATTCGCCTGAAGCGCCGTTCCATTATCAGAATTATCGTGGGTATCGTCTATACCTATATCGGTCTGGTGCTCTTCCTGACAGGGGCAAACATTGGCTTTATGCCCGCAGGCCGTTTTCTGGGGGAGGCCATTGCCAATCTCCCATTTGTCTGGATACTGGTGCCAATCGGCATCGTCGTCGGCTATTTCATCGTAGCGGCGGAGCCTGCCGTGCATGTCCTCAACAAGCAGGTAGAGGACGTGACGGCGGGCGCGATTCCCCAAAAGGCGATTGCGCTTGCCCTGTCACTGGGCGTCGGGGCGTCAGTTGGCCTTGCAATGCTGCGGGTGTGGCTCGGTATCCCGATCTACTGGTTCCTGATTCCGGGCTACGCCATCGCGCTGCTGCTCCCCTTCCGTGTACCGAAAATCTTCACATCCATCGCCATCGATTCCGGCGGCGTGGCGTCCGGCCCTATGTCGGCGACCTTCCTGCTCCCGTTTGCGATTGGTGCCTGCGAGTCGCTGGGCGGGGATATCCTGACCGATGCGTTCGGCGTTGTGGCGATGGTCGCAATGACGCCGCTTGTGGCCATTCAGATTCTGGGGCTTGTCTATCAGCATAAGCTCAAACACACCAGCGACGTGACCGAGCAGGAGGCCATTGAACTCTCCTCATTGGATGACGAGATTATTGATTACACCGACGACGAGAAGGAGGTGCCCTGATGAACGTACCGGAAGAGCTGCGCCTGCTGCTGCTTGTCACCATTGTGGAACGGGGCAAGGCCGCGGGTATCGTGAACCTGTATCGGGAGGAAAAGCTGCATTTTGACTATGTCTGCATGTCTCTCGGCACCGCGACGTCTCAAATTCTGGACTACTTCGGCCTGGCCGCGACGGAGATGGATCTGGTGCTAACGCTTGCGCCCCGGTTCAAAATAAAACGGGTCATGCAAAAGGCCGACGAAAAGCTGATGCTGCATAAGCCCGGACACGGTATTCTGTTTACGATACCGCTCTCCGGCGTAAGCAGCCACCTGCCAAAGTTACTCTGCAAAGCGGACGATGTGCCAGACACATTTTTTACAATGGAAAGTGAGGAGAAGAAAATGGATCACCCGGAAATCCGCTATGATCTGGTGCTCGCCATCGTCAACAGTGGCAATGTGGATTTGGTGATGGATGCGGCTCGGGAGGCCGGTGCGCGCGGCGGTACGATGCTGCATGCCCGCCGCGTAGGCTTTGAGGACGTGGAAAATCTGCTTGGCTTTACCCTCCAGCCGGAGAAGGATATCGTCACCATTTTAACGCCCCGCAGCCAAAAACAGCAGATTATGATGGCGATCAGCCATGCGGCAGGGCTTTCAACGGAGGCGCGCGGCATTCTCTTTTCCCTCCCGGTCGAGGATATGATCGGGCTGCAGCCACCCGTTGCGGACGAGAAGCAGTAGCAATATGCGGAAATTTTCAGCCGTCCGAACTATAGTTTGGATGGCCTCAGACGGAAGATAGTGTGGAAGAAACCCATTCGGGGTGTTTTTCACACTATCTTCTGTTGCGTATACAAAAAGGGGGTTAGCACATATATTCCAACTGCAGGTAAACCGTGCCGGTGCGCGTTGGATATTAAAACTTTTGTTTTTCTTTCTTAAATTTTAGGCACAACTCTTTACACAAGAGCAAAATTCGGTTATAATTCGTAGTAAAATCAGTGTTTTATGCGGAACGTGAGGTGGCTTTATTCTTATGGAACTGGATTATACGCGCAAATTCAGCCTCGGTGATGAGCAGGAAAGTGAGATCAAGGAGATTTTAACGTCTGTTTTTCACTCTTTACAGGAAAAAGGATATAATCCGATCAACCAGATTGTCGGCTATATCCTGTCGGAGGATCCCACCTATATCACCAATTACAACGACGCCCGTTCCCTGATACGCCGCCTGGACCGGGACGAGCTGCTGCAGGAGCTGGTCAAGTTCTATCTTTCGCATTAGCTTTGCTTTTGGCAGCGACAACGACGCAACAGGTCATCCGCCCCGGGTGACCTGCACGCTTTTTCAGGAGGGTTTCATTTATGCGTAAAAAAGTAGCGGTCATTATGGGCTCCGACAGTGATCTGGACACCATGCGCCCCTGTATCCAGCGGCTCAAAGACTTTGGCATCCCCGTGGAGGTGCGTATCATCTCCGCCCACCGCACCCCGACACAGGCCGAGGCGTTTGCCTCGGGCGCGGCGGCAAACGGATTCGGCGCGATCATCGCCGCCGCGGGAAAGGCCGCACATCTCGCGGGTGTGCTGGCGGCCTACACCACCCTTCCGGTCATCGGCGTGCCTATCAAGACCTCCCTTATGGGAGGGCTCGACAGCCTGTTGTCCATGGTACAGATGCCAAAAGGGATACCGGTCGCCTGTGTCGCCGTGGACGGCGCGGACAACGCAGCCATTTTAGCCGCGCAGATGCTGGCGCTCGCCGAACCGGACCTCTCGGAACGGTTAACACAGTGTAAGGCGGACATGCAGGCAGAGGTCTGCGCAAAGGACGAAAAAATACAGGCATTGGAGGAGTTTTCACTGTGAAAAAACTGGAACAGCTTTATGAGGGCAAGGCCAAAAAGGTCTATGCCACCGACGAGAGCGACATTGTCATTGTCTCCTATAAGGACGACGCCACCGCCTTTAACGGGCAGAAAAAGGGCACCATCACCGGCAAGGGCGCCATCAACAACAAGATGACCAATCACCTGATGCAAAAGCTGGAGAAGGGCGGTATCCCCACTCACTTTGTGCAGGAGCTCTCCGACCGGGAAACTGCGGTCAAAAAAGTCACGATCATTCCGCTGGAGGTCATCATCCGCAACATCTCCGCAGGCTCCTTTGCCAAGAACTACGGGGTGGAGGAGGGCATTGTCTTTTCCCAGCCCACGCTGGAGTTTTCCTATAAAAACGACGATTTGGGCGACCCGCTCATCAACGACTCGCACGCCCTCGCCTTAGGGCTTGCGACCGAGGAAGACCTTGCGACCATCAAGCGCTATGCATACGCCGTCAACAACCAGCTCAAGGCGTTTATGAAGACCATCGGCATTGACCTTGTGGACTTCAAGCTGGAGTTTGGCCGCCTGCGCGACGGCAGCATTGTGCTCGCGGACGAGATTTCACCCGACACCTGCCGCCTGTGGGACTGCGAAACCCATGAAAAACTGGATAAGGACCGCTTCCGCCGTGATCTCGGCGGCACGGAAGAGGCGTATGAAGAAGTCATGCGCCGCCTGACCGGTGTGGAGTAATGGAAACGCCCTATTCGCTGCCGGACAAGCTCCATGAGGAGTGCGGCGTATTCGGCATCGTCGCGGAGGACGATAGCATAGACCCCGCCCTTGCGGTATACAACGCGCTTTTCGCCCTCCAGCACAGGGGGCAGGAGAGCTCCGGAATTGCCGTGTGTAAGGACGCGGACCTCTCCGTGACGAAGGGCGCGGGTCTTGTCCCGGAGGTCTTTACGAAGGAGGTTTTGGCCTCCCTTTCGGGTGCGAAAGCTGCCATTGGCCATGTCCGCTACGCCAATTCGGAGTTCTCCTCCGGCTTTGCCCAGCCGCTTCTGGTGCGCCACACCTCCGGTCCGATGGCTCTTTGCTATAACGGACGGCTCTCGAACAGCCACCATCTGCGCATGGAGACCGAGACGCGCGGCGGCATCTTCCAGACCACCAGCGACTGCGAGGTGATCTCCCATATTCTCATCCGGGAGCATCTGCGCACCAATACGCTTGAGGACGCCATCATAAACGCCATGCACTATATGATCGGCGCTTACTCCATCGTTGTCCTCAGCCGCAAAAAGCTCATCGCCGCCCGCGACCCGAACGGCTATCGCCCGCTCTGCATCGGCAAGGTGGGCAACCACTACGCCTTCGCCTCCGAGTCCTGCGCGTTTGACGCGCTGGGCGGGCAGCTCATTCGCGATGTGGAGCCGGGCGAGGTCGTCGTATTGCAGGACGGTAAGCTCACCAGCCACCGCTGCGGTATTCAGGCACGCACGGCGCTATGCAGCTTTGAACTGATTTACTTTGCCCGGCAGGACTCGGTGATTGACGGCGCGGCGGTGGATTTCGCGCGCCACAAGGCCGGTATGTGCCTTGCCGCGCGCAGTGAGACGCAGGGCGATATCGTTATCGGCGTCCCCGATTCCGGGCTCGCCGCCGCGCAGGGCTTTGCACAGGCGAGCGGGATCCCGTACGGCATCGGACTTGTTAAAAACCGTTATATCCAGCGCACCTTCATCCAGCCCGCACAGAACACCCGCGAGAAATCGGTGCGCATTAAGCTCAACGCAATGGCCTCTGTGGTCCAAGGCAAGCGGGTGATCATGGTCGACGACTCCATCGTGCGCGGTACGACGAGCAAGCGCATTGTGACCCTTCTGCGGGAGGCGGGGGCCACCGAGGTGCATATGAAAGTGTCCTCTCCCCCATTCCTCAACCCCTGCTTTTTCGGCACCGCCATCCCCGACCGCGGGCAGCTCGCCGCAAGCGGCAAGACGCTCGAGGAAATCTGCCGCCTCGTCGGCGCGGACTCCCTGCAATACCTCGCGACGGAGGATCTCAAGACGGTCACTTCCGATTTAAATATCGGTTATTGCGACGCATGCTTTACCGGCGATTACGCCGTTCCCGTCCCTGTTGAAGATATATCCCTTTCCGCGCGTGTGGCGCAGTAAGAACGAGGAGGTTTTTTGCCGTGTCCCTTTCCAAATCCGATTCCTACGCCGCTGCCGGCGTTGACGTCACCGCCGGCTATGAGGCCATTCAGCGCATCAAGCCCATGGTAGAATCCACCTATATACCCGGCGTGATCGGTACCCTCGGCGGTTTTGGCGGGCTGTTTGCCCCCGATGTATCCGGCATGCAAAAACCGATCCTCGTCTCCGGCACGGACGGCGTGGGGACCAAGCTCAAGCTGGCGTTTTTGATGGACAAGCACGATACCGTCGGCATTGACTGTGTCGCCATGTGCGTCAACGACATCATCTGCTCCGGTGCCATGCCGCTCTTTTTTCTCGACTATCTCGCGGTAGGCAAGAATATTCCCGCACGGGTCGCGGATATTGTCGCGGGCGTGACGGAGGGCTGCCGTCAGGCGGGCTGCGCTCTGATCGGCGGGGAGACCGCCGAAATGCCCGGCTTTTACGCCGAAAATGAGTATGACCTCGCGGGTTTTTCGGTGGGGCTGGTGGACGAGGCGAATATGCTCGACGGCGCTTCCCTCTGCGCGGGAGACTGCCTGATCGGCCTTGCCTCGAACGGCGTGCACTCCAACGGTTTTTCCCTTGTCCGCAAGGTGCTCGGCATCCACAGCCGCGCAGCCCTCATGCGCTATGAGGATACCCTTGGTACTACCGTCGGGGAGGAGCTGCTCAAGCCGACCCGCATCTACGTCCGCGCCGTGCGCGCGCTGCTGGCGGGTGGTATCTCCATCAAGGCGATCAGCCACATCACCGGCGGCGGCCTGTATGAAAACGTCCCCCGCATGATGAGAGAGGGGCTGACCGCCAGCATCCAAACCAAGTCCTTCCCCGGCCCCCCCAGTTTTGACCTCATATCCCGCACCGGCAATATCCCGGCACGGGATATGTACAACACCTTCAACATGGGCATCGGCCTTGTCCTCGCCCTGCCGGAAGCGCAGGCCGACAGGGCATTGGCGCTGTTGCAGGACGAAGGAGAGACCCCCTGTATCATCGGCTCCGTCACCGAGGGCAGAGAGGGTGTCGTGCTCTCATGAAGCGGATCGCCGTACTTGTCTCCGGCGGCGGAACCAATTTGCAGGCGCTGATTGACGCGCAGCAAAGCGGCGCAATCCAGGGCGGGGCGCTTGCGCTGGTCATCTCCTCCAAAGCGGGGGCGTATGCGCTGGAGCGGGCGGAGCGCGCGGGCATACCGTCCGCCGTGGTCGCCCGCAGCGCCCACGCGGATAGCCGCAGTATGACGCAGGCACTGGTGTCCCGCCTGCGTGAGGAGAAGATTGACCTTGTTGTGCTGGCGGGTTTTCTTCACATACTGACGGATGAAATCATCGCCGCCTTTCCCAACGCCATTCTCAACGTCCACCCCTCCCTCATCCCGTCCTTTTGCGGGGCGGGGTATTACGGCCTCAACGTCCACCAGCGCGCGCTCGATTACGGCGTGAAGATCACGGGCGCGACCGTACACTTCGTGAGCGCGGAGCCGGACGGCGGGCCCATCATCCTCCAGCGCGCGGTGGAGATTCTGCCGGGAGACACCGCCGAGGCACTCCAAAAGCGCGTTATGGAGCAGGCAGAGTGGCGCATCCTGCCGGAGGCCGTCAGCCTGTTCTGTCAGGGGCGGCTCTCCGTCTCGGGGCGCATGGTATCCATCGCGCCAAAACCATAAATTTCAGGGAGGTACATATGCATACGCAGGATATTGACAGCCTTTTATCGGAGAACACCTACCCGGGCCGCGGCATTCTACTCGGCCGCTCGGCGGACAACCGCTACGCTGTGGCCGCCTATTTCATTATGGGCCGCAGCGAAAACAGCCGTAACCGTGTTTTTATCGAGACGGAGGACGGTATCCGAACGCAGGCGTTTGACCCGTCAAAGATGACCGACCCCTCCCTCATCATTTACGCCCCGGTGCGCATCGCGCGCGGCCACACCATCGTCACAAACGGCGACCAGACGGACACCATCTACGACGGCCTGACGGCCGGGCAGTCCATGGCGCAAGCCCTCACCTCCCGCACCTTTGAGCCGGACGCGCCGAACTACACGCCCCGCATCTCCGGCGTCATCACCCCTGCGGGGGATTATGCGCTCTCCATCCTGAAAAGCGCGGACGGCGACCCTTCGTCCTGCCGCCGCTATACGTATACCTACGAAAGCCCCATCGCGGGGCAGGGACATTTTATCCATACCTATCTGCGCGACGGCAGTCCGCTCCCCTCGTTTGATGGAGAGCCGAGACAGGTCGCGCTCACGGCACCCGAACCCGCCGCGCTCGCTTCCGCGCTCTGGGCCAGCCTCAATGCGGAGAACAGGGTGTCCCTCTTTGTACGCTATATCCCACTCGATGGCGGGGCATGTAAGAGCGTGGTCATCAACAAGAACAGCGGAAAGGCGTGATTTCATGACGGAGCTGGAACTCAAATACGGCTGCAACCCGAACCAGAAGCCCGCGCGCATTTTTATGGAGGACGGAGCACTTCCCATCCGGGTACGCAACGGCAAGCCGGGTTATATCAATTTTTTGGACGCCTTCAACGCATGGCAGCTTGTAAAGGAGCTAAAAGCGGTGACCGGACTGCCCGCAGCCGCGTCGTTCAAGCACGTCTCCCCCGCCGGGGCGGCACTGGGGCTGCCCCTTTCCGATGTTGAGAAGAAGATTTACTTTGCGGAAGGGATGGCGCTCTCTCCCATCGCGTGCGCCTATGTCCGCGCGCGCGGCGCGGACCGCCTGTGTTCCTATGGCGACTGGGCGGCGCTCTCTGACGTGTGTGATGAACAGACCGCTTCCTTTCTGGCGCTCGAGGTCTCGGACGGCGTGATCGCCCCCGGTTATACGCCCGCCGCCCTGGAGATACTCAAAAGCAAGCGCAAGGGAAGCTACAACGTAGTGGAGATCGACCCGGACTACACCCCAAAACCGCTGGAACACAAGGATGTCTACGGCATCACCTTTGAGCAGGGCCGCAACGATTTCAAAATTGATGATACTCTGTTAAACCATGTGGTGACCGCATGTACGACGCTGCCGGAACATGCGCGGCGGGACATGATACTCGCTCTCATCACCCTGAAATACACCCAGTCCAACTCCGTCTGCTATGTCAAGGACGGACAGACCATCGGTGTCGGTGCCGGACAGCAGTCGCGCATCCACTGCACGCGCCTCGCGGGCGGCAAGGCGGATAACTGGCTCTTGCGCCAGCATCCGAAGGTGCTTGCGCTCCCCTTCCTCCCCGATATCCGCCGCCCTGACCGCGACAACGCGATTGATATCTTTACCTCCGACGAATACGAAGACATTCTGGCGGACGGCGCGTGGCAGCAGACCTTTACCGCCCGCCCGGAGGCGCTGACCGCGCAGGAGCGACAGGATTGGATTGCCCGCCAGAACGGCGTCACCGTCGGCTCAGACGCCTTCTTCCCCTTTGGCGATAATGTCGAGCGCGCGCGCAAGAGCGGGGCTTCCTATATTGTCCAGCCGGGCGGCTCCATTCGGGACGACCACGTCATCGCCACCTGCGACAAATACGGCATTGTCATGGCGTTTACCGGCATGCGCCTGTTCCACCACTGAGCATGAACGCGACGAAGCTAAAGTACCTCGCCCTCCTCTGCATGACCGTCGACCATATCGGGACGGTATTCACCCCTATGGCCACCGTTGCGGTACCGGGCAGCATACCCTATTATCTCCTGAATTATATCGGCCGGCTCGCCTTCCCCATATTCGCCTTTCTGGTGGCGGAGAGCTGCCGCAAGACGGAGCACTACCCCCGGTATCTCATCCGGCTGGGGGTTTTCGGCGGGGCAAGCCACGTGCTGACCATGTTTCTCTCCACCGGGAGCTGGGGCAGTACCATTCTGACCTTTTTCTTCGCCGTGCTGGGCATCTATTTGGGTCAGCGCATCCTCGCGCACAAGCTGCCCCTGCCGACAGCGCTCCTTCCCGCGTTGCTGCTGGCCGTCGCCGCAGAGTTCCTGCACACCGATTACGGCCTGCTTGGGGTGCTGACGGTGGTGGTGCTCTATTACTGCGGCGAGAGCAAAACGCGGCAGCTCATTGCGCTCGCCATCTGCATCTGCGTAACCTATCTCCCTCTGTATCCACTGCCGTTTAACCTGCTGTTCACCGTCTGCGCCTGCGCGGCGCTGATCCCGCTCTGTTTCTATAACGGAGAACGCGGACGGGGACGAACGAACTTTTTCTACTGGTACTACCCGCTGCACATTTTAGCGCTCTATCTCCTGCGGGCGATTCTATAAAAAAGGGGCCTTATTATGCATGTTTTAGTCGTCGGCGGCGGTGGCCGCGAGCATGCCATCGTCTGGGCGCTTTCCAAAAGCCCCAAGGTGGATAAAATTTTCTGCGCGCCCGGCAACGGCGGGATTTCCGCCCTTGCGGAATGCCTTCCCCTCAAAGCAACCGATCTGGAGGGCATCACCGCATGGTGCGACAGCCACCCCATCGACTTTGTGGTTGTCGCGCCCGACGACCCCCTCGCGCTCGGCCTCGTGGACGCGCTGGAGGAGAAAAATATCCCCGCTTTCGGCCCGCGCAAAAACGCCGCGGTCATTGAAGCGAGCAAGGTCTTTTCCAAGGGCCTGATGGCGCAGTACCACATTCCGACCGCCGCATACCGCGCCTTTACCGATATGGAGGAAGCGATCTCCTATATCCGCGCGCAGGGCGCGCCCATTGTGGTCAAGGCGGACGGGCTCGCGCTGGGCAAAGGGGTCGTCGTCGCGCAGACGGAGGCTGAAGCGGTGTCCGCCGTGCGGGAGATGATGGGCGAGCAGAAATTCGGCGCGTCCGGCAGCCGCGTCGTGATTGAGGAGTGCATGACCGGCCCCGAGGTGACGGTGCTCGCCTTTGCCGACGGGACGCATATCGTCCCCATGCCCCCCTCGCAGGACCACAAGCAGGCTTACGACGGAGGCAAAGGCCCCAACACCGGCGGCATGGGTGCCATCTGCCCCTCCCCCCGTTATACGCCGGAACTCGCCGCGCGCTGTATGGAGGAGATCTTTCTGCCTACCATGCAGGCCCTGCAGGCGGAGGGCCGCCCCTTCTCCGGCGTACTCTATTTCGGGCTGATGCTCACTGCAAACGGCCCGAAGGTGATCGAATACAACGCCCGCTTCGGCGACCCCGAATGCCAGGCCGTCCTCTCCCTGCTGGAGACCGATCTGATGGATATCCTCCTCGCCTGCCGCAACGGCACCCTCGACCGGCTGGATATAAAATGGTCAAATAGAGCCGCCTGCTGTCTGGTGCTTGCGTCGGGCGGCTATCCCGGTCCCTATCAGACCGGCTACCCCATCAGCGGACTGGACGAGGCGGGCAAAACCGCAACGGTATTCCACGCCGGTACCCGGCAAACAGGCGGCGAAATCCTCACTGCCGGCGGGCGTGTCCTCGGCGTCACCGCAACGGGCGACACCCTTGATGCCGCCATTGACGGCGCGTATGCAGCCGCAAAACACATCCACTTTACCGATATGCACTTCCGGCATGATATCGGGCGCGTATAACATTGTTTTAATCTGCTCATCGAGCCATGTGGCACTGCCCTCATCCGGGGCATTCTCTGCTGCATTTTCCCCGAAAGAAATGATTGGCGTAGAATAGTGATGCAGCCGGAAAGGAATCCCTCCATGCACTTTTATTTCGCCCCGCTGGAGGGGCTGACAAGCTATCAGTTTCGCGCCGTGCACCACCGCTTTTTCCACGGCGTGGAGAAGTATTTTACGCCCTTTCTCTCGACGAATCAGACCCACAACTTCGGCAATCGCGAGCTGCGCGAGCTTCTCCCGGCAAATACTGCAGGGGTTCCCACGGTTCCGCAGCTGCTCTCCCGCGTGGCGGAGGATTTCCTCTGGGCGCTCGGCCTCTGCCGGGATCTGGGCTATACCGAGGTCAATCTCAACCTCGGCTGTCCGTCCGCCACGGTGACCGCGAAGGGAAAGGGCGCGGGGTTCCTGTCCGACCTGGATGGGCTCGCCCGCTTTTTTGATGCCGTCTTCCGCAAAGCGGATATCGCCATTTCGGTCAAAACCAGACTGGGCATGCACGAGATCGCGGAATTTGGGCCCCTGCTGGCGCTATACAACCGCTATCCCATCGCAGAGCTGATTGTCCACCCGCGCGTGCGGGATGATTTCTACCGTGCCCCCGTTCACCCGGACAGCTTTTCCCACGCCGTGGAGCACAGCCGGAATCCCCTCTGCTACAACGGCGACATCGCCACCCAAAGCGGCTATGCCGACTTTGCCGACCGCTTTCCCACCATTGACCGCGTCATGATCGGGCGGGGGCTGATCGGGACCCCCTTTCTGCTGGACGTCCTGCGCGGAAAAGGGCCGCCAGCACAGGCACGTCAAGTCCTGCGCGACTTTCACGATATGCTCTATGAGGCCTACCGCGGCACGTACGGCAGTAACCGCAACACCATGTTCCGGATGAAGGAACTGTGGTTTTATCTCATTCACCTCTTTGACGGCAGTGAGGCGCTCGGCAAAAAGCTCCGCCGCACGACAAATGTTGAGGAATACCGGCTTCTGACCGCAAATATTTTTCAAAACCTCCCCCTGCGCAGGGAGGCCGACCCCACATGGCTCAGCTTGTAGACACAGTCTGCAAGCTGAAGTATTTTTGCAATCAAACCGTGATGTGATTGTAAAAAAGCCGCCCGCAGACGGCTTTCATTTTACGTTGCCCTCCGTGGTTTCGCCGCTCCGCGGAGGAAGGCAGCCCAGCTGAGCACCAGCGCGAGGAGGACAAGGAGTACGCCCCACGCGGGATAACTAAGTCCGCCGATGAAGAAGTAATTATAGTATGCCCGGAGCGACGCCACCTGCACCAGCACCGCCGGCAAGATGCCCCGCGCACGCACGCACGCAAGGCAGAGTGCGAGCACATCTGCGAGGAAAAAGTAGCGGTCGTGCATATAGGGCAGGAGGAACGGCACGCCGATGGCGAGAATCACCCCGCCCATCAGCAGCATTTCCGCCGTCAGCCGCCGCCTGTGGATCCAAAAGAGACCCAAAAGGACAAACACCATGACAAATGCCGCCACAATCCCCAGCCGCGCAAACATATCGGTGTACGCCGACATATCCGCCGGGACAAGGGCATGGACACTCGGCGCGTTTAACACCAGATAGCCGCTGTACTCCGACGCCTGCCCAAAGTAGACCCCGATGATATCCCGCATGGGTTTTCCCAGCAGCAGCGCGGGGACACAGGTGGCAAGGTAGGCCGGTACCGCCAAAAGCAGATGCCGGCCTCCGACCCGCTTTGTCACAAGGAACCCGAACCAGAGCGGCACGAGGAAAACGGTCTGGAGCTTAAAGGCAAAGGCGATGGTGAGCAGCACCACCGAAAGCCCTGGGCGCTTTCCCAGCGCGCAGGCGACGGCGTGCAGGCAAAACGCGGCGTAAATGACGTCGCACTGCCCCCAGTACGCGCCATTGAGCACCACCGTGGGGAGCAGAAGCAGCAGGCAGAATACCACCACCGGACGGCGGCTCCCGTTTGCGCAGACGCACTTTGCCACGCGCCAGCCGCCCCAGGCGAGCACAAAGTCGAAGACAATAGATAACAGCTTGATGCAGTACAGGTCTGAAACGTCGAGGTAGGAGATCGCCGCCAGAAAATAGAGGTACGGTACATTATAGTCCCCAATGGAATACTTCAGCGCGGCAAAGCCGCCGTTGTCCCGAAAATACGCCACCCATTCAGATAAAAACACGTTATAGTCATTCGACTGATACGAGAGGCATAGCCCCCTGACGAAAATCGCTGCGGCGACGGCCAGCAGGCAGGCTACCAGCGGACGGCTGCCCATCCCGCTGCGATACAAAAGGAGCAGCGTTAGAAAACCCACGACGCACATCGCAACCAGGATCACTGCCATTTTGTACTCCCTCCCATTTTCACAGAAAAAAAATCTGGATTTCTCCAGATTTCACCGCAAAGCATTTGACATTACCCTTTTTTCGTGGTATACTGAAATGCTTTTATTCACAAAATTATCCTCGCGTTTTTTGCTTTTACTTGTTTTTTAGTATACCACGGACCCGCCCGCAGCGCAAGTACACCTGCAATATTCCACACAACGTTCCCGTGTGTGTCGCCCCCACTCTGCCGCCAAAACGAAAATGAGGTGCTATATCCATATGGTTAAAGACGTCTACTATGGCAACACCCTGCGTAAAAGCTACGCGCAGCTCGATGAAGTGCTGGAAATGCCCAACCTGCTCGCCGTACAAAAGGAATCCTACCAGTGGTTCCTCGACAAGGGCCTGCGCGAGGTCTTCCGCGATGTCGCCTCCATCACCGACTACGCGGGCAATCTTGAGCTGTCCTTTATCGACCACACGATGAACGAGCCGCCCAAGTACGACATAGAGGAGTGCAAGGCGCGGGACGCGACCTACGCAGCCCCCATCAAGGTGATGGTACGCCTGCGCAACAAGGAGACCGAGGAGATCAAGGAGCAGGAGATATTTATGGGCGATTTCCCGCTGATGACGGAGGGCGGTACCTTTGTCATCAACGGCGCGGAGCGCGTCATCGTCTCCCAGATTGTCCGTTCCCCCGGCATCTATTACGGGCGCAACGCCGACAAGACAGGTAACCTCACCTTTACCACCACGGTCATCCCCTACCGCGGCGCGTGGCTGGAATATGAGACCGACCTGTCCGATATCTTTTACGTGCGCATCGATAAAAACCGCAAGCTGCCCATCACGTGCCTCATCCGGGCGGTCGGGCCGCGCACCGACGCGGAGATTCTGGAACTGTTCGGAGAAGACCCGCACATTGTCTCCACGCTGGAAAAAGACACCTGCAAAACGTACGAAGAGTCACTGCTGGAAATCTACCGTAAGCTGCGCCCCGGCGAGCCGCCTACGGTGGACTCGGCTGAGACGCTGCTCAGCACGCTGTTTTTCGACCCCCGCCGGTATGACCTGTCGGCGGTGGGGCGCTATAAATTCAATAAAAAGCTCGCCCTGTGGACACGCCTGAACGGGCAAACCCTTGCCGCGCCGGTTGCCGACCCCCGCACCGGTGAGGTGCTCGCCGAGGCGGGCGAGGTGCTCACACGCGAGCGCGCACAGGAGCTCGACGCCTGCGGCGTCAACGAGGCGCTCCTCGCGGTGGATGGCCACACGGTTAAGGTCTTCTCCAACCACATGGTGGATATGTCCCGGTTTGTGGACTTTGACCCGGAGGAATGCGGCATCACCGAAAAGGTGCGCTATTCCGTACTGATGGAGCTGCTCGACCAGTATAGCGGCACCGCCCTCAAGGACGCCGTCCGCGAGCGTGAGGACGACCTTGTGCCCAAGCACATCATTGTGGACGATATCATGGCCTCCATCAACTACTTTAACGGCCTTTCCTTCCACATCGGCACGCCGGACGATATCGACCACCTTGGCAACCGCCGCCTGCGCTGCGTGGGCGAGCTATTACAAAACCAGTTTCGCATCGGCTTTAGCCGGATGGAGCGCGTCATTCGTGAGCGCATGACCATTCAGGACCTTGATGTGGTCACGCCGCAGTCCCTCATCAACATCCGCCCGGTCACCGCCGCGATCAAAGAGTTTTTCGGCTCCTCCCCGCTCAGTCAGTTCATGGATCAGACCAACCCCCTCGCGGAGCTGACCCACAAGCGCCGTATGTCGGCCCTCGGCCCGGGCGGCCTGTCCCGTGACCGCGCCTCCTTCGACGTGCGCGACGTACACTACAGCCACTATGGCCGCCTGTGCCCCATTGAGACGCCGGAAGGCCCGAACATCGGCCTGATCTCCTACCTCGCGTCCTACGCCCGCATCAACCGCTACGGCTTCATTGAAACACCGTACCGCAAAGTGGATAAGGAAACCGGCTGTGTAACCGATACGGTAGACTATATGACCGCCGATGTGGAGGACGAGTATACCATCGCGCAGGCGACCGAACCGGTGGACGAACATAACCGCCTCATCCACGACCGTATCACCTGCCGCCACCGCGAGGCGATTATTGATGTGGACCGCGAACAGGTGGACTATATCGATATCTCCCCCAAAATGATGGTCTCCATCGCGACCGCGATGATCCCGTTTCTGGAGAATGACGACGCCAACCGCGCGCTGATGGGTGCAAATATGCAGCGTCAGGCGGTGCCGCTGCTGACAACGGAGGCACCTATCGTCGCCACTGGGCAGGAGCATAAAAACTGTATCGACTCCGAGGTTGCCATTCTGGCGCTCGACGACGGCGAGGTGCTCCACGTCTCAGCCGACGGGATTTCGGTACGCTATCAGGACGGCGAGGTGCACTACCACAAGCTCATTAAATTCCTCCGCTCCAACCACGGCACCTGTATCAACCAGCGCCCCATCGTGGAAGTTGGACAGAAGGTGAGAAAGGGCGAGGTGATCGCGGACGGCCCCTCCACCTCTAACGGTGAAATTGCACTGGGCAAAAACATTCTGATGGGCTTTATGACCTGGGAGGGTTATAACTACGAGGACGCCATTCTGCTCAACGAGCGCATGGTCAAGGAGGACGTATTTACCTCCATCCACATTGAAGAATACGAGACCGAAGCGCGGGACACCAAGCTCGGCCCCGAGGAGATCACCCGCGATATCCCCAACGTCGGTGAAGACGCGCTGAAGGATCTCGACGAGCGCGGCATCATCCGCGTGGGTGCCGAGGTGCGCTCCGGCGATATTTTGGTCGGCAAGGTCACCCCCAAAGGCGAGACCGACCTGACTGCGGAGGAGCGCCTGCTGCGCGCCATTTTTGGCGAAAAGGCACGCGAGGTGCGCGACACCTCCCTGAAAGTCCCCCATGGGGAGAGCGGTATCATCGTCGATGTGAAGGTCTTTACCCGTGAAAACGGCGACGAGCTCTCCCCCGGCGTCAATATGGTCGTGCGCGTCTACATCGCGCAAAAGCGTAAAATCTCCGTCGGCGATAAGATGGCGGGCCGCCACGGCAACAAGGGCGTTGTCTCCCGCATTCTGCCGCAGGAGGATATGCCCTTCCTGCCCGACGGCACCCCCCTTGATATCGTACTCAACCCGCTCGGCGTGCCGTCGCGTATGAACATCGGGCAGGTGCTGGAGGTCCACCTCGGCTACGCCGCCAAGGCGCTCGGCTGGCAGGTCGCCACCCCCATCTTCAACGGTGCCAACGAGCAGGATATTCAGGACACGCTGGAGCTCGCAGGCCTCTCTCCCGACGGGAAAAGCGACCTGTACGACGGGCGCACCGGCGAGAAATTTGATAACCCCGTCACCGTAGGCTATGTCTACTTCCTCAAACTCCACCATCTGGTGGACGATAAGATCCACGCCCGCTCCACCGGCCCGTACTCTCTGGTCACCCAGCAGCCGCTTGGCGGCAAGGCGCAGTTCGGCGGCCAGCGTTTTGGCGAAATGGAAGTCTGGGCGCTGGAGGCTTACGGCGCTGCGTATACCCTGCAGGAGATCCTGACCGTCAAGTCGGACGACTGCACCGGCCGTGTGCGCACCTACGAGGCCATTGTCAAAGGGCACAACGTGCCCAAACCCGGCGTGCCGGAATCCTTTAAGGTCCTGGTGAAGGAGCTGCAATCCCTGTGTCTCGACATCCGCGTGCTCGACGACAAGGGCGATGAGATTGAGCTGAAGGACGACGAGGACGGCGACCAGCCCCATAAATTCAACGACATCGACGACTTCGGATACGCGGAGGGCGATGAAGCGGAGTTTTCCGCCGCCGGCTATTCGGTCAATGACGGTGAGGACAGCGACCTGTTCTCCGAGGACGACGAGGAGCTTGACGTGGACGATGACGAGCTATTCGATGGTGACATGGATCTGGATAACGATTCGGAATAAGAGGGAGGATAAATTTCTATGAGCTACGCTGAATTTGACGCAATCCGCATTGGCATCGCCTCCCCGGAGCAAATCCACGAATGGTCGCACGGCGAGGTAAAAAAACCCGAAACCATCAACTACCGCACGCTCAAGCCGGAACGCGACGGGCTGTTCTGCGAAAAAATCTTTGGCCCCACCAAGGACTGGGAGTGCCACTGTGGCAAGTATAAAAAGATCCGCTTCAAGGGAAAGGTCTGTGACCGCTGCGGCGTGGAGGTTACGCGCGCGCGGGTGCGCCGCGAGCGCATGGGGCATATTGAGCTCGCCGCCCCGGTCTCCCACATCTGGTATTTTAAAGGCATCCCGTCACGCATGGGTCTTCTGCTGGACATCAGCCCGCGCATTCTGGAAAAGGTGCTCTATTTCGCCTCCTATATCGTGACCGACCCCGGTTTCTCCCCGCTGATCAAAAACCAGATTCTCAGCGAGAAGGAATACCGCGATATGCGGGAGAAATATGAAGACGATTTTGAGGCGGGTATGGGCGCGGAGGCCATTAAAAAGCTGCTTGCCGATATCAATCTGGAGGAGCTTTCCTCCTCCCTGCGCGCCGAGCTGAAGGACGCCTCCGGCCAGAAGAAAGCCCGCATTGTCAAGCGCCTGGAGGTGGTGGACGCGTTTCTCAGCTCCGGCAACCGTCCGGAATGGATGATCATTGACGTGCTGCCGGTCATCCCCCCCGACCTGCGCCCGATGGTACAGCTCGACGGCGGCCGGTTCGCCACCTCCGACTTAAACGACCTCTACCGCCGCGTGATTAACCGGAACAACCGCCTCAAGCGCCTGATCCAGCTTAGCGCGCCCGATATCATCGTGCGCAACGAAAAGCGGATGCTGCAGGAGGCGGTCGACGCCCTCATCGACAACGGACGCCGCGGACGCGCCGTCACCGGTGCGAACAACCGCGCACTCAAATCTCTCTCCGACCTGCTCAAGGGCAAGCAGGGCCGTTTCCGCCAAAACCTGCTGGGCAAGCGTGTGGACTACTCCGGCCGTTCGGTTATCGTCGTCGGCCCGGAGCTGAAGATATACCAGTGCGGTCTGCCAAAAGAAATGGCAATTGAGCTCTTCCGTCCCTTCGTCATGAAAAAGCTGGTGGAGGACGGTCTTGCCAACAATATTAAATCCGCCAAAAAGATGGTCGACAAGGGCCGCGCGGAGGTCTGGGACGCACTGGAGTTCGTCATCAAGGACCACCCCGTCATGCTCAACCGCGCGCCCACCCTCCACCGTCTCGGCATTCAGGCCTTTGAGCCGGTGCTCGTGGAAGGGCGCGCCATCAAACTCCACCCCCTTGTCTGTACCGCGTTTAACGCCGACTTTGACGGCGACCAGATGGCGGTGCACGTCCCCCTCTCCGCCGAGGCGCAGACCGAGGCGCGGCTGCTCATGCTCTCAGCCAACAACCTCCTGCGCCCGCAGGACGGCGGCCCTGTTACCGTCCCGACGCAGGACATGGTGCTCGGCTCCTACTACCTGACCTATGAGCGCTACCCCGCCCACACTGCGGAAGAGACCTTTGACGACTGCGCGGCGGTGCGTGCGGCAATTGCAGCGGGTACCATCACAGAGGACAGTTATATCTGGGTAAAAAACCCCGATAGTCCGGACGATATTCCCACCTATGCAGGCCTCGCCGCGCAGACCCCGGACGGCGCGCTCCCGCCGGAGAAGCTGCACGCGTTCTCCGACGAGGCCGAGGCGCGGCTTGCCTATGACGAGGGGGCGCTTGAGCTGCATGTGCCCATTCTGGTGCGCCGCTCCGCCGAGGTAAACGGCCAGATGCGCCACAAGCTCGTGCGCACCACTGTGGGCCGCCTGATCTTTAACGACGGCATACCACAGGATCTCGGCTTTGTCGACCGCAGCGACCCTGACGAAGTGTTCGAGCCGGAGATTAACTTTGTCTCCGGGAAAAAGCAGCTCGGCAAAATCATAGACAAGTGCATCGCAAAGCACGGCTTCACCGTGTCAGCGCAGGTGCTCGATATCATCAAGGCGCGCGGCTATAAATTCTCCACCCGCGGCGCGCTCACCGTCTCCATCTCCGACATGACGGTGCCCGACGCAAAGCCGGAGCTGATTCACGCAACCGAGAAGGAAATTGTCAAAATTGAACGGCAGTTCCGGCGCGGCCTGCTGACCAATGAGGAGCGCTACCGCCTGGTGGTGCAGGCATGGGAAAAGACCACTAAGGACGTGACCGACGCCCTGCTCGCAGGCCTCGACCGCTACAACCCGATCTGGATGATGGCCGACTCCGGCGCGCGCGGCAGCACCGCGCAGATCCGCCAGCTGGCGGGTATGCGCGGACTGATGGCGGACACCTCCGGACGCACCATTGAGATTCCGATCAAGGCAAATTTCCGCGAGGGGCTGACGGTGCTGGAATACTTTATTTCCAGCCGAGGCGCCCGTAAGGGTATGGCCGATACCGCCCTTCGTACCGCGGACTCCGGTTACCTCACCCGCCGCCTTGTGGATGTGGCACAGGAGGTCATCATCCGTGAGGAGGACTGCGGCACCAACGACGGTATTCCCGTCTCCGAGATTGTGGAGAACGGTCAGGTGGTCGAAACCTACAGCGAACGCATCGCAGGCCGGTATCCGCTGAACGACATCGTCGATCCAACAACCGGGGCGCTCCTGTTCAGCAAGCACACCATGCTGCGGGGAGAGGACGCAAAAATATTGGAGCAGCACGGGGTGCACACCGTTACCATCCGCTCGGTTCTGACCTGCCACGCCCGCAGCGGCGTCTGTTCCAGATGTTACGGCGTCAACCTCGCCACCGGCCAGCCCATGGGGCAGGGTGAGACAGTCGGCATCATCGCCGCCCAGTCCATCGGTGAGCCGGGCACCCAGCTGACCATGCGTACCTTCCACACCGGCGGCGTTGCCGGGGGCGATATTACGCAGGGCCTGCCGCGCGTTGAGGAGCTTTTTGAGGCGCGTAAGCCCAAAAAGATGGCGCAGCTTGCCGAGATCAGCGGCCGCGTCACGCTTGAGGAGGGGAAGCGCAGCGCCCTGTGCACCCTCACCATCACCGCCGATGACGGGGAGGTGGTCAGCTATTCCATCCCCTATAACGCGGGCATCCGCGTCAAGGACGGCGACACGGTGGAAAAGGGCCTTGCCCTGACCGACGGCGCGTTGTACCCGCAGGATGTCATCCGCATCCGTGGCGTCCACGCGGTGTACGATTACCTGATTCAAGAGGCGCAAAAGCCCTATCGTCAGCAGGGCGTGGATATCAACGACAAGCACATCGAGGTCATCTGCCGCCAGATGCTGCGCAAGGTGCGTGTGGAGGACCCGGGCGACTCCGGACTTCTCACCGGCTCCACCATTGAGCTTCTGGAGTTCGAGGACGCGCGCGCGGCAGTACAGGCGCGTATCGATGCCGGTGAAACAAACGACGGTATCGATTTGGTCCTGCCCACCGCCACACAGGTGCTAATGGGTATTACCAAGGCCTCCCTCGCAACGGAATCCTTCCTCTCCGCCGCCTCCTTCCAGGAGACGACCAAGGTGCTCACCGAGGCCGCCATCAAGGGCAAGGTCGACCACCTGCTCGGCCTGAAGGAAAACGTTATCATCGGCAAGCTGATCCCCGCCGGCAGCGGACTTGCCGCTTATCGCAAATATGACAATACCGACGAGGAGGGCACCGCACTTGAGCGGCCTTCCGCCATCCGCGACGATGACACGGCAGAGGAAGATGACCTCGTCCTCCTTCCGGAGGAGGAGCCGCTCGCGGAAGCCGCCGAGGCCGTAGCCGAGACGATGGAGATGTTGTGATCCGCCCGATGCAATGCAACCCGACACTTCGCCCCTGTTTGCCTCAGGGGCGAAGTGTACTTGTCACGGACGAGCTTATCCTTTTCACTGAGCGGGTTCCCCTTTCCCGTTGCAGGCCCTTTTTCCCACACTTGTATCACAGCCGTACCGTCTTGCAACCCAATCCCCTTGGCCCACAGTCTTACTTTACTTGGAGGAATCCCCATGAGTAAAAAATTTGGCCTGAACGAGCTGCGTGAAATGTTCCTCTCTTTTTTTGAGAGCAAGGGACACCTGCGCCTGCCCAGCTTCTCGCTGATCCCGCAGGGAGACAAGTCCCTGCTGCTGGTCAACTCCGGCATGGCACCGATGAAGCCATGGTTTACCGGCGCACAGGAGCCGCCCAGCCGCAGAGTCTGTACCTGTCAAAAATGCATCCGCACCGGCGATATTGAAAATATCGGCCACACAGCGCGGCACGGCACCTTTTTTGAAATGCTCGGCAACTTTTCCTTTGGCGATTATTTCAAACATGAGGCTATCGCCTGGAGCTGGGAATTCCTCACCTCACCCGATTGGGTCGGTCTTGACCCCGACCGCCTCTATCCCTCCATCTATCTCGATGACGATGAGGCCTTTGCCATCTGGCATGAGGAGATCGGCATCCCGACGGCGCGCATTTTCCGCTTCGGCAAGGCGGATAATTTCTGGGAGCACGGCGCGGGTCCGTGCGGCCCCTGTTCGGAAATCTACTATGACCGCGGCGAGCAGTGGGGCTGCGGCAAGGCAGAGTGCACCGTCGGCTGCGACTGCGACCGGTATATTGAGGTCTGGAACAACGTCTTCTCCCAGTTCAACAACGACGGCGCGGGCAATTATACGGAGCTCGCCCAGAAGAATATTGATACCGGCATGGGCCTTGAGCGGCTCGCCTGTGTATGTCAGGACGTCGCATCCCTCTTTGACGTGGACACCATCATGAATATTACAAACCACGTCTCCCGCCTGACCGGCGCGCACTATGGGCAGAACAAGAAGTTCGACATCTCCCTGCGCGTCATTACTGACCACATCCGCTCGGCAACCTTTATGATATCCGACGGCGTGCTCCCCGCCAATGAGGGGCGGGGGTATGTACTGCGCCGCTTGCTCCGCCGCGCCGCCCGGCACGGAAAGCTCCTCGGCCTGGATGAGCCCTTTCTCTGTCAGCTCTGTGATACCGTAGTGCAGGAGAGCGCGGGACACTATCCGGAGCTCAGAGAACGGCAGGATTACATCACCCGCGTCATCACGGTAGAGGAGGAGAATTTTGCCCGGACAATTGATGGCGGCATGCGGATCCTCTCCGAGCGGCTGGAGCAGCACAAGGCTGCCGAAACAAGAATCTTCTCCGGTGCCGATGCCTTCCAGCTCTACGACACTTACGGCTTCCCCATTGACCTCACCATTGAAATACTGGAGGAAACCGGTATGACGGTGGATCGCGCCGCGTTCGACACCCTGATGGAGGCACAAAAAAACCGTGCCAGAAAGGCACGGGAGGCGCTCGGCGATCTCGCTTGGGCCGGTATTGACCTGGGACTGGACAGCACCCCCACCCGTTTTACCGGGTATGAAGGTCTGTCCGGTGCGGGCGTCATTCTCGCTCTTGCTGCCGATGGCGAAGCGTGTTCCTCCCTCACCGCGGGAATGGAAGGGCTGCTGGTACTTGACCAGACCCCATTTTACGCCGAAATGGGCGGTCAGGTTGCCGACCACGGCCTGATCCGCAGCGATACGGCCAGATTCGCCGTCTCCGATGTGCAAAAAACTGCCGACGGGAAATATCTCCACCAAGGCACACTGCTCGAGGGGACGCTCTCCATTGGCGATCACGTCCACACACAGGTGGAGACCGCGCGCCGCCGCGCCATTGCCCGTGCCCACTCCGCCACCCATTTGCTGCAGGCGGCACTGCGCAGAGTGCTCGGTGACCACGTGCACCAGGCCGGCTCTCTGGTTGCCCCCGACCATCTGCGCTTTGACTTTACCCATTTTTCTGCTCTCACATCGGAAGAGTCGGAATCCATTTGGGCCGAGGTCAACCGCGCGGTTCTGGAGGGGTATGAAATCCATACCGATGAGATGAGCCTGGACGACGCCCGTAGCAGCGGAGCAACCGCACTCTTTGATGAAAAGTACGGCGATGTCGTGCGGGTCGTCACTATGGGGGATGGCTACTCTGTAGAGCTGTGCGGCGGAACCCATCTCGATAACACCGCAAAGGTCGGCGTCTTCCTCCTCACCAGCGAATACTCCATTGCATCCGGCGTACGGCGCATTGAGGCAAGCACAGGTGCCGCCGGTCTGGAGGCGTTGCAGCGCAACCGCCGTATGATTACCGACGCGGCAGAGCTACTCAAAACCCAGCCCACCGCCCTGCGCGACAAAATCACGCAAACCCTCGGCGAAATCCGCACCCTCCGCCATACTGTGGAAAAATACCAAGTGAAGGACGCCCTCAGCGAAGCGGAGCGTTTCCTCTTCGGCGCAAAAGACATCGGGGGACTGAGAGTAATAACTGCCACAATGCCCCAGGCCGATACCGACGCATTGCATAAGATGGGCGATTTTTTGCGGGATAAGGACGCCACCGTTGTCGCTGTTCTCTCCGCTGTAAATGAGAGCAAAATTACGCTGCTCGCCGTCTGCGGTAAGGAGGCAATCGCAAGAGGCGTCAAGGCAGGCGCACTTGTCAAGCACGTGAGCGCCATCTGCGGCGGTTCCGGCGGCGGCAAACCCGATTCCGCTATGGGCGGCGGCAGGGATATTTTAAAACTGGATAATGCTCTGGCTGCGGTAGATGAGTTCGTACAAGCCGCGTTGGACGCGACATCATAACCAAGCGCAACTATTTGCTATGCTGTGGCTGCACCGTTCGTTCCGGTGCAGCCGCTTTTTTTTGCCTCGCATGGCGCACCTCCGATAGAATCCAGAGTACAACCGGAAGCACCACTAAAAACGGGATCGCCAGATAAAAATAGACGGTAACAAATTTTAAAATCTGCGCAACATTGGTAGAGACAAAGACGCAAAGCGCCAGCACAAAGAATACAATGGGGAGGCTCAGGTACTTCCGCTCCTCTACCTTTGTATGCATTACCTTTTCCAGCCCGAGCGCGGAAACCCGCAAGCAGACCGCCACCTTGGTAATACCGAGAAATATATAGACAAAAGAAACGATGCTCTCCACATGCTCTAAAAATTCTCCCACCTTAATGATACGAGCGATAACGTACGGCGGGTACGCAGTGGATTGCAGCAGAACACCCCCAAGGATTAAAACGTTGCGCAAAAATGTTACGATCATAACGACAAATCCAATTGCATATCCAATGCCATATGCCTTATACGGACTGTCCCCACGCTTGAGATCTCCGCAAAAGGCCAAGACCAAAAAACTCTCTCCGTAACAGATCATTCCGCCATAAAGGCCTTCCGCCAGCAGTGTACTTTTTTTCGCCTGCAGAATGGGGAAAAGATTCTGCACATCCATTAAGTTGACGGATAGGAGTAGGGTGATGACAAACACGGTGCAAATGGCAATAGTTACCGTCAACGCCCACTTCCCCATATTTTCTATCCCGCTGTTGGCAAGATAAATAGCCACCAAAGCCATGCAAACAGCAATGAAATAAAATGGCGTGTCTGGAAATGCAATATCCTTGAGGAATTCCGCAAAATTACATAAAACTATACTGCATATTCCAATCCCGTAAATCACCAAAGCCACGGTGAGGATCTTGCCAATCCATTTGCCGCAGAGAATCTCCAGAATATCAAATAATCCACGTCCGGGATGTAGTGTTGCAGTGCGGCAGGTTATCAGCATCAGTGGAAAAAATCCGACAAGGGTTACAATCATAGTAAACCACATATCGTTTTCCGACCGGTTAAACCCGCTGATAAGCAGACTACTCATTGCCAACAGCGAAATAAGACATCCCAGATTTCTCGCTGATATCGGTCTGTTCGGCATCGCGCTTACCCTCCTGCACTTATCAAATGATATTTCTCCGCTATTCTATTAAGCTCTTCCACCAAATTGGGCATCTGCACATCGCAGCTGACGATAAGCAGCAGCACAAAACTAACAGCAAATCCAACCACACCTAGCAACAGAATAGCCCGGTTCCCATGCCGCTGAACAGGTATGAAATAAAGCGGAATGCAGACGATATAAAAAATTATTACAAACGCCGTCCCCATATAATCCCTATTTCCTCAATATTGTTCCGTTTGGCCGAATCTGGATATTGGCGTTGACAGTAAGTTCCGCATCCTGGAATATCTCTCCCCATCTGTCTTTTACCGCCTCATAAGCCTCCGGATCCTGCTGATATACCTTCGCCGCGTAATCAAAGACATCTATGCCGACCTCCCGCTGTATCTTGCCGAAAAATCCCTCAAGCCGTGCTTCCAGCACCTTGGAAAGATATTGTTCCAGCTCTACCTCTTGCTGATTGGATTGTATCCCAAAATAATGCACCACCTGCGGGGTTACTTCCAGCTCAAGTTCACGGGAGATCACCAGTTTTCCCTCCTCAAGCCGTACCGATTGCTTGTCCATACAGTGATCAACCAGATAGGAGTCGTCCTGTCCCGGTTCGGAAAGCGACGGCACGGAGAGTACAATCTCTGTTGGCGCGCCGACAAGAAGCGAGTAAAAACGCGTCGCTTCTTCATTGAGCATACCGACCAGCTTATCCTCCTCAAAATAGGCGGTTGCACAGGCTTCCACAATCGTATCGTTGTTGTTCTTTTCTGTTTTAAATACAGGCAGAAGCAAACACCTGCCCTCCTCCTCCAGCGCCGCGTATGCCTGAAAAATATCTACCGATGACGCACCAATATGATTCTTCTGATAATTGCGCACCATCTGTTCAATTTCGAAAGAGGCGATTTTGGAATCCAAACCGCTGACTTGCAGGATATCCGCCGCCTTGTCCTGCCCGGAAATTACAATACTCATCGCCTCGCGCACCTCGGCTCCACTCAGAAAAAACTCCAAAACATCGTGAATGCCTTCCGTCTCAGCGATTTCCTTGCTGATGACCAGCACCTCCATGTTGCTAAAGAACAGCGTACTGTAAAGACGCCTTTGGGTGTTAAGCAGGGCCTCTCGAATGTCTTTCCCGCTTGTTTCAATATACAGGCTGTTAGATCCTCCAGTCCCCTCTTTGAGCGAATTGAGATCAATGACCTCAAGCAGCAGCTGATATTCCCCTGTTTCCTCATCTCGATCAACCGCTATGCCCGCCACAATATCTATCTCATTCATACTCCGGTAATCCCAGCATCCGCTTAGCAATCCGCCCAGCAGAGCGATAAGCAGCAGGAATTGAATCAATCGTCTCACTGTTTTCCACCCCTGCGCGTGCGCAGGCGCACTTTATTCTCCGTCAATCCATTCGGCCGCTCGGACATCTGCCACATCGGCCCGCGGATGAAGGTATCCTTAATATTCTGGTAGCGCAAGGTGGTATCCCAGCCTATCTGCGGAACGCCAAACGACTCCAATCTGAGTATTTGGATGAACAGTACGGAAATACCAAGTACCAAACCGTAAAACCCGGCAGCGGCGGCAAGCACCATCAGGAGATTCCGAACAATTGGAATTGCAGCGTTAAGCCTTGTAACAAGCAAACTTGTGATGCCGGAAGCCGCCGCAATAATGATGACATTGGCGGAGACCAGATCCGCATCCACCGCTGCAGAGCCCACAACCAGCGCACCGACAATGCTCAGTGCCTGGCCTACCCCGGTGGGCATACGCGCGCCGGCCTCGCGCAGAATGTCGAACATAATCAGCAGTGCAAATGTTTCAATGATAGTTGGAAACGGTACATTGCGGCTATCCACCGCAATGCGAATGAGCAGCACCGTGGGGAGCATCTCCTGATGATAGGATAGGATTGCAACAAAAAGTCCCGGAACGGTAATGGCAATAAAAAAACTCATAAACCGCAGTAACCGGGAGATGCACGCATAATAATAATTGACATAGTAATCCTCACTGCTCTGAAAGTTCTCCACGAAAAGATACGGCACCGTGAGCGTCACCGGTGAGCCATCGACAAAAATGGCTACCCGCCCTTCCAGAATCTTTGACACCACAACATCGGGCCGTTCGGTGTATCCCGTCGACCGGAAGAGAGAGTGTTTGTCGTCTTTGATCAACTCATTGAGATAGTTTGCGTCCAGCACCGCGTCAATTTCAATGGCATCCAGCCTTCGGTTGAGCTCGTCAAGTACTTCCGTCTTTACAATCCCGTCCAGATATGCAACACAAATCTGCGTGTTGCTCTGCTGCCCCATCGACCGCATTTTCAACTTCAGTTCACTTGTCCGCAGCTTGCGGCGTACCAGCGACAGGTTTTGCATGAGCGATTCCGAAAACCCCTCCCGTGGCCCGCTTAGTATCTTCTCGGCGTCCGGCTCGTTGATGCTGCGCGTCGTAAAGGATTTTGTGTCAAGCAGCAGCCCCTCTTCTTCCCCTTCTGTGAGCAAAAGCGTCTCTCCGTAAGAGAGCATCTTGACAAGCTCAAATAAATCTCCTGTCTTTTTGATCTCATTAACTTGCAGCACATGGTGTGTCAGCATATCGAGAATCGGCTCCTCCTGCTCCGAGGGCGTAAAAAGCAGCAGCGGCTTAATAATAAAATCGTTAATCTGCTCCGACGACACCATGCCTTCCGACCAAATCAAGCAATAGCTCCGCTGCCCCTCTATTGTGCGATATTTCATAATATCCACATCGCAAAACAGCTCTTTTATCAGTGCAATATTTTTCTCCAGCGAGTGAGAAAAGTGCAATTTCCCCAGCTTTTCCCTATATGCATTTCTCGCTTGCTTTTCACTGCTCTCCTGCCTTGCACGCTTATTTGACATGATCACGCCGCCTCCTGCCTGATTCCCCCAATATTGTTGGTAGTTTTTCCAGCAGCGGGCCTGTTTATGCATTTTCGCGCGTTGCGCGATAATAATTTAGGATTGACATTCTTAGAAAGATACGCTACAATAACTAAGGTCAAAACGGTACTGGCTCTACTGGCTCTATTTTTTTCGTCCAATTTGACTTATGCGCGCGAGTGGTGGAATTGGCAGACTCGCTAGATTCAGGTTCTAGTGTGCATTACGCACGTGCGGGTTCAAGTCCCGCCTCGCGCACCATCAAAAACGGCTGTTTTCTTCGGAAAACGGTCTTTTTTATAACTTTTTGGCAAGTTAGATTTTCAGGATTCCCATTTGCATCACACTTTGCATCACACATTACACTTCTACATTGAGCAAAGAGTTGAAGCATTCTGCCACATCCTTTTTTGAGTCCAGATCAATATGGGCATATATGTTCATTGAGGTTGAAATATCGCTATGCCCCAGCCAGTCCGCTACCTCTTTCATGGAGCGCCCCATCTTGATCATATAACTTGCGCAGGAGTGGCGCAGATCATGAAAACGAATCAGCGGCAGATCATTCTTGATCAGAAACCTTTTAAATGTTCTGGATACGTAATCACACTTCATTGCCCGTCCGTCAGGCCAACGACAGATATAATCCGTATCCTGATATCCCGGCCCCAATATGAGCTTGTCCTGCGCTTGCCTAGCGCGCAATTTGAGCAAATACGCCTTTACATCTCTGTTCAGCGGCAACACGCGATGGCTTGACTTGTTCTTCGTGCTATCCTTCGCAATTTCCGTTTTGAATTTCGTCACAGTATGCTGAACAGTGAATAGATCATTTGCTAAATCAATTGCACTCCATTTTAAGCCTGCAATCTCTGACCGGCGCAATCCATACATCATGGCAAATATGATAGCAGTCTCCAGCGGCGTTCCTTTGGCAGCCTCCAATAAGTGGTTGCCCTCCTCCACAGTCAGGAAACTACCCCTAAACCGTTCGATCTTTGGAAATCGGATTTCATTTGCCGGATTGGTTTCGATAATTCCATCCTGAACCGCTTTACGCAAAACCTGTTTGATGATTGCATGATGCTTTTTCAGCGTACTAACCGATAACGTCTTGCTTTTTGCCGCATAGTATCCTTTGATGTGGCAATATTCCACCTCCATAAGTGTGAGGTTCAGTTGCTTAAAATACGGAGCGATATGCACATCTATCGTACAGGAATACATCTCCACGGTATTAAATGCAAGGTTATCTTTTGCGTCATCCAACCATACGTTCAGGTATTCGTGAAACAGCACATCCTTATGGTAAACAGTGATATGCTTCTTCTCGTATTCCGTCAGGATGTCGCGCAAGGCTTTTTCGGCTTTGCGTTTGTTGCCGGGTACATCCTTAATATGTAGATTAATTGATTTTTGCTTGCGGTTGCCAAACTCATCCTTTAAATTGAGTATGGCATAGAAATTGTCCCGATTGCTTCGTAGACTTCCTGTCATTGGTCAATTACTCCCTTCGTGACTGATTGAAGCCCATCGTTAATTATCTGCGTATGATTATAGCACATGGACTGAACAAAGCCAATGACGGCTTGTTTCGGAATAATGTACTTCCGTCCAACCCGCACATGCAGGATTTGATTGTGTTTTAGCAATGCATAAGCGGAGGATTTCCCAATATGAAGCATTTCCGCTAATTGCTCGGTTGTTAAAATGTCGGGATAGTCAGTAAACATATTGTTATCAGTAGCTGCCATACTTGTTTATACAATTCCTTTCCTTGAATTTCCGGGCAATGGGGCGAGGTCTGTTGCCTTATTATGACCGGCACAGCTCCCCCTATGGAAAACAGGGTTTCCCACAGGAACCTCCATGCCTGCCGCCTGTAGTAGCCGTTGGCCTGCGCCGGGGGCGGCTGCGCTCCGCTCCTGTTATAAATAAGATGTTTTTGTGTTCTGATAGATCATGGGGACTAAATCATCCCTGCCAATCTCACGCAGATGGGAAACCATTTTGCAGGCCAAAGAAGAGCTATACCGTATGTTGTACATCAGCACATTCATATCCATTAAGTCACCCAGCGCATGATTCTCCTCTAAGAACTGAAACGCCTTTACTGCGGACATAGCTCCCCCATCCCGCAACCAATCCTGCGTTTCGTACAGACTATTCGGCGATGTATCTTTTCGTATTTTTAACGGTTCAATTGCGCCGAGAAACCGCGCCCAGAAACGGCTTGTTTTCCATCTGCTTTTATTGGACTGGCTTGCATCTCTTGTCACAAAGCGCAGGGACGCACCAAGGAAATTGAAGGTCAGCATCCCCAATCTATCCGGTTCCTCCGCCATCAGCATGGCAAAGTTGTGCGCAACTTCATCCCGTAGCTGTATCTCTGTACGTTTCCAGCTACCCATTTCCTCATAGGAAAGGTTATATTTGCTGCTCATTTCCTTGTCCTTTTCATAGAAGCGGTAAGAAATATCGGACTTGCCATCCCCGATATATACCGTCTTTGCTGTTTCCCCTTCTCCAAAGCTGCTTTCCGCAAAACGGAAGCTTCGGCTTTGGGAGATGAATTCTTCTTTCAGACATTTCTTTTGAATCTGATCAATTGTGAAATAGGGTACCGGGTTCCTGTCGTCTATGGCAATATCCAGCCTTGTCAGATGGAACCGTAACGCCTGTTGACTGCGAAAGCGATAAATATTGCACGTGCTGAAAAAATCTCCAAAGTATCCTTCGTGGTGTGTAAAACAATTGATAAATTCATCGCACCCCTTGCCACTCAGAACAAGGTAGCAACCCAAGCCGCCGGGATTTCCCTCGCTTTCCGGTACTCCGCCAAACACTTTAACACTACCCAACTGATAGATTTTTGTGTATTCCTTATACTTTACTCTTTTGTCCTGCACCAGAAATAAATCCAGAGGCATATTCATGACTCGTAAAATCAGTTCTTCGGCACAAATCGACTCAAAGACCATGCTCAGATAGTCAATTTTGATTTCCAGTTCATATCGTTTTGCCATTTATGGCACATCCTTTCTTTGAATTTTCGGCACAAATAAATTGTGCTGTAAGCCTTGCTATTCCTTGCATTTGTTATCAATTGTTATGTATATGTAGGGCGGTGTTACTTAACGCCCTACACAGGATTTGCGCGGAGCGCAAATCCCCCCGGCCCCCGCCGCTGGCGCTTTCACGCTGTACGCGCCCGGCGGTGCCGGGGCTTTTTTGGCCTATTAACCTAAAACATCTTGCAAAAGAGGTTCGTTTGGGTTATAATCTGGTTGTCCAGTTGGAACAAATGAACTTAATTTATTATAGCTCTTGTGCGCCTAATTTGTCAATATGTTTTTAGAATAATTTGGCCTAATTTTTGTCAAGGAGTGTTTCTATGTTTATCCGTAGGCATCAAGTCTCCAACATTGCAAAAAATATCAAAGACTTTCGGCTAAAAGAAAAAAAGAATCAAACTGCATTTGCCCAAATGTTAGACATGAATTATCAAAACTATTCCAAAATGGAGCGTGGCGTATACACCCCTTCTCTGGACAAGCTTTTGGATATTTGTTCCATTTTGCAAATTACCCCCAACGACTTATTACAGGAGGGCCGGGAATTTGATGATTATAAAAAAGAGACGCTGGAACGCCTTGACGCTTCTGTGATTGACCTTACCAACACAATGCGTATTGTCGAGGAAATCCGAGCCAAAGCCCTCATTGCCAAAGAAAAGGGCGATGAACGCGCCGAACGAATGGAACTCGATCAAATCATTCAAATTTTCGCTTGGCGCAATGAACACTATTGGGAAATTGCTGACTATCTCTATTTCCAACGCCTGAATAAGCTCCTGAAAGAAGCGTCTGATCGGACGATGAAAAAACTTGCGGAGAACGCCCCAAAACAAACGCCTTAAATCCGCTCTACCAGCGTGTACACAAAAAGAAATCCCCGCCAAAGAGTACTTCGCACCACTTTCGTGGCAAGCTCTTGATGGGGATTTCTTTTCGTATTCTGGGGCCGTTAAGGGATTATAAGGCAGCTTATGCTTTCGCCTTTCGTTCTCTTTCCCGTCTAATTGCAGCTCTATTCTTGTGTCTAAAATTACAA
>JAJBUC010000053.1:10615-13389 GCA_020860545.1 Oscillospiraceae bacterium | reverse complement strand
GGTCCGAATCCACCCAGAAGGTGAACACATCCCCTGTAAGCCGCCCCTGCACGCGGGACGCCTCTTTTATAATGGTATATTCCGACATCGGCAGCCTCGCCTTCAGTGCCGGTAACATATCTGCCCAGACATCCGCCTGCGGCGGCGGCGCTTCCTGCGCGCGCACCGGCTCAGGCGGCGGCGTGGTGTCAGCCTTCTGCGTCACGGGCAGCTCGGGCAGCTCTTTCGGCGGAGTTGCTTCCCGGCGCGCCTGCGGTACCGGTATCGTACCGCTGCAGAGCCCTTCCAATCGTTCCAGCCGGGCAAGGACGCCCGCCTGCCCCCCGCTGAGTGTCACGTCACACAGGCGCACGAGGCATAGTTCCGCATCCACCCGGCGGTTCACGCTGTGCGCCAGCCCCGCCTGCGCCTGCTGCAGCACATCCAGCATCTGTAACAGCCGTGCGGAGGGGAGCGCTCCGGAAAGGCGGCGCATGGTCTCATCATCATAGCCGCCCGTCAGCAACGCGCTGCCGCCCTCCGCAGCGGTCTGGAAGACCAACAGATCCCGCGCAAGCGCGGAGAGCTCACCCAACAGGCTCCCGACCTCTTTGCCCGCCGTGTAGAGCGCCCCGAATTCCTGCAGCACACCTGCGGCGTCCCCCTCTACAATACGCGCCATGAGCCGCACCGTCTGGAGATTCCCCATCAGACCCAGGGTATCAAAAATCTCCTGCTCTCCAATGCTCCCGCTCGATGTCATGCACTGGTCGAGCAGGGAGAGCGCGTCACGCAGGCCGCCATCGGCGAGCCGCGCCAAAAGCCGCGCGCCCTCCGACGTGAGGGAGAGCCCCTCCCGCTCCGCGACCTCCAATAACCGCGCCTCAATCTGTTGCGGGGCAATACGGCGAAAGGCAAACTGCTGGCAGCGCGATTTGATGGTCGCCGGGACCTTATGCAGCTCGGTGGTCGCGAGGATGAACATCAGGTGTGCCGGCGGCTCCTCCAATATTTTTAAAAGCGCGTTGAATGCCGCCGCTGAAAGCATATGCACCTCATCGACGATATAAACGCGCTTTTTGACCGCAGCAGGCGTATAGACCGCCTCATCCCGCAGGGCACGCACCTGATCGACGCCGTTATTGGACGCCGCGTCAAGCTCCAGCACATCCAATACAGATCCGTTTTCAATGCCGGTACAGGCCTTGCACCGGTTGCATGGGTTCCCGTCCACGGGCGCCTCACAGTTCACTGCCCGCGCCAGAATTTTTGCACAGGTGGTTTTCCCTGTGCCGCGTGTTCCGGTAAAGAGGTAAGCATGGGAGAGGCGTCCCATGCTTACCTGCCGTTTGAGCGTATCCGTTATATGCGCCTGTCCCGCAACCTCGTCAAAGGTACGGGGGCGGTATTTTCTGTAGAGTGCCTGATACACGGCTGTAACCACCTCGATCAATCTGCGCTGTACGGCGTATGTCAAGACCGCACACCGGCCTTTGAAGCACATATTATGTCCGCTGCCCATGCAGCCGGCTCGGAAACGGCACCCCCGCGGCACACGGAGCGGTCCGCTTAGTGCTGCTCGGTTCCCCGCCTGACACGGTTCACGGGGCCCCGTTGCGCGGGACCGGTTCGTCTTCACTGCTTACATGGGGCGACAACACAATACATGTCCGGGGGCCGGGATTCATCCCTGCTGTAGCGGGTTGCAGGTTCAGGGCACCGCTGACTCCCCGACTAGTGCGGCCTTGACATACGCCGAAGGCAAAGTAGAAAGGTTTGTGTTTCATTGTACTACATTCCCGCGCGGAAGGCAATCCTCATTTTCGCCCTTACCCGCGCTGGGCGAGCGGCACATACGGCTGGGTACTGCCGACATATTTATATGCCGGGCGGATGATCTTGCTCATGTTGATCAGTTCTTCAATGCGGTGCGCACTCCAGCCCGCCACACGCGCCACCGCAAAAATAGGCGTGTACAGCTCCAGCGGCAAGTCAAGCATATGGTAGACGAAGCCGGAATAGAAGTCAATATTAGCCGAAACACCCTTGTAAATTTTGCGGCCGCCTGAAATCAGCTCGGTGCCCAGCCGCTCCACCATGGAATAAAGCGCATACTCCTCGTCCCGTCCCTTTTCCGCTGAAAGCTTTTCCACAAAGGTACGCAGAATATCCGCGCGCGGGTCGGACAGGGAGTAGACCGCGTGACCCATGCCGTAGATGAGCCCGGCCTTGTCAAACGCCTTTTTCTCCAGAAGCGCCTGCAGATAGCGGCGCACCTCGTCCTCGTCCTTCCAGTCCTTCACCACGGATTTCATATCCTCGAACATGCGGATGACCTTGATATTCGCGCCGCCGTGCCGTGGCCCCTTCAAAGAGGAGAGTGCCGCCGCCATGCAGGAATAGGTATCCGTGCCGGAGGACGTCACAACGTGGGTGGTAAAGGTGGAGTTGTTGCCGCCGCCGTGCTCCGCATGCAGCATCAGGCAGATGTCGAGCACATGCGCCTCCCAGAAGCTGTACGAGGAATCGGCGCGCAGAAGGCTCAGGATATTCTCCGCCGTGGAGAGCTTCCTGTCCGGCGCGTGAATAAAGAGGCTTCTGCCCTCCTTGTAGTTATACGCCTGATAGCCGTATACGCTGAGCAGCGGGAATACCGCGAGCATCTGCAGGCATTGGCGCAGCACGTTTGGAAGCGAAATATCGTCGGCGCTGGCATCATACGCCGCGAGCGTCAGTACGCTGCGCGCAAGCGAATTCATTATGTCCCCGCTTGGTGATTTTAATATGACGTCACG
>JAJBUC010000053.1:0-10605 GCA_020860545.1 Oscillospiraceae bacterium | reverse complement strand
TAATTGCCCAACATCTCCTGAAATGTGTCATTTTGCAACTTGTTCGGCAGCGCTCCCAGCAGCAGCAGATGCGCCGTCTCCTCAAAGCCGAACCGGCCCTCGTCGAGCACACCGTTCACAAGATCTTTTACATTGATGCCGCGGTAGTAAAGCTCCCCCTCGCAGGAGACCTCTTTTCCATCCACCATCTTTTTTGCAACAATATTCGATATCTCTGTCAATCCGGCTACAACGCCCTTGCCGTTTACGTCGCGCAGGCCCCGCTTGACATCATAACGCACGTAGTCCTCCGGGTCGATTGAGCTGTTTTGGGCTACTGCCTCTGCCATCGCCTCAATTTCAGGCGTCATTTTAATATAGTCCGGATTGCTCGCCATAATCTCCGCCTCCTGTTCTTTCTATCATTGGATAGTACCATAACACAAATTTGTGTCAAAAATATGAATCATTCGTTTATAATTCCTGCAAATATGCTGTCTACAACACTAAAACAGGCCCCTGCGTTTGAGAAAATAACCGGCCAGCGCGACCAGAACAATAGAGATCACCAGCGGGAACCAAAAGAACCGGTCGCCCGGCAGTCCCGCCACGTTCATGCCATAGAAGCTAAAGATAATATTCGGAATCGTGAGCAAAATGGTGATGGAGGTCATAATCTTCATGATGACGTTTAGGTTATTTGAGATCACAGACGCGAAAGCGTCCATCATGCCGGAGATGATGGAGGAATAGATATTCGCCATCTCAATGGCCTGACGCACCTCAATCAGGACGTCCTCGAGCAGATCCTGATCCTCTTCATAGAGCGTCAGGATGCGGCCCCGCAGGATTTTTTCCAGCGTCACTTCGTTGGCTTTGAGGGAGGTGTTGAAATAAACCAGCGATTTCTCCAGATCGAGCAGCTGAATGAGCTCCTTGTTCCGCTGGGATTTATAGAGCTGGCGCTCCATGTGGTTATACAGCTTATCGATCTGCCGCAGATACTGCAGGTAGCGCTTTGCAACCTGCAGGAGGATGTAAAATATGAAGCTTGTCCGCTTCTGCGTCTCGGCGTTGCGCACGATGCCTCTTTCAAAGTCCTGCAGAATGGACGTTTCTTTGAGGCCCACCGTTACAATATGCTTTTCCGCCACAATGATGCCGAGCGGAATGGTGTAGTAGACCATCGCCGCCTCATTTTGCTCCACGGCGGGCAGGTCAATGATGATCAGCGTCTGCCCGTCCTCCATATCAATGCGGGAGCTCTCCTCCTCATCGAGTGCCGCCCGCAGGAACGTCGGCTCCAGATGCAGTGCCTCCTCCACCATATCCAACTCTTCCTTGGTGGGGTTTGTCAGGTTGACCCAGCAGCCCTCCTGTATATGCTCTAAGCGGGTCATCTTCCCGCCCATTGTTTTTTGTATTGAAAGCAAAAAATCACGCCTTTCCCGGCGTGACCAATCAAAGGGCTCTCTTGCTGTAGAAGAGTCCCCTCATGTGAAACACGCCATTATGTAATCAAAACATCGACTTCCAGGGTCGCTACTCATGACGGTCTCACTCCTTTCCCCGTGTCTTTCTCTGTCACCTGGCCTGATAAATACCGCATGTGTATAAATTATATGGGAAATGCAGCAAAAAAGCAACTACAAAATTTACTACAATAGAATAACAGATATTTTACATCCTGCGGTGGCCTTTTCTGTTCGCCTATACCTATTGCGGTTGGAGTTCCCCCTGCGCAAAAGGTATAGGCGAACAACAAAATACGCCCCGCCCGAAACGGGCGGAGCGTGTAACATCATTTTCCTCGGTTAAAAATCTTAAAGATATCGTCGAACGGGTCATCCCCCGCCGGTGCCTGTTCCTCATGCTCATTCTGGTTGCCGCCGTATGGGGATGTACTCGACTGTCCGGCAGCCCGCTCTCCGGCTGTGGTGAAGGGATTCTTCTGCGTCTTTTCCTTCTCCTCCGCATGATCTTCGAAGCCCGTGGAAATGACCGTCACACGGATCTCGTCCTCCAGTGACTCATCAAACGCGGCACCGAAGATAATCAGCGCCTCCGGATGCGCCGCCTGCTGCACGAGGTTTGCAGCCGTCTCCACTTCCTCCAGGCCGATGTCTATTGAGCCCGTCACGTTGACCAGAACGCCCTTTGCGCCGTTGATGGAGGTCTCAAGCAGCGGACTGGAAATCGCCATCTTTGCCGCCTCTTCCGCCTTGTTTTTCCCCGCGGCGCGGCCAACACCCATATGGGCCATGCCGGCATTTTGCATCACCGCCGTGACATCCGCGAAGTCCAGATTGATAAACCCGGTGTTTTTGATCAGGTCGGAGATCGACTGCACCGCCTGACGCAATACATCATCGGCAATCTCAAACGCATTTGCAAAGGTCACCTTCTGGTCGGTTGCGAATTTCAGGCGCTCGTTGGGAATAATCACAAGGCTGTCCACCCGGTCGCGCAGTTCGTTGATTCCCGCTTCTGCCTGATCCATACGGCGGCGGCCTTCAAAATTAAAGGGCTTTGTGACAACGCCCACGGTAAGCAGGCCCATTTCCTTTGCGATATCCGCCACGATAGGTGCCGCGCCGGTGCCGGTCCCGCCGCCCATACCGGCGGTAATAAAGACCATATCCGCATCTTCCAGGGCCTTGGAAACCGCATTCCGGCTTTCCTCCGCCGACTTGCGGCCCACATCCGGGTCGGAGCCGGCACCCTGTCCGCCGGTCAGCTTTTCGCCGATCTGAATTTTATATGTCGCATTTGACACCGCAAGCGCCTGCTTGTCCGTATTCACTGCAATAAAATCCACGCCTTTTGTCCCCGATTTTACCATGCGGTTTACCACATTGTTCCCGCCGCCGCCAACGCCGATCACCTTAATGGTAACGACACTTTCCGGTCCGGTATCCAGCCCAAACGCCATATCTGCTCCTCCTATGTATATAGAAAATTGGTTTCCTATTTTAGTCATGTGTACATTATCACAGCCCCCACAGTGCGAGCGGTTGATATTCTGTACTATTTTATCCCTCTTTTGCCCTGAGGTCAATACCTGTGATGGTATTTCCAAAAACTTTTGAAATATTCTAAAGCATTACCCCGCTTCCTCTGCAGGTTCCGTCTCAGTTGCAGGAGCTTCGGATGCCGGCACCTCCTCTTCCTCCTGCGGTGCGTCGGCAGCCCCCGTGTCGGGCAGCCAGCGTGTGGGAAGCAGGTGCGCCTTCCCGTCGCCATACGTAAGCTCCAGCGTGCCGGTCAGGTCAATATTCTGCTCCTCCAGTGATTCCACCGTATGGCACAGCTCCAACACCTTGACGTCAAAATCTGCGTTCATGGGTACAACAACCGTCAGTTCACCGCGATAGCCAAAGCGGATTTCATTGTCCGCCGTCACGTCGATAAAGTCTGTCACTTGCGTCGCGATCCCCTGCTCATTGAGCGCCAGCAGCAACGCCGCCATCTGTGTATACTTGCTCCGCTGCTCCTCGACCACGACCATCTTGGTCCCGACGGACGGGGCAAGCAGCTCGAGTGTATACACCTGCGCACGCCCTTCTGCAAGGGTTGCGTCCCCCCGCTCCAACAATTTGCAGCTGCTGTTGATGAGCCACCACTCCTCACCGCTCTGCACCACCGCTACGGCAGTACTCTCCTGGATGGTAATGCGCAGCGTTGCAGGCAGCCGACGCGTTACTGAAACCGCGCCGACATAGGGAAGTTTCGCTGAGATGTCCCGCTCAATCTGCAGCTTGTTAAGCCCAAAGAGATTATCCCCCTGCTCTACGCCGGAGGCCGCGATAATTTCTTCCGCCGCATACCGCTCGTTCCCTTCCACCTGCACCGTATCCACGCGGAAAAAGACAAAAGACCCAATCAGCAAAACAACGCAGATCAGTACAATGGATAAAAGTTTATAGAGCGCACTGGAGCGCCTTCTTGTTTTGCGCCGCCGCTTTCTGTTCCTTCTCGTCGCCATCCGACCGTTCCTCTGTTTCTTTTGTATTTCATGATGTATGCATATTGTAGCACAAAAAAAGCAAACTGTCCTCGATTGTGTACTATCTGCGCCAGATGCTCGCGCCCAGGCCGCGCAAGGCACCGTCCAGATTCTGATAGCCACGGTCAATATGGTGCAGCCCTGTAATCTCACTGCTCCCCTTTGCGCCGAGCGCCGCAACCAACAGCGCCGCGCCACCGCGCAGGTCGGTTGCCTGCACTGCCGCGCCGTGCAGCTGTGGAACGCCGCAGACGATGGCGACGCGCCCTTCTACCTTGATATCCGCGCCCATACGCGTGAGCTCATCGACATGGCGGTACCGGCTTTCAAAGATATTTTCCACGAACACCGTCGTCCCCGTTCCACTTGCAAACGCCGCCATCAGCGGGGCCTGCGCGTCGGTCGGGAAACCCGGATACGGCGCGGTGCGAATGGGCCGCACCGCGGAAAGCGGCCTGCTGCTTTCAATCTGGATGCCCGCGTCGTTGCTGTGCAGGGTACAGCCGCCCTCCGCAAGACAGGCGCTCACGGTGGCTAAATGCCGGTAATCCGCTCCGATGATCTCAACCTTACCGCCTGCGGCGGCTGCCGCCGCGAGATAGGTCGCCGCGACAATGCGGTCGCCGATAATCCGATGCTCCCCGCCGGATAGCGGCTGCCCGCCCTCAATCGTAATGATGGAGCTCCCGGCACCGGAGACGTTTGCGCCGAATGCAAGTAAGAACTGCTGCAGATCCACAATTTCCGGCTCACGCGCGGCATTGGTAATGGTGGTCGTCCCTTCCGCCGCCACCGCGGCAAGCATGATGTTCTCGGTCGCGCCCACGCTGGGCATCGCAAGCGTAATATCACGTCCTGTGAGCGTACCCTCACAACGGATACCGCCGCCGTCCTCGTCAATGCGCGCGCCCATCGTACGCAGGGCCGCAAGGTGCAGGTCCACCGGACGGGGGCCGAGCTCACAGCCTCCCGGGAAGGACATCTCCGCGCAGCCCATTCTTCCCAGCACCGCACCAAGGAAAATCACCGACGAGCGCATCTGCCGCATCAGCCGATCCGGTATGTCGCAGCGCAGCATATGTGTGGCATTTACCGTGATGGTGTCCCCGTCCTGCTGCACCATGCAGCCGAGGTGACGCAAAATCTCAATGGACGCCGTCACATCGCTCAGATCCGGGCAATTATGTATGACGGACGTGCCGGGCACCAAGATAGTTGCCGCTAAAATCGGTAAGACACTGTTCTTTGCGCCGTAGATCTTTACCTGTCCCTCAAGGCGTTTTCCGCCCTCCACAATAAAAGCACTCATAACTCCATCCTCCGCATAGTCAAGGTTAGAATTCACCATGCTTATACTATGCGGGGATGTCAAAACGGGTCACGGGGGGCTATGTAGTTGGCTGCTGCTCCTTGTGGCGGGAAGCAGGGTTAACAAGCTGTTACCCCGCCTTCCGCTTCTCCTCCAGCAACGCGAGCAGTGTCCGATAAATCTGCTCCGCCGCATCGGGTACGACCATTGCGCGCAGCGCGCGGCTCATATCTTCCCGCGCAGCACCGTCATCCAGAAGTCCGGAAACGGTATCCCAGAGGCTTTCCGGTGTGCAATCCGCCTCCTTTACCATCACCGCGCCGCCCGCCTTGACAAAGACCTCTGCGTTTTTGGTCTGATGATCCGCAACCACGTTCGGAGACGGCACCAGTACGGAGGGCTTAGCAATGGCTGCGAGCTCCGCCATTGTGGACGAACCAGCGCGGCAGAGCACCAGGTCGGCCGCAGCCATCACAAGCGGCATATCATAGATATACTGCCGCAGGTCAATGGCGGGGTCGTCCGGCGCGCGCTTCTGCATCGCATCGTAATACGTCCCCACGCTGTGGATGTGGCGGTACGGATAGCCCCGCCCCTGTTCCCGCCGGAAGAAATCCTCCATATAGCCGTTCATCACCTCCGCGCCGAGGGAGCCGAAAAACGACAGCAGAATCGGCCGTTCATCCGTAACGCCCAGCTGCGCACGCGCCTCCTTGCGGGTATAACGGAAGAATTCCGCGCGCACCGGCGTGCCGGTCACCACAACCTTTTCCTTCTGCTCGTAGTGTGCTACGCTTTCGGCAAAGCCGACCATCACCCTGTCGACCACCGACGCGAGGGTTTTCGTCGTAAGCCCCGGCACGACGTTCGACTCATGCACCGCCGTCGGAATGCTACGCCTCGCCGCCGCCTGCACGACAGGGAAGGACGCGTATCCGCCGGTACCCACCACAAGTTCGGGGCAAAATTCATCCAAAATCTCATCCGCCCGCCTGCGGGAGCGCCGGACATTCCAGACAGTTTTCACGTTGTGCCCGATCGCCCTGGGATGCAAGGACCGCTTGAAATTTGTAATCTTGACCGTCTCAATCCGGTAGCCCTCTTTGGGCACCAGCTTGCACTCCATGCCGCCCTCCGCGCCCACAAAAAGTATCTCACAGCCTTTATTGCGCGCCTGAAACATCCGCGCAAGGGACACCGCAGGGTTGATATGCCCCGCCGTCCCGCCGCAGGTAAAGAGGATTTTCACCCGACCACCCCTTCCATCACCGGTTACCCCTGTTTGGGCGCCGGTATTTGCCTTGAAACACTGAGAATAATACCCATCTCAAAGAGCTGGATGAGCAGCGCCGTGCCGCCAGAACTGAAAAACGGAAGCGAGATGCCTGTTGTAGGCATGAGATTGGTCACCACCGCAATATTCAAAAACACCTGCACGGCGAGCAGCGTTGTAAACCCGACCACCAGCAGGGAGCCGAACCTGTCACGGGCGTGGATAGCGATCCAATACCCTCGTATGATCAACAGCGCAAACAAAAGCAATACAACAATTGCGCCCACCAGCCCCAATTCCTCACAGAGAACGGCAAAAATAAAGTCGTTCTCCGGTTCAGGGAGATAGAGGAACTTTTGCCTGCTCTTACCAAGCCCCAGGCCCAGCAGTCCACCCGAGCCGATAGCATAGAGCGACTGTACGGTCTGATACCCGTCGTATTCCGTTGTCCATGGATTTTTCCAGATCTCAACGCGCTTCGTCATGTATTCCGTCCCAGTGATCACAACCCACAACCCAATCGCTGTGAAACCACCGCCTATGATGAACCAGTAGAGCTTAATCCCCGCCGCGAACAGCACCGCCGCGCCGGCGGCCAGGATCAGAATCGTGCCCGACATGTGCGGCTCAATCAGCACCAGCGCCGCAACCGCGCCCAGGATCAGCAGATACGGAATCAACTCCCAAAAGCCCAGACGCTCCAGCACGGCGACCGGCCCGCTCAGAATTGAGCGTGCCTTCAGGCGCACCGGCTTTCGGGACTCCCGTTTGGATAGCCGCGCCGCAAAGAATAATATGATCCCCAGCTTTGCAAGCTCCGAGGGCTGAAAGTTAATCGGCCCAATCCGAATCCACCGCTGCGCACCGGTGGTATCCCCGCCGAAGCCCAGCGGGGTAAAGACCAGAAGCAGACAGATGAATGCCAGCGCCAGCACAAAGAACGACAGGCCGCGCAAGGACTGATAGTTGATTTTGGACATGATGTACATCGCAGCAAAGCCCGCCACAGCGAAGATGGCCTGCCTTACAAAATAGTAGGTCGGGTCATTTCGTGCAACGCGGGAATCGTAATAGGCGGTTGCATAGGAGGCGGAAAAAACCATGACAAGGCCGATCCCCGTCAGCAGCAGCACCAGCATCAGAAACGGCAAATCCACCGGCCCGCGCGCCAGCTGCTCTTCCATTGTCAAATCTCGCCTGCGTTTTCTTGCCAAAACAGATACCTCCTATACACCGACCGCAATTGGTCCTTACCCTTCGTTTACATCGGATAGCGGTTCATCACACCCCAGAACGCAAGCAGGCAGGTAACCACTGTGACGCCGGTGAAGACGCAGAAGAGCTTTACCTCGCTCCAGCCGCCCATCTCAAAATGGTGGTGCAGCGGTGCCATGCGAAAGAGCCGTTTCCCGTGGGTGAGCTTAAAATAGGCGACCTGAAGGATGTCCGACAGCGTCTCAATAATATAGATAATACCGACCGGGATGAGCGCGAGCGGTATATCCAGCGCGAATGCCATGCCGCACACCGCTCCGCCCAGAAACAGCGAACCGGTATCGCCCATGAACACCTTCGCGGGGTGGAAATTATAGACCAGGAAGGCGCACAGTCCGCCGAGCAGGGCCGCCGAGAAGACGCCAAGCTCCACATGCTGCCAGTAGAGTGCCACCGCTGTAAAGAAGAACATGACGGGTATGGTCACCCCGGTCGCGAGGCCGTCCACCCCATCGGTAATATTCACCGCGTTTACGGTACCCACTATGACGAAGGCCGCAAAGATCATGTAGACCGGCCAGGGGAGAAACAGCGTTACATTTACAAAGGGAACATAGAGGTCATTATGCAGATAGCCCTCATAGCGCATGAGTACGGTAAAGAGGATGGCAACCGCCAGCTGCAGCAGAAATTTCCATCCGGCGGTGAGCCCCGTATTTTCTTTCTTCTTCACCTTAATATAATCATCCAGATATCCGACGATACCAAATACCAGCGCGAAGAGAAACACGAACAGGCCGCCGCGGCTGCCCTCCCACATCCCCTTCCAGCCGGTGCCGACCGTAATCACCACGGCAAGCGCTGCAGCCGCCGCGATGATAAAGATCAGCCCCCCCATGGTAGGGGTGCCCTGTTTGCTCATATGCCATGTCGGGCCGATCTCCTTGATTGACTGCCCCGCCTTCATACGCCGCAAGATCGGGATCAGAATCTTTCCCCCGATCAGGGCAATGACAAAAGCCACCCCAAAGCTTACCACGATTGTCCGCATCCTGTTACCCTCCGCACCGTGCGCCACGCGCACGCTATTTTACACTCTCCACGGCTCACGCGCCCATAGCGATCATGCCTTTTCCCCGTCTTCCTGTGTCCGCCGCGTGAAAAAGGCCTCTACTTCCTCCCGCTCGTCCAGATGGTGCTTTACGCCGAAAATCTCCTGATAGGTCTCATGTCCCTTCCCCGCGAGTACGATCACATCCCCCGCCCGCGCCCCGCGCAGTGCGTGCCGGATCGCCTCCCTGCGGTCGGGAATCACATCATAAGGGGCGCAGTCGCCGTCCATCCCGGTCAAAATGTCGCGGATGATCTCCTGCGGCTCCTCTGTGCGCGGATTGTCCGACGTCACAATGGAAAAGTCGGCCAGCCGACCCGCGATCGCCCCCATGAGCGGGCGCTTCGTCCGGTCTCGGTCGCCGCCGCAGCCGAACAGGCAGATAAGCCGGCCCTGCGTAAAGCCGCGCACCGCAGTGAGGACATTTTCGAGCGCGTCCGGGCTGTGGGCATAGTCAATAATCACGGTGTATTCGGCGGGCACCGGCACAACCTCCACCCTGCCCTTTACCCCCCGCGCCCGCGCCAGCGCGCGGGCAGTCTCTGCAAGGGGCACTCCCAGCGCAAGGGCACAGGTCATCACGCCGAGCGCGTTATAGATGCTGAAGCCGCCGGGGATGGGGAGCGTCACACGCTGAATCTCCCCCTGCGTCACCGCCTCAAACTCCACCTTGCCGGGAAAGAGACGGATATTTTTCGCCGTTACATCCGCGATATCCTTGTTTTCCGAATACGTCATTTTTTTGCAGGTTACCGTCTCGGCGTAGTCTCGCCCCGCCTCATCATCCAAATTGAGCACCGCCACGTCGCACTGGTCGAACAGCCGCCGCTTGGCGGCGCGGTAGCCCGCCATCGTACCGTGAAAATCCAGGTGGTCGCGCGTTAGATTCGTGAAGATGCCCGCCGTAAATTGGATGCCGTCCACCCGCCTTAGCGAGAGGGCGTGGGAGGAGACCTCCATCACCACATAATTGCAGCCGCAGTCCGCCATCTCACGCAGGAGCTTTTGAATTTCCCATGACTCCGGCGTCGTCCGGTGGGCAGGCAGAATATCGTCGCCTATCATGTTCTGGTTGGTGCCGATCAATCCCACCCGCGCGCCGCAGGCGTCCTCCAGCACCGATTTGAGCAGATAGGTGGTGGTCGTCTTGCCGTTCGTGCCGGTCACACCGATGACGCTGAGCTCCCGCGCGGGATGCCCAAACCAGTTGGCGGAAACCTGCGCGAGCGCGCGGCGCGGCTCCTGCGTCACGAGCCACGGGCCATCCCCCTCCGGCGGGCGCTGGCAGAGCACTGCCGCTGCGCCCAGCTCCAGCGCCTGCCGTATGTATTGGTGTCCGTCCGTCTTGTAGCCCGGCAGAGCCACAAAGAGGTCTCCGTTTTTCAGTTCCCGGGTGTCGTAGCATATTCCTGAAATTTCCACTTCCTGGACAAAGGCGCCCGTAAGTTCCACCCCGTCCAACAATTTTTCAAGCTGCATACCTTCACCCCAATTCATACAGCGGCAGGGCTAGAGGCCCCAGCCGCTTCCGCCGCCGCTGTCGACAAACTGTCCCACCACGATGCTGCCACGTTCTACCTGTGTACCCGCCGCAATGGACTGGCTGGATACGCGGGTGCTGCTTCCATAGTTTGAAACGCCGGTCGCCTTGAGATAGAGCCCCACTTTACTCAGTGCCTGTGTCGCCCCGTCATAGGTCATACCCGAGATGT
>JAJBUC010000005.1:25457-53054 GCA_020860545.1 Oscillospiraceae bacterium | reverse complement strand
AAGCTGTGTTATACAGCTATTACATTTGTAATTAGAATAACAAATTTAATAAAATTCGTCAATGACATTTTTGACAAATTCGAACCAATATTCCGGCGGAATCCGTGGACAATCCGTCATTTTCACCGAGCCGCTCCTATTTCAGCTCTACCACCGTCACGCCATCCTCCCCTTCGCCGTACTGTCCGGGGCGGAAGGCTTTGACATATCGGCTGCGTTTGAGATGCTCTCGCACCGCTTTACGCACCGCGCCGGTGCCCTTGCCGTGGATGACCACAACCTGATTGAGCCGCGCGAGCATGGCGTTGTCGAGGAACATATCCAGTGCCGCCACCGCCTCGTCCGTCATCATGCCGCGCAGATCAATCTCTGGCGACGCCCCCAGGCGGCGCAGCTGCTGCTCGGCGCGGTGCGCCATCTGCTGCACCTGCTTCTGCGTGGCGGACGTCTCCTCCACCACGCGCACCTCCGCCCGTCTGGCATTGATTTTTAAGATCCCCGCCTGCAGCTGCAAGCTTCCGTCCTTACCGGTCGCAATCACCGTCGCGCGCGTCCCCATCCGCAAAAGCTCCACCGTGTCACCCACCTCGGCGGGGCGGCTTTGCTCCGCCTCGGTAAGCGGCGCATCTGCCTGCAGCTTCGCCTCCGCCTCGTTGAGCCTGCGCCGCAGTCCGGCGCGGCGGTCATTCTCCTCCTGCCAGCTGCTCTGTTTACTCTGTTGCTTGCGCATGCGGCTGAGCTCCTTCAGCACCGCATCCGCCTCACTACGCGCGTCGCGCAACAACTCCCCCGCCTCTGCCCGGGCACCGTCCAGAATCTTTGCCCGCTCGGCCTCCAGCGTCTCCCGGTACCGCCGCGCCTCCTGCACGCCGCGCTCCGTCTCCTGCCGCAGGAGGGCTGCGGCCTCTGTCTCCCGCTCCATCGCCTGCCGCTGCTGCTCCAGCCGTGTGAGCACGTCTTCAAACTGCACATGCTCTGCGTCCATGCGCGCCGCCGCGCGCTGTACAATCTCCCCCGGCAGGCCCAGCCGCTCCGAAATTGCAAATGCGTTGGATTTGCCCGGTATGCCGATGAGCAGGCGGTAGGTCGGCGAGAGCGTCTCCACGTTAAATTCACACGACGCGTTCTGTACACCGGGCGTGGACATGGCGTATATTTTGAGCTCTGCATAGTGGGTCGTCGCCACAACCAGCGCACCCTGCGCGCGGGCGCGTTCCATAATCGCCGCTGCGAGCGCCGCGCCCTCCACCGGGTCGGTGCCCGCGCAGAGCTCGTCTAAAAGCACCAGCGCGCCCTCTCCCGCCTGCGCCAGAATGCCAACGATATTGGTCATGTGGGAGGAGAAGGTGGAGAGACTCTGTTCGATGGACTGCTCGTCTCCCACGTCCGCCAGCACCTGCGAAAACACCGCCATCCGGCTCTCCCCGCCCGCCGGAATATGCAGCCCGCACTGCGCCATCAGGCAGAGCAGTCCGATGGTTTTCAGGGTGACTGTCTTTCCTCCGGTATTGGGCCCGGTGATGACGAGGGTGTCGAACGCCTCGCCGAGCATTAAGTCATTGGCAACTGCCTGCGCGCTTGGGATCAGCGGATGCCGCGCTTTCTGGAAAAACAGCCCGCGCTCGCACAGCGTCGGCGGGCAGGCGCGCATCCGATGGGAGAGCTGTGCCTTGGCAAAGATTACGTCGAGCTGGATGAGCAGGTCATAATTTGCCGCAATGTCCTCCCGGAACTGCGCACAGTCGGCGGAGAGCTCCGCGAGGATTCTGGCAATCTCATGCTCCTCCCGCTTTTCCAGCTCCCGCAGCTCGTTGTTGACCTTGGTGACCGGCATCGGCTCGATAAAGAGGGTGCTGCCGCTCGCGGAGACGTCGTGCACCAGTCCGGGAATCTCATGCTTATACTCCGCCTTTACCGGCACCACATAGCGCCCGGCGCGGATGGTGATAATCGCCTCCTGCAGATATTTCGCCTGATTGGAGGAAATCAGCTTTTGCAGCAGCTCGCGCACCTTGGCCGACTGGGCGCGGATGTGGCGGCGGATGGTGGCAAGCTCCGTACTCGCCGCATCGGACAGCTCATCCTCTCCGACGATTGATGTGGTGATCTTATCCTCCAGAAAGCGGTTGGGATGCATCGCCGCAAAGAGCGGGTCGATGCAGGTCTTCTCCCCACGCTCCCCCGTGGCGTACTCCCGCGCTGCGCGCGCCGCGCGCAGCACCGCCGCAATATCCAGCAGCTCCCTTGTGTTGAGCGAGCCGCCCATATCCGCCCGCTGCAGAGCCGCCCTCACCGGCCTCACGCCCTGGAATGCGGGCGAGCCGCGCAGCACAAGCATCCCCGCCGCCGCCGTCGTCTCGTCGAGGGCGTGCGCCACGGCGCTTTTTTCCGTCATCGGGCGCAGCGCGAGGGCCGTCTGCTTCCCCTCCTCCGTCACCGCCTGCTCCGCCAAAAGCGCCAATACTTTTGGAAGCTCCAGCGTCCGGCTCGATTTTTCCAATAGCTCCTTCATGTCTCCGATTCCTTCGCGTTGTTATAAATTTATTATTGTATAAGTCTGGATTTTCTCCGCCTGTGGTGGTATGATATCTGCAAGTTTTAATGACCGGAATGGAACCCCCATCAAAGTAGTACAGGCCAACAGCAATACCCCCACAGTCACCTCACTTCTAGTATGGAGGTAGCACGATGATCCTATCCATGCGCAAGGCGACTGCCGCCTTTCTGCTCGCGGCGGGCTGCCTGTATGCCGTCTATCTCGTGATGGACATTGTCCTGCCCGGCGGGTACAGCATACCGGTAAAATATGTCTCCATCCTTCTCTGCGCGGCGTACAGCTTCTGCGCGCGGGGCACACAGGAAGGGCGGCTGACCTGTGCGGCGCTGATTGGCACCGTCTTTGCGGATACCTTCCTGCTTCTGCTCAACCGCGATTATCCACTGGGACTTGCCGCATTCTGCGTCGTACAGCTTTTCTACCTGCGCCGCCTGCACCTTCACGGAGGCTGGCCTGTACCCATTTGCCTGCTCCTGCGCGTCGCGATCCCCTGCGGTGCCACGGCCCTCTATATCCGCTCCGGTGCGGTCTCTCCCACCGTCTTGCTCGCCTGCTGGTATTTTCCGCAGCTTGTGTTAAACGCGGCGGAGAGCCTCACCCTCCGCCGCAGCCACCTTTTTTCGGCAGGCCTGTTTCTCTTCGTCGCATGTGATCTTTTTATCGGCCTCGCCTTTCTCGCCGTCGGGCGGAGCGCGCAGCTTCTGATTAACATTGGGTGGGTTTTTTATCTGCCCGCACAGGTGCTGCTTGTCCTGTCGGCGCATCCCGATCCCCTTACTTTGACGAAAGCAGGCGAATCGCCATGAAGACAAGCAAGATTTTTTCTATTGTCATCGCACTCGCGGCAGCTCTGTTGATTCTGGCGGGCAGTATCTCCCTGCCCATCCTCGTGCGGCCTTTTTATTATGTGCATATTGACGCGCTCTCCATAGAAGAAGCCTCCGGGTTTGACCGCGCAACCATCGTGCAGGCATATGACGAAATGCTGAATTTTTGCGTCCTCGGCACGCCGTTTGGCACAGGCTCTCTCCGCTGGTCGGAAAGCGGGCGCAGCCACTTTGCCGACGTCGCACTGCTGTTCCGCGTTGATTTCGCCGTTATGGCCGCCGCAACGGCAGCGCTGCTTGTGTGCCTGCTGCTCTACCGGAAGGGCCGCGTGCGGCCCCACCGCTTCCTTCGGCGCGGGCCGCAGTTTTGGAGCGGGCTGGTCACTGCCGCCGTCTTTGTAGTTGTGGCGGCACTCGCGAGCCGCAACTTCGACGCAGCCTTTGTCCGCTTTCATCAGATTTTTTTCCCGGGGAAGGAGAACTGGACATTTGACCCCGCAGTAGATGAGATCATCCGGATTCTGCCGGAGCAGTTTTTCATGGACTGCGCCATATTAATCGTCGCTGTTTTACTCGTCTGCTGTCTTCTGATGGTGCTCTCCGATATTCTCCCCCGGCACAAACGGGCCTAGCTCTTCCACTTGTCCATCAACGCACGGAGCTGGTCGTTATACTTTGCGAGGTCTTTGTTGGCAGCGCCGCGGCTCGCCTCGATGAGAGCCAGCAGCTTGCGACCCGTCTCCTCGAGCCGGAGGAATGCGGGCGACCCGGCGGGGGCAGATTTTTTCCCCTCCGGGACGACTCCCGGCTCCAGAATGCGGCCCTGACACAGATCATATACCTCCCGCTGGTTGACCGAATGGGCGGAAATTCCATGCTCCTGCAGGGTGCGCGCATAGGTTTCGGTTACCGACGCCTCCCCATGGGCGACAAACACCTGCCTCGGGCGGGGAGAATAGGCGGAAATCCAGCGTAGCAGCCCGTCGCGGTCGGCGTGGGCGCTCATACCCTGAAAATTCATCACCCTGGCGCGCACGGAAATCTCTTCGCCGAAAAGCTTTACCTCGGTCGCACCCTCCAGCAGCCGCCGCCCCAGCGTCCCGACCGCCTGATAGCCGACGAAAAGAATGGTGCTCTCCGTCCGCCAAAGGTTGTGCTTGAGGTGGTGGCGGATGCGCCCCGCGTCACACATGCCGGATGCGGAAATAATCACCTTGGGCGTCTGGTCGGCGTTGATGGCCTTGGACTCCTCGCTGCTCTCCGTCAGCACCAGCCCCGGAAAGTGAAAGAGCGCGCCGCCCTTGAGCGCCTCAATCGCGTCCTCATCGAGATACCCGCGCAAATCGCCCGAGAAAATCTCCGTCGCCGCCCGTGCGAGCGGGGAGTCCACATACACCGGAAAGTTCGGCATACTCGTGACCAGGCCGCGCTCCTTCATCTCGCGGATGAAATAGAGCAGTTCCTGCGTCCGCCCCACGGCAAAGGAGGGAATGACGACGTTGCCGCCCCGCGCCATCGTCTCATCGATAATCTGCGCGAGCGCAAGGGCAAAGTCGTGGTTCTCCTGCTGTTCGTGCAGCCGGTCACCGTAGGTGCTCTCGGTAACGACATAGTCCGCCTCTGAGATGGTCTGTGGATTGCGGATAATGGGCTGGTCCAGATTCCCGATATCGCCGGAAAAGACAATTTTCCGCGTCTCCTCCCCCTCCGTCAGCCACATCTCTACGCTCGCCGAGCCGAGCAGATGCCCGGCGTCGATAAAGCGGATCTGCATCCCATCTGCAACCCGCAGTGTCTCATCGTAGTCGCAGGTCACAAGGTGCCGAATCGCCTCCTCCGCGTCCGCCATGGTATAGAGCGGCTCCACCAGATCATGTCCGGCGCGCTTTCCCTTTTGGTTTGTCCACTGCGCGTCGCTCTCCTGAATGTGCGCGGAATCGCGCAGCATGATGGACAGGAGCTGACCCGTCATGCGGGTGCAGTAGATATCCCCCTCAAACCCCTGCTTATACAACAGCGGAATGCGCCCGGAGTGGTCGATGTGCGCGTGGGTTACAATCACGCCGTCAATGAGCCCCGCGTGAAAGTCCAGCGCATGGTTGTTTTGCTCGTCCTTCCCCTGCTGCAGTCCGCAGTCGACCAGCATGTGGCAGCCCTCCACAGCAACGCAGTAGCAGCTCCCCGTTACGGCCTTGGCCGCTCCGTAAAAGGTCAGTGTCATTTGTACTTCCTCCCCCAGCCCTATCTTTATAACATCTATCTTTTGCCCAGCGCCGTGCGCTGCAGGTATCCGCTCAGCGCGCCGAAGGACGGGCAGAGCACCCGTTTGCCCAAAACATCCGACAGCGCCTCGTTCCAGACCTCCAGCGGATAACGGTTCAAATCCCAAAGGGAAAATAATGTAAGCAGCCACATCACGTTTGGCTCTCTGACGCCGAGCCGACCGCGCAGGTGCTGTAAAATCGGATTTTCCATATCGTTATGCCTCCCGCGCTATTCTACGTGTCAGGGCGGCGGCGCGTGACGGGGGGCTAAATCGGCTCCCCCACCACCTGCGCCTTGATGAGGTTCGTTGTACCGGGCACCCCAACCGGAACACCGGCGGTGATGACCACCGTATCTCCCGCTGCCACAATGCCCTCCTTACGGGCGACATCCACCGCAAGGGAGAAAATCCGGTCGGTGGAATCCACCAACCCTGAGAGGTACGGGTGCACGCCCCATGAAATTGCCATCTGCCTGCGCACCCGCTCCGTTTGGCAGAGCGCGATGACCGGGCAAGCCGGACGGAACCGGGAAATGGCGTTTGCCGTATAGCCGGATTTTGTCGAGGCGAGAATGACCTTCGCGTGCAAATCCATTGCCGTGAGGCAGCAGGCGTGTGAAATGGCATCGTTGATGGTATACATGTGGCGCAGGAGCCTGGTCTCCTGAAAGCGGCCCCAATAGTCCGTCGCGCCCTCCGCCTCCAGAATGGTGTTCACCATACTCTCCAGCGCTTCAAGCGGGTATTTGCCCGACGCCGTCTCCCCCGACAGCATGACGCAGGAGCTCCCGTCAAACACGGCGTTTGCAACATCGGAAACCTCGGCCCGCGTCGGGCGCGGGTTGCGAATCATGGAGCCGAGCATCTGCGTGGCGATGATGACGTGCTTGCCCTGCTTCACGGTCTCTTTGATCATCTTCTTTTGCAGCACGGGCACCTGATGGGCCGGTATCTCCACCCCCAGCTCGCCGCGCGCCACCATAAGGCCGTCGGACGCTTCGATGATATCGATTAAATTGTCGATGCCTTCCCTGTTCTCGATTTTCGCGATGATGTGAATGTGTTCCCCGCCGTACTCGGCCAGACAGGCGCGGATATCCTCGACATCGCTCGCCTTGCGCACGAAAGAAGCCGCTACAAAGTCAAAATCCTGTTCGGCTGCAAAGCGCAGATCCTCCTTGTCCCGCTCCGTGAGGGAGGGGAGTGGAATGGAAACATCCGGAATGTTGATACTCTTATTGCTGGAAAGCTCCCCACCGCTCTCCACATGGCACACGATATCCCTGTCCCGGATCTCCCGCACAATAAGTTCAATCAGTCCGTCGTCGAGCAGTACGCGGCAGCCGGGTTTGAGCTCCTGGTGGAGGGACAGATATGTCACGGAGACGCGCTGCGCGTCCCCCTGCGTCTCCTCAGTGGTGAGGGTAAACGTCCCGCCGGTCTGGAGCGTCACCTTTCCTCCGGCAAAGCTCTTTATTCGGATCTCCGGTCCTTTGGTGTCCAAAATCGTCGCCACCGGCACCCCCAGCTCATCGCGGACACGTTTGAGCTGATTGAGCTGCGCCAGATGGGTTTCATGCGTACCGTGGGAAAAGTTAAACCGCGCCGCGTTCATACCGCCGCGCACCAGCTTGCGGATCATATCCTCATCGTCTACCGCCGGGCCCAGCGTGCAAATAAACTTTGGTTTCCTCATGCGTCCGCCCGCTCCTTTCGTGCAAATTTAGATGTGATTTATTTTACCACGGATGGCCTGCATTGAAAAGAGGATTCTGCCACATAAAAACTGCAAAAACCGTTGCGGTTTTTGTCGGGACAAACTTTTGCAAGGCGGGAAAATACAACCCGCCCCTTGATGGTCTGGCCAGGCGCAACGGACGGCGATGTTTTCATTGTTTTGGATCGTTGCGCGTGCTATAATTTCAAGTGATATCATGCTTTAAACTGAGATGGAACGCCCGTTATTGTCAAACAGAGGTTATGATGTTTCGTGAAATGAGCAGAAAACAAGTGATTCTTGGCGTTATTCTAATGTTCGCCGGCGTAGCCCTTCCAATGGGAGGGCTTGCTTCTGTTTATGCGCTCTGCCAAAGAAGCGTATCTACTTTATTACAGGAGCAAGTAACCCTAAAGGCGCAATTCGATGCAGTTTTGATCGGCAACCTTCCTCTTGCGATTTGGATTATCGTTGGGTTTGCACTCATGATCGTATTACATATTGCAGTTGTCCGTTTTGGCGAATCAACGATAGATGCCGGCCCTGTATGTTGGAGGACTGCAATGAAAATTGCTTTCGCCGATTTCCTGTTGATTGCATTTTTAATCCCTATCATGCTTCTATATCTCGAATCCGATTGGTCGGGTCTTACAGGCAGACAGATGAGTGCTCTGATTACAATAGTCGCTGCAGCATTGCTATACGGACTTTACCGTTCGCTAAAAGTCAAGTTCTCAATCATTGGAATATTCACAGCGATCATGTTTGTCTTTCTCGGCCTTCTTACGCCAATTGTATTTGATGCTATATTCGAGCAAGGAAATTGTTTTAGGAACTCATATCTCCATTTGCTTGATTATGCATCCATTGATAAGGAAGATGCCTATGTGCTGCGTACCGGGTATGTGCAACAGGGCAGCGGGAATTACTTATTGGATTATCAGGTCACAAGGCAGTACAAACCATATGACATTGACGGTGCGCGCATTTACACGAATATGGCGCTTTCCACCGATAGAGTATATACGGTATATTGTTTGAAACACACAGGATACGTCGTTTCGTTTGCATCAGACGGATCGGAAGCCGAGTTGCCCATGGAACAGGCTTCCAAAATGCCAGAGAACGCTCACACTGTGATTGGTTTTTACAGTAGAGGCTACCTGAGCTTCCACAATGAGTGGACAGATGCGCAGTATAAGAATGAACAAATTTCATTACAATGGCAATACGATATGGAGGACTATGGCCTGTACGACAAGGACGAATACATGCTAAACCTGTCACTCCCCACCGAGACCCCGGAACTACGCGTTACATTTGGGAATCCATACCAGACAAAGGCGGCAACCTTGACATTTTATCCGGAAGAAAACTATGTGTATGTATTTAACACAGCCTTCTATATCGGCAAATACAGAGATCAATACTGGCGAAATCCTTATACCGCGCAAAGGATTACGCGGGAGCAGTATGATCGCTTTGTCAGCCGTATAGAAGAAGACTTGGCGCAGCAAGGAGCGCAATATCCGATTGGCTCCATCCATATTCCTTCGCCCGGTAACTTAACGGTACACAATTCATCTGAATACTATTTGGATGACCGTATTTACCAGCTTCTGTTGCAAGATTTTCCTGCCTTCGATACGCGCACCGTCATGGCAGACGTTGTTCTATACCGTACGGCGTACAGCAACAAAGCGTTTTATCGATTTCAAGTATCAAACTTTGTATACTATGTTAGCACCACATACACGCCCATGCTATACAGGTTAGAAATAGATACTCTGTGCGCAATTCATGCAAACAACAGCTATGATCAGAACACCCTGGGTGTAAATTATAGTGGCGAACAGCGAACGATATCAGGCACAATCTCTTTTGAAGACAATGCGTTTTTGCTTACATTATCATCCGACAATGACGCTGATTGGATCGACGAACTGGGCATAGCCCAGCAGGTTGAGCTATATCAGTGCGTCCACTCCGATCAGTTCAGTATCGCAGATTATATTGGCCAAAAAGTTCAAGTTTATGGCAATGTTTATCAGTACTCGCTTGACGCGATTGATTATTTGTTTTTTGAGGTTGTCGATATCGTAAACAGCGACATGGGTATCCCCGATCCTTTATAATAAAGGCCTTTCGCTCCTTGTAAAACGAACAGTTTTCACATATAATAATCTTCATGTTGCATCATAAAAGGGGGCACCCATATGAATCGAACCACCATCGCCCGGCTTGTTGCGGACCAAACCCTGCTCGCCGGGCAATCCGTCACGGTGTGCGGCTGGGTGCGCACCATCCGCGACATGAAGACGTTTGCTTTCTTAGCGCTCAACGACGGCTCCTGCTTGCAATCCCTGCAGGTTGTCCTCTCCGCGGAGGAGGTGGCGGCATACCCCGAAATCGTCCGGCAAAATGTGGGCGCGGCGCTCACCGTAACGGGCACCGTCACCCTGACGCCGGGCGGCAAGCAGCCGCTCGAGCTTCACGCTAAAACTGTTGCGGTGGACGGCAGTTCCTCGCCCGACTACCCGCTGCAAAAAAAGCGGCATTCGGTGGAATACCTGCGCACCATCGCCCATCTGCGCCCGCGCACCAACCTTTTTTCGGCGGTCTTCCGTGTGCGCAGTGTGGCAGCCCACGCCATCCATTGCTTTTTTCAGGAGCGGGGATTTGTCTACGTCCATACCCCCATAATTACCGCCTCCGACTGTGAGGGGGCGGGCGAGATGTTCCGCGTGATGACACCGGAGGACCCCGGCCGCCCCTTCTTTGGGAAAAACGCCTACCTCACCGTATCCGGGCAGCTGAGCGGGGAGTGCTTTGCCATGGCGTTCGGCAGTGTCTATACCTTTGGCCCCACCTTTCGGGCGGAAAACTCCAATACCACGCGCCACGCCGCCGAATTCTGGATGGTTGAGCCGGAAATCGCCTTTGCCGATCTCGCCGACGACATGGCGCTTGCCGAGGCTCTGATCAAGCATGTCATCCGCGCCGTGCTCGCCCAATGCCCGGACGAGATGGACTTTTTCAATTCCTTTGTCGATACGGCCCTGCTCTCCCGTCTGCGCGCCGTGGCGGAGGCTGACTTTGCCCGGGTCACGTACACGGAAGCGGTGGACATCCTCACGCGCGCGGAGCAAACCTTCGTGTACCCCGTCTCCTGGGGATGCGACCTGCAAACTGAGCACGAGCGCTATCTCACCGAGGTGCACTTCAACTCGCCCGTCTTTGTGACGGATTATCCCAAGGAGATTAAGGCGTTTTATATGCGCCTCAATGACGACGGCAGAACCGTCGCGGCCATGGACTGCCTCGTCCCCGGTATCGGCGAGCTCATCGGCGGCTCCGCGCGTGAGGAGCGGCTGGATGTGCTGGAGGCGCGTATGACCGCGCTCGGCCTGAACCCTGCGGATTATGGTTGGTATCTCGACCTGCGCCGCTACGGCGGGGCCATGCACGCCGGGTTCGGGCTCGGCTTTGAGCGTATGGTCATGTACCTGACCGGCGTGAACAATATCCGTGACGTGCTACCCTTCCCGCGCACTGTAGGGAACGCTGAATTTTAAATATATAAGTGGGTGTTTTTCTTGCAAAAAAATCTGAACGTAACCCGATATAAAGAGGGAATAAACTAATGGGCGCGCAGAAATCAGCCGCCACAGCCCACATAGCGGCGCTTGTCACCATACTGATATGGGGCACAACTTTTATTTCTACGAAAGTGCTGCTGCGCACCTTCACTCCCATAGAAATTCTGTTTACCCGCTTTGCCATCGGATTTGTGGCGCTGATGATCTTCTATCCCAAGCGCTTACGGCTCACACACAGGCGGCAGGAATGGCTTTTTGTGGCGGCGGGGATCAGCGGCATTACCCTGTACTACCTCTTTGAAAATATCGCGCTGACTCTGACCACCGCCAGCAACGTCGGCATTATTATTACCATTGCCCCGTTCTTTACGGCGTTGCTGTCGGTCTTTTTTCTGCGGGCGGAAAAACCGAGAGCGCCCTTTTATATCGGCTTTGTGGCCGCATTATTCGGCGTCACGCTGGTCAGTTATAACGGGAGCAGCACCCTCGCGCTCAACCCCGCCGGTGACCTTTTGGCGGTGCTGGCTGCGGTGACGTGGTCGGTCTACTCCATCCTCACACGAAAAATCAGCGAGCTGGGGTACAATACCGTCCAGACCACCCGGCGCGTGTTCGTTTACGGGCTGGTGTTTATGATCCCCATGCTGTTTCTGATGGACTTCCATCCGAAATTGGCGTATTTTACATCGGCTGTCAATCTTGGCAATATTCTTTTCCTTAGCCTTGGCGCGTCGGCGCTCTGCTTTGTCACATGGAACGTTGCAGTCAAGCGCCTGGGTGCGGTCAAGACCAGTGTATACATATATCTCGTACCAATTGTCACTGTGACCGCTTCTGTTCTTGTCCTGCATGAGCCGTTGACGCCGGTTTTGGTGATCGGCGCCGCCTTTACCCTTGTCGGATTATGGCTGTCGGAAAAACAGGAGGCGATTTTATGCAGGCGCAAATAACCCGCTGCCCGTGGGCGACACACAGCGAGCTGGAGCGGGATTACCATGACCACGAATGGGGCATCCCCGTCCACGATGAGCGGCAGCTCTTTGAGAAGCTGAATCTGGATGGGCTGCAGGCGGGCTTAAGCTGGCTGATTGTGCTGAAAAAAAGGCCCGCCCTGCGGCGCGCCTTTGCGAATTTCAATCCGGATGCACTGCTGCGCTTTGATGCGCGCAAGGTGGACGAACTCATGCAAAATACCGGTATCATCCGAAACCGGCGAAAAATAGAAGCTGTGATCGGCAACGCGGCAGCCTATCGAACGCTATGTGACAAACATGGCTCCCTTGATCAGTTCCTCTGGAAATACGTGGGCTTTCGTCCCATCGTCAACGCATGGATAAGCGCCGCACAGGTTCCACCCTGCACACCGTTATCCCAGACCATCAGCAAGGATATGAAAAAGCTGGGCTTCCGGTTTGTCGGCCCCACCACGGTGTACGCCTTTATGCAGGCGGTCGGCATGGTGAACGACCATCTGACCGACTGCGCCTTCTACCACAAAGCCTAACGCCCCACCCATACCGAAAGGCCAAGCAGCGCCAGGGGGAGCAGCGTCAGCGCGGCATGGAGCCAGGAATAGCCCCGCCACCAATGCAGCACCCGCTTGACCGCCGCGTCACTGTCGCCCGCCTTCGTGAGGGCGCGCGCAAAACCGCCGGAGCCGCTTGACGGGCGGATGACATCCAAATAGACCGCCTCGTTGATCTCCTTAATACGAATCAGTACATCCCGCCGGATGTAGTAGCGAATCACCGTCAGCGCCGCAAGGCATCCGATCAAATAGACCAGTTGGAGCACCGCCGTAAAAGACCTGCCCCATGTAAGCCGCGAGAGCAGCAGCAGACAGACTGTAAGCACACCATAATGTATAAAATACCGTTTCACGCAGTCGACTCCTTTTTTTACTCGCCGCCCGATAAAAAGCGGTCAATCGCGCCGCAAGCCTCCTCCAGTGGGTTTTCCGCCATGTGCAGCCACAGCGCGTCATCCTTTCTAAACCAGCTCACCTGCCGCTTGGCAAAGTGCCGGATGGCCTGTCCAAGCGCCTCCGCCAGCGCCTCTTTCGTTGTAATCTGCCCTGTCAGGTAATGGAGAATATAACGGTACTCCAGCCCCATTGCCTCCAGAAAGGCGTCGGGTACCCCCGCTAAGCGCAGTTCCGCCACCTCTTCGATCATCCCCGATGCCAAGCGGTCGGCAAGGCGTATTTCAATGCGGCGGTACATTTCCTCCCTCGGATAGGCGACGCCCAGCAGCAGCGGGTCATAGCGCGGATGATATTCCGCCTCCTGCCCCCCGCCGCCCAGCACCTTTTCCGCAATGCGCAAGAGCCGCTGGCGGTTATGGCGCTCGCTTCCGTTCAGCTCCTGCCCGGTTTGTCTGTATACAAGCGCATAGAGCGCCTCGGTGGACTGCCCGGAGAGCGCCGCGCGTAAAGCGCTGTCGGGCGCGATATCCGGAAAGACAAAGCCCTTTGTCACCGCACGCAGATACAGCCCGGAGCCGCCCACCAGAAACGGCAGCCTTCCCCGTGCGAGAATACTGTCAATCGCTCCATAGGCGTCCTGCTGGTACCGCGCGGCAGAGTAGGGCGTGCCGGGCTCTAGAATATCCAGCATGTGGTGCGGCACGCCGCAGCGCTCCTCCGGTTTTATTTTCCCCGTGCCTAAATCCATGCCACGGTAAACCTGCCGGGAGTCGGCGGAGACAATTTCCCCGCCGTACCGCGCCGCTAGCTCCACCCCCAGCCCGCTTTTCCCACAGGCCGTAGGGCCCAAAATAACAACCAGTTTCGGCAGCACCACCATACAGTCTCCTTTATTTGATCACCAATTTAATTGGAAACATCATAGCACATACAAGCACAAGTGGCAAGCCGGCTCCAACACAGAACGAGAAACGCCGCCCGGCACTCTCCAGAGCCGGGCGGCATTTCTCAGTCTCGTTGTGGATGCTTTAGAGCCAGTCGCTTACGACATCTTCCAATGTAACCGGCGTTACCTCATACTTGGAGAGTAACTCCACCAGTTCACCGATCCGGTCTGCGCTGCTTGTGATGTGACGGATGCTGCTTTCATCGCCTCCGCCCGCTACCGCAATCTTGACGCCGTAGCTTTCACAGGCAAACACTCCGTCCGCCGTCAGCTCGTCTACCAATATGTAGTAATCAAAGCTGAGCGGGGCTCCGTGCGCGTCCACTGTCCGACAGGTTGTTGCATGAATCTCTTTTGTTAGACCTTCCATCATATTGTGTCCCCCAAGTAAAGTTTTTGGAGTCTAGTAACATTATATTGTATTTATAAATTAATTCAATAGCAAGATTTCTTCAAAATACGACATCCTGATCTTGCTTATGTCTTCCGCCAATAAATTATGTAAATGCAAAAGTCGATTTCAGTAGAATATTGTCGCATTATGTCAGATTATTGTTGGATGATTTGTATAATTTCCACCTTGTTTATGATTTTCATCCTGTGATTTTCTCCAACGACCACGTTTTGTGATTGCTCCATTTTTTTGTGGATACGGAAAGCATTCCCGCTTGTTTTGTCCTTCGCATTTTGTTACCATTGTGCAGAAGGAGGCACACGATAATGCATTCATTTTCTATCAAAAAGCCAATGCAGGCGGTATCCTTCGACCTGCTCCGCTATGGGATTCTGCTTAGCTGCGCACTGCTCATTTCCGCACTGCTTATGCTCGTATGGGCAGGTGTCCACACAGCTGAAACGCGCCTGCTCTATGAATATGCCGATTACACCGTCTCTATGGCGCTGGCTGTGATGGGTGCGGGGCTGTTCGGGTCTCTCTTATTAGAGGATATTCTGCGCCACAATACATAAGAACGAAAACCAAAACCGTCAGCGCTCGCTGGCGCGCCACTCTTGCGGAACGCGGAAAATCAAATCATCCACATCCTCGCGCGGCCGATTGTCTTCTCCGCCGCAATTTTCCTCTTCGTCCACAGAAATCACCCCCCCTGCCCTTTCATAGCTACAATATGCCTATTATATGACGATAACCCCCCAATATGCGCAGCGCAGCGCAGCCCGCCAAAAAATTCCGGCAGGCTGCGCATTTTATTTTAAATTTTCACTGTGCGGGGAGCAGGTCAAGCGGATTGACCAGCACACCGTCGCGGGTCATTTCCAAGTGGAGATGCGGCGCTTCCGCGCTCTCTGAAATGGCGGTCTGTCCCACCGAGCCTATGATATCGCCCATCGCCACCTGGTCTCCAGCCGAGACATTCGGCGACGCGGCAAGGTTTGCATATACCGTACGCAGTCCGTTGCTGTGTGCAATAACTACGCGGGTACCCAAAAAGTCGTCTGTGTCAACCTCTACGACTTCCCCCCCGGCGGCGGCCCTGACCTCTGTGCCGATTGCAGCGGCAATATCAATCCCTGCATGGGTACGCCAATCCTTCATGGTTTCATCATAAGAGAGCGTGTCCATACTAAACGTGTTCACGACCTCACCCTGAATTGGAAAACAGAACGTGGGGTCCGTCTCCACCTTTGCGGTGGGCTCTGCCGTGGCCAACGTCTCCTGCTTTGTCGCGGTATTGGGTTTTGCCGTTGACGGGGTGACCGTCTGCGTTGCGTTCGTTGTGGGTGGTACGGAATGCTCCGGTGAAGCCTCCACCATAACCTCCGTTGGCGCGGCCACTGCGGTGTCTCCATCCCCGTTCACGCTGGAAAACAAATAATAGCCCGAAATCCCTATTGCAGCGATGCAGAGGAACAGGACTATGTAAAAGCCCTTCCCCGCAAGAAAATCGCCGACGCGATTTTTGATTGGTTTGTTCATGTGCCAACCATTCCTTTCCGTGTATTCGTGGTTTCTCCCCGAGAAAGCGGTTGCCTTTCCGGCGGATGTAACTGATGCTATTTTTGACAGCCTTGGCCTGCCTTATACCACATATCGGATAAAATTTTGCATGATTAGTACAGCGCTATCCCTCTGCAAATTGCCGAAATTACAGGGTGAAGCTTTAAGGAACCTTGATAAGTTGTTAAAACTTTTTAAAATTCACAAAAACTCTATTGACTTATGACAGGGTGTCATCTATTATAATGTGACAGTTTGTCATATGAAGGGGGTGTCCTGAAATTGCCGCACAAAACATTCTTTAACCTCTCTGAACAAAAGCGCGAAACATTCCTCTCCGCCGCGCGAGAGGAGTTTGCACGGGTTACCTATGATCAGTTTTCCATCAACCGCATCATCCGGGCCGCACATATTCCACGCGGAAGCTTTTACATGTACTTTACCGATAAGGCGGATCTGTTCCGCTATCTGCTCGACGAATATGCCAACAAAATAGTTAAGATTATAGAAACCATATTACAGCGTGAAAAGGGGGACTTGTTCGCAACCTTTCAAACCTTGTTTACTTTTTCACTGGGTGTCGCTTCCGGAAATGTCATGGATGAAGATCTCAGCATATTGGCGAAGACATTAGAAAATAATCTCAGCATGCGCAACGGCGATATGTTCTCCGTTCTTTTTGAAGATCATCGCCTTTATACCTTTCTTGATTACATTGACACCTCACAACTTACAGTCATAACGACGGACGACCTGCGCCATATGGTGCGTATTCTGTCCTGTGTCAGCGTACCGTTTTTCGTGCAATGTATGAAGTTGGAAAATATATCCCCCCATCTGCAGGAGCAATATACCAACACGCTCAATATACTCAGGCGGGGCTTCTGTCCCACCCATGCCGCTCAGCCGGAACCGGCGGCAAGCAGTCTGTAGCACCAATTCAATTCTAATTGTAAGGAGCATTAGGAATATGGAAAGCACGCAAACCAATCAAAATACAACGTTGCCTCTGAAGTCAAAGAAAGGTGATAAGCCCAAAAAGCCCAAGAAGAAGCAAAAATGGGTGAGGACCCTTATCATTGTTGTGGTCGCTGTGGTGATTGTTGCACTCGTTATTTACTTAATCAGCAGTACCGCCGGCACTGCGGTGTCCGGCCTGTACATAACCGAAACCGCACAGCGGCGCGATATTGTTGTCGGCGTCTCCAGCACAGGCACTGTTAAGCCGATTGATTCTTATCAGGTAACCGCGCTCGTCAAAGGAGAAGTGCTGGAAGCCCCCTTCGAGGAGGGGCAGGTCGTGGAAAAGGACAGCGTGCTCTACCGCATTGACGCAAGCGATGTAGAAAACACCATCTCCCGCAGCCAGGTCGCGCTGGAGCAGGCCAGAGTATCCTACAACGAGCTTTTGAAGAATAAAGCCGACATGACAAATAACTATCAGATCAAAGCCAACGGAACCGGTATTGTTAAAAAACTCTATTACGAGCAGGGTGATACCGTCACAGCGGGCACCCCCATCGCAGACATTCTGGATCGGCAGAACATGACCATTGAGCTTCCGTTCCACTCTTCCGACGTCGCAACCTTCTACGTCGGGCAGGCAGCCACAGTTACAGTGGATGGCACACTCGAAACCATCCCCGGTGTCATTGACGAAATTGCGGTGGTCGATCAGGTCGGCGCCGGCGGCACGATGGTACGTAATGTCACGATTAAAATTACAAACCCCGGCGCGGTTGACGAGACGACCCGCGGCACCGCATCGGTAGGCACGGCCTCCTGTGCGTCAGGTAACACCTTTACCTACGGCGCGAACAAGCAAGTTGTTGCGACCATGGGCGGAAAGCTCATTTCGCAGTCCGTAAAAGAAGGAGACTACGTCACAGACCGCCAGGTCATTGGCTCGTACGAGGTAACCGATATCGATTCTCATATTGAAAACGCGCGCCTCGCCATCCAGAATGCGGAGCTTACCCTGCAAAGCGCGCAGGATCAGCTGGATAACTATACCATTAAAGCCCCCATCTCCGGCACCATCATTGAAAAGAACTACAAGGTCGGCGACAATGTAGACCCCTCAACGGCAGGTACCTCCGGTGCCTCCCTCTATATGGCGGTCATCTACGATATGTCCACGCTTACCTTCGACATGAACATCGATGAGCTGGACATCGGAAAAGTCTCTATCGGCCAGGAAGTCACCATCACTGCTGACGCGGTAGAAAACCAAACCTTCACCGGCTATGTCGACAACATTAATATCAACGGCACCACCCTCAACGGCACCACCAACTATCCTGTCACAGTGGTTATCAACGACCCGGGGGAAGACTTGTTCCCCGGTATGAACGTCTCGGCCGACATCGTGTCAAGCACTGTACGTGATGCTATTTCTCTGCCGGTGGACGCGGTTTCCCGTGACCAAACCGTGTTGGTTGCGCTGGATGGAGCATTGGACGCCAACGGCAATCTGACCAACGGCAGCAAAACGGAAACGCGGAAGATCTCCATCGGAAAATCCGACAGCCAATATGTAGAAATTACAGACGGACTGGAGGAGGGCGAAATCGTTTTGATAGAAACCGAAGCCTCCGATATGTTTAGTAACATCGCCATTGGCGGCGCGGCGGGATAGGAGAAGAACGATATGGAGCATCTCATTGAATTACGCGATATCTATAAAATTTATCAAATGGGCGATACAGAGGTGCGCGCGCTGGACGGGATATCCTTTCACGTCAATCAAGGGGAGTTTGTCGCCGTAGTCGGCTCATCCGGCTCCGGCAAGTCCACCGCGATGAACATCATCGGCTGTCTGGACGTCCCCACAACCGGCACCTATACCCTCGGCGGCGTGGATGTCTCCACCATGGATGATGATGAGCAGGCGGCCATCCGCAACAAAATGCTTGGATTCATCTTTCAGCAGTACAACCTCATCCCAAAGCTTACCCTTGCGGAAAACGTGGAGCTGCCATTGCTCTACGCGGGCGTCTCGCCCTCGGAGCGGCGGGAGCGCGCTATCGCGTCACTGGAACGGGTTGGCCTTGGCGACAAGTACAAACATCTGCCCAACCAGCTCTCCGGCGGTCAGCAGCAGCGCGTCAGCATCGCCCGCGCGCTGGCCGGCGACCCCTCCGTGATTCTGGCGGATGAACCGACCGGCGCATTGGATTCCCGAACCGGCCGCGACGTGCTCGGCTTCCTGAAAAAGCTGAATGAAGAGGGGAATACCGTGGTGCTGATTACCCACGATAACTCCATCGCGGTACAGGCCGACCGCATTGTCCGCCTGCAGGACGGCCGCATTATATATGACGGCGACGCCCGCGCCCCTGAGGCGGTCGTTCAGGCAAATCCAGAAGCTGTGTCGGCCAAATCGGTCTCCACCTTTGCTTCGGAGGAGGCTGCCGCTACATGAGTATGATGCAATCCTTCCAACTGGCACTCAAATCGCTGGCTACCAGCAAAACGCGCGCACTGCTCACCATGCTTGGCATCATCATCGGCGTAGGGGCCGTGATTGTGATTGTCAGCTTGGGCGACGGCATGACCAGCATGATGGAGGATCAGTTTAACTCCATGGGTGCCAACCTCATTCAGGTGCGCATCACAGGACGCGGCGATTCCTCCCGTACCGTCACCGTCGACGATATGTATGAACTGGTCGAGCAGAATCCCACCTACCTCGCCTCCCTCAGCCCATATGTCATGGTATCGGGCAGCGCAAAAACCGATGTGGACACTTTTGTCCCGTCAAGCTTTCTCGGCGTAAGCGAAGAATACGCGAAAATCCGCAACAAAAAATTACAGGAAGGCCGTTTTATCCAGTACATTGACGTCGCGCGAATGCAAAATGTATGTGTCATCGGCACGTATATTGAAAATGAATACCTAGGTGGAAATGCACTCAATAAAACGATCTCCATCAATGGGTACAAATACACTGTCATCGGTATTTTGGAGGAATCTGCAGATGGCGAAAAAGCCACAGATGATGATCAGATACTGATCCCATACACCAACGCCACCCGCCTCAACGGAAACAGTACCGTCAACATTTTTATGCTGAGCGGTGTCTCCAGTGAGACGGCGGTTCAGGCGCGCAGCATCGTTGAAACCCGCCTCTTCCAGACTTATCAGGACACTGACGTATACACGGTTATGACCTCCGCGGAAATTATGGACATGATGGATGAAATGATGGGCACGCTGATGCTGGTGCTGGTTGCCATCGCCGCCATCTCCCTTCTGGTCGGCGGCATCGGTATCATGAATATCATGCTGGTCTCGGTCACGGAACGAACACGGGAAATCGGCATCCGAAAATCCCTCGGTGCCAAGCGTGGAGACATCCGCAGCCAGTTTGTGATTGAGGCAGGGACCACCTCTGCCATCGGCGGTGTCATCGGCATTGTTCTCGGCTGCATTCTCTCCGTCGTCGTCGGACAGCTTGTTGGTCAAATGATGGGGAACAGTGACTTCACTGCCTCTCCATCTCTCGCCGCGATTGCCCTTGCCTTCGGCGTTTCGGTCGCCATAGGCATTGTCTTTGGCTATCTGCCCGCGAACAATGCCGCAAAGCTTAACCCCATCGACGCACTACGACACGATTAGAAAACAGGCACCTTGGAAAGGAAGGAACTTAAATTATGAAAAAACGACTTCTCTCCGGTCTTCTGGCTGCGGTGATGCTCTTTGCAATGATTCCGGGCGTCTCTGCAGCTGCAGAGGATGAGTCCGAAGTGGCACAGGTACTTGCCGCGCTGGATATTATGGTCGGAGACGACAACGGCAACTTGAATCTCAGCAATAACGTAACACGCGCGGAATTTTCAAAGCTTGCCGTGGCGTCCTCTACCATGCGCGACAGCGTAGGGGATATGGTAAGCGTCTCCCCCTATCCGGATGTTCCGCAGTCCCACTGGGCGGCGTCATGGATCAAAGCCGCAGTGGATCTCGATCTGGTCAAAGGCAATCTTCAGGGCTATTTTGAGCCGGACCGCTCCATCACCCTTGCCGAGGGTGTCACCATTGTGCTGCGCCTGCTCGGTTATCAGGACACCGATTTCACCGGCGTCTGGCCGGCAGGGCAGATGGCTCAGTACAAAGCGCTTAAGCTCGACGAAGGGATTACCGCGACGCAAAACAGCGCCATGACCCGCCGCGACGCAATGTACCTGATCTACAATACCCTCATCGCCAAAAACACCTCCGGCGTGTACTACCTGAACGTCTTAGAGCCGGGGATGGTCAATTCGGAGGGTAAAGTCGACCGCGTTGCCCTCATCAACAGCGCCATGGAAGGCCCCGTGGTCGCGGAAGGGGACTGGCAGTCCAAGGTTCCCTTTTCCCTCTCCAACGCGACGGTTTACCGCAGCGGCAAGGAGAGCACCCTCTCCAGCGTGCAAAATCTGGATGTCGTATACTGGTCGAAATCCATGCGCACCATCTGGGCCTACACCAATAAGGTGACCGGCACCTATGAGGCGGCAAGCCCCACAGCGTCCTCGCCGACGTCCCTTACCTTGGCAGGTAAAACCTATGATATCGAGACCACCTCCGCCGCGTATGACCTGTCCAATCTGGGCGCGTATAAGGTTGGCGACAGCCTGACCCTTCTGCTTGGCCGGGACGGCGGCGTAGCAGCCGTCCGCAGCCTCAGTCAGGCGACGACCACCACCATTTATGGCATGGTGCTTTCCGCAACCCCCACGATTTATCAGGACAGCAACGGCAACGACTACACCTCAAACAGCCTGCTGATCTATGCCACCGACGGCAACCAGTATACCTATCCGGTGGATGATACAAACCTGAAGGCGGGCGCGCTGGTGCGCGTCACACCACAGGGCACCGGTGTGGAGATTAAGCGCCTGTCGACTTCCACCGTCAGCGGCAAAGTGAACGCCGACGCGACCAAAATCGGCACAACCCCGCTCGCCGACGACGTGGAGATTATCGACGTCTATACCGGTACCACCCCCACTGCCGCAAAAGTATACCCCTCGCGTCTCGCGGGTATGACCATCAAGGACAGTATGGTCGCGTTCTCCCTGACCAATGCAAACGGCGAAATTTCCCGCTTGATTCTAAAAGAGGCAACCGGAGATATGCACGCATACGGCTTGATTTCTACCGCTACCAATGTGGATTCCGAACTATTGGTTTCATACGGCAACTATGTCTTTGATGTCTACGGCACAACGTACTCCTATTACAATTCCGGCAAGGTCTTTAACGTCTCCGAAGGCCCTTGCCAGATTCAGGGCACTTCCATAAACTCTGCAGGCCTCAGCGTCGATAAGCTCGCTTCCCTCACCAAGGTGAATCTGGACAGCTACAGCGGCGACCAGGCCCTCTCCGCGGACAATAAAACCTACGCCATTGCGGAAAATGTTGCAGTATACCTTTATCAGGATCGAACCTATTATTACCGTTCCCTCTCCACCATTGACAGCGCGAGCTACACGCTGACCGGTTATTATGACAAACCGAGCAGCGAGGGCGGACGCATTCGCGTCATCATAGCAACGGCCAACTAATCTGCACGGCGGCGGCGCGCGGGATCATTTTCCCATGCGCCGCCGCTTTCCTGCTCCAGCCTGTTGTAAAACAGAACAACTTCCCGTATAATATGGTATATGCAAACATACGGAGGTGTACACCATGGCACGTGAAATATTTGACCGCGAGGGCATTTCTCCGCATTTATCGAAGGGGCAAACCGATATCCGACTTACCGTCCTGCAGCCCGATACCTTGCAGAGCGGCTGGGCGGTGCTGATTCTGCCCGGCGGCGGCTACGAGATGACCGCAAGTGACCGCGAGGGCTTCCCCGTGGCGGAGGCCTTCTGTACCGCAGACCACACCGCCGCCGTTTTGGAGTACAGCGTCCTCCCCGACCGCTGGCCCATGGCCTTGCTGGAAGCCGCTGCTTCCATCGCCCTCCTGCGCCAACGCGGCGCGCAGCATATCGCGGTATGCGGCTTCTCAGCAGGTGGGCATCTCGCGGGCTGCATCGCAAACCTCTGGCATATGCCGACTATAGCGCATACCCTCGGCGTGCTGCCGGAGAAGGTACGCCCCGACGCCGCCATTCTGTGCTATGCGGTCGTCACCGCGCAGCCACAGCTGCGCAGCAGGACCAGTTTCGGTAATCTCCTCGGCTCCGGCGTCGCAATTCACGATACCCTCTCTCTGGAAAAATCGGTTCGGAAGGACAATCCGCCCACCTTCCTCTGGACCACCGCATCGGATGATTCCGTCCCGGCGGAAAACACCCTGCTCTACGCCACCGCTCTCCAGCGCGCCGGTGTGCCGTATGAGGCGCATATCTACCCGCACGGCCCGCACGCGATGGCGCTTGCCGATACGCGCACGGAGGGTAATCCCGCACAGCAGGATCCCCATGTCGCCACATGGTTTCCCCTTTGCCTTTCGTGGCTGGATACCCTCACATGAAAACTGTCCTGATCACAGGCGGAAGCCGGGGCATCGGTGCCGCCGCCGCGCGCCGCTTTGCCGAAGGCGGCTACCATGTCGCGATCAATTATCTGCACAGCGAAACGCAGGCGCGCGCGCTTGCCAAGCGCATCGGCGGCATCGCCTTGCAGGGGGATATCTCCTGCCGCGCGCAGGCACAGGATGTGGTAACACGCGCACTTTCGGCGCTCGGCGGCATAGACTGCCTTGTCTGCAACGCGGGCATCGCGCAGCAAGCGCTTTTTTCTGACATAACGGAAAACGACTGGCGGCACATGTTTGCCGTACATGTGGACGGTGTATTTCATACGGTACAGGCGGCGCTGCCCCATATGCTAAGCCGCAAAACAGGCCGGATTGTCACCCTCTCATCCATGTGGGGCGTGACGGGCGGCTCCTGCGAGGTCGCCTATTCCGCCGCGAAAGCGGCGGTCATCGGCATGACCAAAGCCCTTGCCAAAGAGCTTGGCCCCTCCGGCATCGCCGTGAACTGCGTCGCCCCCGGCGTTATCGCTACCGATATGAACGCGGCGCTCGATCCGGAAACCCTGCAGGCACTGCAGGATGAAACCCCACTTGGACAGATCGGAACGGCGGAGGATGTCGCCGAGAGCATTTTTTTCCTCGGCGCGACCGCACGCTTTATGACAGGCCAGGTGCTCTCGCCGAACGGCGGCATTGTCATTTAAATTGTAATCGAATTTTAATATATTTTAGGGTGCATTTCCGGAGAAACTGTGGTACACTATAGAATACATTTCTATGGTTTATAAAGGAATGAACTGTTTATGCCGAATTATTATGCGCATCTCAACTTCGGAAACCGCGTGTTAGCGGAGCTGCCGAATGTATTAAGTAAATTGCTGGAATCGGAAATGGAAAGCTTCCAGCTCGGTTGCCTCGGCCCTGATCCATTGTTTTTCTATAAACCCCTGAAGCGCAGCGAAGCATGGCGTATGGCCGGGATCATCCACCGCAATTCCGCCATGCCGGTTATGGAACGCCTGCGCTCCGCAGTGGAAGACGATGTACCAATGTCGCGCGGGTATGCCGCAGGATTTATCTGCCATCTGGCGCTCGATCACGTCTGTCACGCCTACGTGGAAGCGCGTGCTGCCCGGCCCGGTGAGCCGACCCACTATGCGATGGAAGGTGAATTTGACCGTTATCTGACCGTGCAAGACGGTTACCCGATGGTCTACCGCGAAAGCCTGATGCCCAAATTTACGCAGGACCAAATCTGGACCGCCGCCGCCGCCGCATATGAAAATGTGCAGCCCGAGCAGATTAAGGAAGCCTATGCGTTTATGAACTTTCTCGTGGGGCAGCTGGCTAAATTCTACGGCCGCTTCCGTGGGCGAATCATCGACGGCTTCTCCCAGCTCGCCTCCGTCTTCAATCAGGCGTATGGCATGGCGATCAGAAAGGAGGTCGCGCCCGGTTGTCAGGAGAGTAACGAGGTGCTCTTCCGGCTGCTGCTGGAGTCCGTCCCCATCGCGTCCCGAGAAATTGCGGCGTTTTTTAGCGCCATCGCGCGCAATGCGCCGCTCTCTGTCTGGCTCGACCGCGACTTTAAGGGCACACCGCCGGAAGATGCGGAAACCGGCTACGACGAAGGAGCTCTTGCAGGTGCACTCCCCCATGGGGAATCGGTTTAATCGGAAAATAGTCAAAGCCGAAGCGTATATTTGTCGCTTCGGCCTTGCTTTTTTATTGTCAGAGAAAAACAATTTGATTATTCTCCGAAATTCATCAGAATTAGTGTTTTTACATAAAATGCACGGTTTGAACACCAAACCGTGCATTTTATATAATCACTTTTGCATCTTGCGCACACCGCATACCCGCTTTACCGCCGCTGCAACACCTCTCACAATCACTCATCTCCCGGAACCCCTTTCCCAAAAGGCATTGCCGTTTTAAGCACCGCCCCTGCTCACGGGAAGCAGCTGCCTAAATCCGCAGACCGGTTTATGAGCGAATAGTCTATTTGAAGCCGCTGCTTTTTTGCGGCAACAAAACATAATCATGTGGTTCGCCTCAATAAAAAACACCACCCCCTGGGAAGGAGGCGGTAAGCATAAATATACCAACTACCCCGTTGCAAACTGCAACACGGAATATATACCTCTTCCTTCTCCAACACGGAAAGCACTGCCGTTTCCAGCAATACTCTTCGTCCCAAACCTTCGTATCCCATAGGTAATAAGACTCGGAAGCAATGATTCAATCTTGGTATCCCTATATAATTTCGTATTGTTTTTTCTATATTTTACACCACTATCCCTCTACATTCAAGAGAAGATTTACACTATTTTTGTCGAACAGTCGCACATCTCATCGAATGTAACCATAAATTGGAACTTCCCTGCCATCTGCGCTCATCCGGTGTGACATACCTGCCGCTTTTCCTTCGCCCGCACCTTGATTTGCAGTAGCAGGATGGTCTTGTCGTCCGCCGTGCCGCCCTGTTCTCCGCTCTGCCGCAGAAGTTGGGCGGCAAGCTCCTTCGGGCTGTCGCCCTGAAAGGTGCCAAAGGTCTCCCGCAGCCAGAGGTCGGAATCCGCCGCGCCCAGCACCCCATCGCTGAGCAGCAGCACACTGTCGCCTGCCTCCATATGGAATCGGCTGACATCTGGCGCGCCTGTATCACCGACGACCAGCCCCACGGGCAGGGATCCCCCGGTGATACGGCTGACCACCTTCCCCTTTTTCAGGTAGGTCGGCGCAGCACCGTATTTGTAGATGCCCGCCTCGCCGGTAAAGAGGTCAATGCAGAGTAAATCAACGGTGGTGAAAATGCCGGTCTCCTCACCCCGAAGCCCCAGCGCGGTGGCGACGGTCTTGAGCGCGTTTTCCGGGCGAACCCCCGCACGCAGGAACTGTTCCAGCAGCTGCACGGCCAGCTTGCTCTCCTGCCCGGCCTCTGTACCGCTGCCCATGCCGTCGCACAGCAGGACAAAGAGCATGCCGTCCTCCCGCTTAAACCACGCGCCGGTGTCACCGGAGACAGACTCGCCGTCTTTTTGGCTCGCCGCTACGCTCGCCACTACTTTGAGCGGCTCGCACTGCACAAGGGCCATATGCCCCCGCTGCGTCTCCTCCTCACTGACGCGCATGGCAACGCCGATTGCGGCGGAAACCCTGTCCATCGCCCCCTCCTGCCGCAGGGACGCATAGTCGCCCCCTTCCAGCTCTGCGCGCAGGTGCCCTTCCTCATCGTAAAAAACCGCTGTTTTGCATGTGATCCCCTGTGCCGTCAAGTGCTGGCGCAGTCGCCTTTCCCGAATGGGGTCGGCTGTCAGCTCCCGGCTGAGTTCCGCCGCCGCCGTACCGAGCACCCCCGCAAGCTCCTCATACTGACGGCAGACCGCAGCACGGTTTTCCTGCAGACAGCTTTTGTACTGCCTGCGGTAGCGCAGGGCAGTGAGCTCCTCATTGCTCGCCGCCAGCAACGCAGGGAATTTCATGCACTTGGAGGTAAACCAGATCGGAAAATCCGATCCCTCGCCGTAGCCGCGATCCATCATAGCGGGCAGCGCGGCGTTGAGCGCATTGTATGTGCCGACATAGTCCCGCTGCCAGCAGGCCGTCTGTCGCGGACAATTTTTGCACACCCGCTCGGCCGCGCGGTCAAATACCGTCGCGGCGTCGCCGTCGTTGATGGGGGCACTAAATGCGGTGCGCAGCGTGTCATGCAGTCCACGAAACGCCTTGGCCGTGGCGTCAAGCTGCTTTGACACATGCGCCCGCGCACTTTCGCTGCCGCCGTGCTTCGGCTCCTTTGACAAAAAGCCGCCCACCCGCCGCAGGGCGCGCTGAGGGATCAGCATAAAGAGCACCGAGGCGATGAAAACTTCATATAGCAACCATACCCGCAGGCCTCCGTCCCAGCTCCAGAGCACCGCGAGGCCGTTTGCAACAACATAGACAACGGCCACCGCCAGCCTGCCCTGACGACGGAAGATGGACGACAAAATGCCCGCAAGCGCATACGCCATGCTGTAAAAGGGCGTTCCACCCGCCGCCAAATCCATTCCGATACCCACGGCGACGCCGGACGCCGCACCCGCTCCCACACCGCATTGCAGCGCAATGATCATCACAATCACCGCGCCTGCAATGCGGCCAATCGAAAAGGTTTCAAAAATTGTAATCTTGGACAGGGTAATTAAAAGCGTGCCGGCCAAAATCAGCAAACTGACGGTCTGCGGTAGCGTCAGCCCGGCCGCCACCCGCTTGTTATGCCATGGGGCGAAGGCAAGCCGGTAGAAGGGGGAACCGGCCGCCACGAGGAAAATTGCCGTTCCGAAAAA
>JAJBUC010000005.1:18795-25447 GCA_020860545.1 Oscillospiraceae bacterium | reverse complement strand
GTACACAAAACCGGTAATACCGTTCATACAGGCGGCGACCAGCGGCATAAACCATGTTTTGCGGTAGGCACGCACATCATAAAAGGCAAAGGACACCGAAAAGATGAGGATGGCTGCGGCAACATACCGTAGCCCCCCGGCAAAGCCCTGGAAGCAAAGGTATCCGAAGCATACCCCGACCAGAGAGGAGAATCCGCTCAGACCGGAGCCGGATGCGGCAACCAGACTCAGCCCGAAGGGCGCGAAGCCGCCGAAGATTTCCGCCCCTGCCAGCATAGCGCCGAGCAGCATACGGATGATATTTTCCACAAAATGCATCAGAACGGGGGCACGCACAACCAGCCGCCCGGTCCGCTGCATCTCATCTCCGGCCTGCGCTATGCGCATTTTCCAATTATCCCTGGTTGCCATACCGAACCATCTCCTTTGTATCACGCAGCCGGCTTGTCCGGGTGCGTTAGGTACAGCACAGTATAATCCATTTATTGGAAAAAATAAGTCGGAAAAGGAATTATCTGGAAATAATATCATCTGAAAAACCGACAAAATCCCCCCGCAACGAGACAAACTGCTGTCTCATCGCAGGGGGATCATGCTATATTGACTTATTCCGCGTAGAGGGGATATTTTCCGCAAAGCACGGCAACTTCATCACGGATGGCGTCCGCTCTGGTGTCAAATTCAGTGGCAGTCTCCCAAATCAGGCGGCCGATGATCTCCATATCCGCCTCCTGGAAGCCACGGCTTGTCGCCGCAGGCGTCCCAACGCGAATGCCGCTCGTGACAAAGGGCTTTTCCGGGTCGTTGGGAATCGCGTTTTTATTGACGGTGATATTCACCTCGTCCAGACGGTGCTCGAGCTCCTTGCCGGTCACCCCCGCCTTGCGCAGGTCGACGAGCATCAGGTGGTTGTCCGTTCCACCGGAGACAAGGTCAAATCCGGATACCTGCAGGGATCCGGCCAGCGCCGCCGCATTGCTTATAATCTGCCGCTGGTAGGTTTTAAACTCCGGTCTGAGCGCCTCGCCAAGCGCCACCGCTTTGGCCGCAATAATGTGCTCAAGCGGGCCGCCCTGACTTCCGGGGAACACGGCGGAATCGATCTTTTTGGCAAATTCCTCCTTGCACAGGATCATGCCGCCGCGCGGGCCGCGCAGGGTCTTGTGCGTGGTGGTGGTCACCACATCGGCATAAGGAATGGGGGACGGATGCAGTCCCGCCGCAACCAGACCCGCGATGTGCGCCATATCGACAAACAGGTATGCACCGACCTCCTGTGCAATTTCTGCAAACACTTTGAAATCAATAATACGCGGGTAGGCGGATGCGCCCGCAAGAATCATCTTGGGCTTGTGCTTTTTGGCCATATCGCGCACCTGATCGTAGTCGATATATCCTTTTTCGTTCAGGCCGTAGGAAATCATGTTATAATTCTTACCGGAAAAGTTAACGGGGCTGCCGTGGGTGAGATGTCCGCCATTGGAGAGGTCCATCCCCAGCACTGTATCTCCATGCTCGCAGAGCGCCTGATAGACCGCAAAGTTGGCATTTGCGCCGCTATGGGGCTGCACATTCGCATGGTCGGCCCCAAAGAGCTTGCACGCGCGCTGACGCGCGATATCCTCGACGACATCCACACACTGGCAGCCGCCGTAATAGCGCTTGCCGGGGTAACCCTCCGCATATTTGTTGGTCAGCACCGTTCCAGCGGCGGCCAGAACGGCTGGAGAGACAAAGTTCTCCGACGCAATGAGCTCAATATTGCGGCGCTGCCGGTCATACTCTGCCCGTATGCCTTGTCCCACCTCGGGGTCCTGCGCTGTGATAAAATCCATAATCTCGTTTATCATGTTTGCCGTTGCCGCCTTTCTGTCAATAAAAGTACCATCATTATATCGGAGTGCTGCGCCAAATACAACTGTTATTGATTGAAATTTCCACTCGCGATTCTGCGGTAGATATGGTATATTGATTCAAAAAGGAATGAACACATCTATGAAAACAACCGCCGAAGTTACGGCTATCATCGCAGGGCTGAAGCAGCACTATCCCGACGCGCTGTGCTCGCTGGAGTACCGGAAGGACTACGAGCTTCTATTTGCCGTGCGTCTGTCGGCGCAGTGTACCGATGCGCGGGTCAATATCGTGGCGCCTGTCCTTTTCGCCCGCTTTCCCACGCTCCGCTCACTGGCGGAGGCGGACGTCACGGAAATTGAGGAATACATACACTCCACCGGCTTTTTCCGGGCCAAGGCGCGGGATATTGTCGCGTCGGCCAATATGCTGCTGACGGAATTCGGTGGCAGGGTGCCCGATACCATGGAGGAGCTGCTGCGCCTGCCGGGCGTGGGCCGCAAAACGGCAAATTTAATTTTGGGCGACCTCTACCACGCGCCCGGCGTGATTGTCGCCGATACGCACTGCATCCGCATCAGCGGGCGTCTGGGGCTAACCGATGGGATAAAAGATCCGGCTAAGGTGGAGGCGCAGCTGCGCGTGCAGCTGCCGCCGGAGGAATCCAATGATTTCTGCCACCGCCTGGTGCTGCACGGCAGGGCGGTATGTGCCGCGCGCAAGCCGCTGTGCACGGTTTGTAATCTGCGCCCCTGCTGCGACCTGTTCATGGGCTGACACCCCGGCCTCCGGCTTGACAAGCGCCGACCTGCCACGCTACAATGGGTATACTCACCTGTATTCCTTACCGAAAAAATAACAGTTTTAGAAATCAGGAGGAACTTTCATTGAATACAGCATGGTTTGACGAGATGGAGGGGCGCATCCCCACAGGCGGCATACGCACCCGCTTTGCCCCCTCTCCCACCGGGTACATGCACGTCGGTAATCTGCGCACCGCGCTCTACACATGGCTCATCGCCCGGGGCGGCGGCGGGAAATTTATCCTTCGGATTGAGGACACCGACCAGGGGCGGCTTGTGGAAGACGCGGCGGCGCTCATTTACGCCACACTGCGCAAATGCAGCCTCACGTGGGATGAGGGGCCGGACATCGGCGGGCCGGTGAGGCCTTACATCCAGACCGCGCGGCGGGACATCTATGCCCGGTATGCCGAGCGTCTGGTTGAGATGGGTGGGGCGTACCGCTGCTTTTGCAGCAAGGAGGAGACGGAAGCGCTCCGCGAGCGCGGCGCAAAGCACTGTCCCTGCCGCAGTCACACACCGGATGCGGCACAGGCAAAACAGGACGCGGGGCTCCCCTATGTCATCCGCCAGCGCATCCCGGAAAGCGGGCAAACAATCTTTACCGACGCGGTGTTCGGCGCAATCACGGTAGAAAATGAGACGCTGGACGACCATGTGCTGATGAAGTCGGACGGCTTGCCCACCTATAATTTTGCAAACGTCATTGACGACCACCTCATGGGCATCACCCATGTGGTGCGCGGGTCGGAATACCTCTCCTCCACCCCAAAATATAATCTGCTCTATGAGGCATTCGGCTGGCGTATCCCGGTATACATCCATTGCTCCCCAGTGATGCGGGACGCACAGAATAAGATGTCCAAGCGACACGGCGACCCCTCCTATGAGGACCTTGTCGCACAGGGCTTTCTCAGTGAGGCCATCGTCAACTATGTCGCGCTGCTCGGCTGGTCACCGAGAGGCGAATACGCCGAGCGCGAATTTTTCACCCTGGCGGAGCTCGCTGAGGTCTTTGACATCGGCGGCATCTCAAAATCCCCCGCTATTTTCGACATGGAAAAGCTGAAATATTTTAATGCCAACTATCTGCGCGCCCTCTCTCCCGAGGCGTTCTTTCGGGGTGCACAGCCGTATTTGCAGAAAGCGGTCACGACACCCGGTATTGACCTCACGCTGCTTGCCCCCCTGGTCCAGCCCCGTTGCGATACATGGGAGGATATCGCCCCTCAGGTGGACTTTATCGACACACTCCCCACGTATGACAACGCGCTTTACTGTCACAAGAAGATGAAAACCGACGAGGGAAACTCTCTGGAAGCGCTGCAGGCCGTCCTACCGCTTCTGGCGGGGCTGGGCGACTGGACGTACGACACGATCCACGACGCCCTGACCGGGCTTGCATCGCGTCTGGAACTGAAAAACGGACGCATTATGTGGCCGGTGCGCACCGCGCTTTCCGGCAAAGCCGTCACCCCCGGCGGCGCGGTGGAGCTGTGCCAGATTCTGGGCCAGGGTGAATCCCTGCGCAGAATACAGCAGGGCATTTCCCAGCTTTCCATTTAAAAAATTTTTCCTATAGCAATAAAACCTCCTTTTTCGGTCAAACTACCTGAAAAAGGAGGTTTTCGCATGACTGAGCGGAAAAGCAGAATTTGGATTGCCGCCATCGTAGCAATTGCCCTGATTGCGACCGGCTGGCTCGCGATAGACGGACAGGTCAAGGCGGCAAATTACCATCAGCAGATTACAAACAACTACCAATATTCCTTTGCCGAGCTGACCGCGGCAGCGGGCGAATTGGATACCGCCCTGCAAAAATGCCTGTACGCCACCACGCCCGAGCTCTTCTCCACCCTCTGCACGCAGGCATTCAGCAAAGCGCAGGCGGCGCAGAGCGCGGTCGGCCAGCTACCGTACAGCAACGTGGAGCTGGAAAAGACATCCTCATTTCTGGCCAAGACAGGAGATTACCTCATGTCGCTCAGCCGCAACGCCGTGAAAAACAACGGCTGCACCGAGGAGGACCGCAAGCTGCTCGAGTCTCTCTCCGCCACGGCAACCACCCTTGCCAATACCCTGCGCGACCTGCAGACAGAGCTGTACGCGGGCAATCTCTCGCTGGACGACATCTCTGTGGTGGAAAAGCGGCTTGCCGCCGTAACCGAGCAGGGAGAACAGGTGACCTCCGCCATGTCCTTCCAGACGCTGGAAGCCGACTTCCCGGAGATGCCCACCCTGATCTATGACGGGCCTTTCTCCGACCACATCACAAGCCGCAGCCCGCGCATGTTAGAAGGGCAGAAGGAGGTGAGCGAGGAGGAGGCACAGAAGCTTGCCGCCGATTTTCTGGGTTTAACGACATCCGAGCTGCTCCTGACCGACCAGGGCGGCGAGACAATTGCAACCTATGACTTCACCGCGTCCGCGCCCGACAACGGCACATACTATATAGAAGTGACCCGACAGGGCGGAAGGATCTTCTCCGTACTCAACTCCGCCGTCGTCGGGCAGTCCACCCTGACGCAGGAGCAGGCGGAAAAGGCCGCGTTGGAATTTTTACAGCGCAACGGTTACGACAATCTGACCGCCACCTATTTCATCCAGCAAAACAATGTGCTCACCATCAATTTTGCCGCCATGCAGGACGACGTCATCTGCTACCCCGACCTGATTAAAATTGCCGTCTCCATGCACGACGGGCACCTGATGGGCTATGAGACACACGGATATCTCAACAACCACTACGAGCGCACCATTGCGCAGGATATCGTCGGGGAGGACGCCGCCCGGGCGGTTGTCAGCAGCAATCTGGAGATTTTGTCCCATCGTATGGCCATCATCCCCACCGACGGACAGTATGAGGTTTACTGCCATGAGTTCAAATGCAGCCGAGCAGACGGCGCCCATGTGATCGTCTATGTAAACGCAGAGACAGGGCTTGAAGAGCGCATCCTCCTGCTGCTCGAGGACGAGAGCGGAACCCTTGCCATGTAAGCACATCTAAAAAACGAGGCCGCCCCCCAGCGTAATATGCTACCCCCAGATAGGACAGTGAAATTAAAAACACTGTTTTTATCTGGGGGTAACAGAACGCCCTGTTAAAAAAAGTGAAGGAACTCCATGCGGCCCACCCTGATATGGGCTACCGCAGGATACGGGACAAGTTGGACATGCACATGATTATCCATGTCAACGACAAGCGCGTTCTGCGCATCTGCCGTGCGCTCCACATCCAGTTCACCATCAAGTTCCGGCGGCATGGCCGTACCCGGAGTGCAGCATCACCGCGATATGTCGCGAAAAACAGCACACCAGAACCACATTTTCTGTTGCTCCGGTTTTTCTTTGTCCTTTTAGCCATACTTTGTGCAACTTACATAACAACGCAAAAAAATTATTGTAACATTCAACCTCCTGATACCGCTTGACTATACACCTGCTTTATGGATTATACTAATCAAGTCTAGTAAGTGTGGTGTATGCCACCGTATGCCAATGGTGCATATTGCTGCACCGGCAAAAATAGGAGGAGTTACAGTGAATAAATTTAGAAGAAGCGCATCGCTCGCCCTTGCGGGGGCCATCTGTGTCGGTCTGCTGGCAGGCTGTACCACAGACACCGGCAGCAACACGACCACTGCCGGAACAGACGATCTTGCCACCACAAGTACCACCGGCACCGACAACTCCCAGTATAACATCGGCGTTGTGGTAAAAACCATGGGGAACCCGCTGTTCCGTGAGGTCGCATATGGCGCTGTCCAGGCAGGCGCGGTTTACGGCTGTAAGATTACCAATCAGGCAACCAGTGCGGAAGGCGAGATTGACAAGCAGCTTGAAATTTGCGATACGCTCATCGCAAACAATGTCGACGCGCTGGTGGTTACGCCGCAAAACAGCAAGGGCATTGCCACCGCAGTCAAAGCCGCACACCAGGCAAACATCCCCTTCATCGCGGTGGACACTGCAGTGGAAACCACAGACGCGCAGAG
>JAJBUC010000005.1:0-18785 GCA_020860545.1 Oscillospiraceae bacterium | reverse complement strand
CTGCTTTATCGGTATGGATAACGTTGACGCAGGCTATGCCGTTGCGAAGATGGTCGCCGAGAAGATCGGCGGCGAGGGCAAGGTTATCATTCTGATGGGCATGGAAGGCGCATCTACTTCCATTGAGCGTACCGAAGGTTATGAAAAGGCCCTTGCAGAGTACCCCGGTATCACCGTTGTCGGCAAGCAGAACGCAAACTATGAGCAGGCAAAAGGCCAGGAGGTCACCGCCAATATGCTGCAGACCAACCCCGACATCAAGGCAATTCTCTCCTGTAACGACCTGATGGCCCTTGGCGCGATCAAGTCTCTGCAAGAATCAGGGCTCAAAGCCGGCGAAGATGTCATTATCGGTAGCTATGACATCAGCGTCAGCTGCATGAATGCAATTCAAAAGGGCGAGATCTACGTCACAGGTTACCACTGGGCAAAGCTCTACGGCTACTGGGGCGTGGAGATGGCACTTGACTACCTCAACGGTCTTGCCATTCCGAGCACCATCACAAGCCCGCACTCCGAGATTACCGCCGAGACAGTCGATCAATATTTGCAATTCTGCCAGGACCTCGAGTCATATAACTTTAACATTTAATTCCAAGGGGAACGATAGCGGCGGCAGACAGCCGCCGCTATCACTTCCTATCAAACAAGTGGGGCACGACCACACTACCCCAGGAAAGGCATGGGATTACTATGTCCGAGCAATACATCCTCCGTATGGAGGGCATCAAAAAGGCATTCCCCGGCGTACAGGCGCTGAACGGTGTCTCATTTTACCTGAAACCAGGCGAAATTCACGCTCTGATGGGCGCAAACGGCGCAGGCAAGTCTACCTTGATGAAGGTACTCGTCGGCGTATATGCGCCGGATGCGGGCGAGATATATCTCAACGGAAAGAATGTACATATCCGAAGCGTTGCGCAGGCACACGCGATGGGCGTCAATATGGTGTTTCAAGAGCTGAATATTCTCCCCCACCTGAGCGTACTGGAAAATATCTTCCTCTCCAACGAATCAACCAACGCGGGATTTTATAACTGGAAGGACATGCGAAAAAAAGCGCGGGAAATTCTTGATTCCATTGAGCTTGATGTCGATCTCGACGCGAAAGTGCGCACCCTCTCCCCCGCCAAGCAGCAGATGGTGGAGATTGCACGGGCGCTTGCGACCGACACAAAAATCATTATCTTTGACGAGCCGACCTCCTCGCTCACAATCAAAGAAGTGGAGCAGCTCTACAAGATCATGGGCGATCTGAAAAAGCGCGGTATCGCCATGGTCTATATTTCCCACCGCTTGGAGGAAATTTACCGCATCTGCGAACGGCTGACCCTGATGCGTGACGGCGAGTGGGTTTTTACCGATGATATAGCCAATATCAGCAATGAACGGCTTGTCTCCGGTATCATCGGTCACAAGGCGGAGGAGCAGTACCCGGAACATACGCCGCAGATCGGCGAAACAATTTTTGAGGCGCAAAACATCACAAGCCACGGCAAGTTTGAAGACGTCAGCTTTACGGTGCGCAAGGGTGAGATTCTCGGCTTTGCTGGGCTTGCCGGCGCGGGACGTACCGAAATTGCGAAAACGATTTTTGGCATTTATCCCCTGCACAAGGGTGTAATGTACCTGAACGGTAAAAAAATCGTCCCCAGATCCCCCTCCCAAGCCGTCAAAAACGGCATTGCCTATGTCAGTGAAGATCGAAAACTCGAGGGTATCCTCCCCGTTCGTTCTGTCCGGGAAAATGCGGCACTTGCCAGTTTATCCGCCCGTATGCGGGGACCCTTTATTGATAAGAAAGCAGAAATCGCGAGCGTCTCCAAGCAGATTAATACGCTCCACACCAAAACACCCAGCATTGAACAGCAAATCCAAAGCCTGAGCGGCGGCAACCAGCAGAAAGTCTGTCTGGCCAGATGGCTTTTGACCAAGCCTAAACTCCTGATCCTGGATGAGCCAACCCGCGGCATTGATGTCGGCGCAAAAGCAGAGTTTTACGATATCATTATCGCGCTTGCCCAGCAGGATGTCGGCGTGATCGTCATCTCCTCCGAGGAGGCGGAACTGATTGGCATCTGTGACCGTATCATTGTGATGCGCAGCCACCGTAAAGTCGGGGAGGTCATTCCCAATGAAACGCCCGATATTAAAGAAGAGATGGTTCGCATGATGCTGGCAATGGACTCATAACTCGAACCAAAATGGGACTTATCCCGGAAAGGCATGATATCGCATGAGAGTATCTCTAGGACGGCGGATTTACCGCACTTACGGCATCTATATTATTTTTGGCATCCTCTTTTTGTTGCTGTCGCTTTTTATTCCAAATTTTTTTACTATGGGAAACATGACCAACATCATGCGCAACGTCTCGGTCTATGCCATTTTGGCATTCGGCATGACATTCGTCATGATCAGCGGCTGCATTGATCTTTCGGTCGGCTCCGTGCTGGCGCTGTCCGGCTGTATCTCGGCCGTGGCAATGCAAAAAGGCGCTCCGCTTTGGCTTGCGGTTGCCCTTTCTCTTGGCACCGGCTGTGTCTGTGGCCTCATTAACGGCTTCTGCATCGCAAAACTGAAGGTTCCCTTCTTTATTACCACCGCCGGTATGATGTACGCCGCGGCGGGACTTGCGCTCGTCATTACACATGAAAGTCCGATTAATCTTCCCGACTCGTACCAGATTTTCGCGGGCAGCTATACCATAGCAAACATTTTCCCGCCACAGTTTCTGATTGCCGCCGGCTTCTTTGTCGTGTGCCTCGTCATTCTGACGCAGACCAAAATGGGGCGCTACACATTTGCAATCGGCTCCAACGAGCGCACTGCGCTGCTCTCCGGTGTCAACGTCGACCTCTCCAGAATTTTGGTTTTTGTGATGAGTGGCTTCGCCGCCGCGCTGGCGGGTGTGATTGTCGCATCCCGTACGCAGACCGGTACCCCGCTCGTCGCTTCCAACGGCTATGAGATTTACGCGGTCGCCGCCGCCGCGATCGGCGGCACCAGCCTTGCCGGCGGAGAAGGCAACCTCGGGAAAACCGTCGTAGGCTCTTTCATCCTGACGATCATCTATGTTGCACTCCAGATGACGAATACGCCGACCTCCGTCCAAAAGATCATCGTCGGTATCATCATGGTCGCCGTGGTCGCCATTGACATGTGGGACAGAAGAAAACAGGTCTGACTGATCCTGCAAAAACCAGAGCGGCAGCACTGCGATCGCGGTGCTGCCGCTCTGGTTTTATTCTTTTTCTCCATTTACTTCCTCATAATTGATTGGGATCTGCAGCTGGCAAAAGTCAACGCCGTCCTCCCGTTCATAGAAGACTACATCAAGCAGGCAGGCGTCAATCAGGTCACCTGTAATCCGGTATCCCTGCGACTGCACCCAATGGATCAGCTTCTCGGCAGGCTCTCGCTGGTAGGGCATGGCATACTTACAGACACAGGCATAATACCCGGCCGGAATGGTGATGAAGTTTTCCATTTTGCTCAGGTCTGTCTTTGCCGGATCCTCCTCCTTGACGATCGCATAGGTCGCGGCGTGACGGGTATAGTCGTCCTGCTCCACATCCTCCTGAAACAGGATGCTGCCCCATTGCAGGCAGGGTAACACCTTATGCTGATCGAGCAAGTCCCACGCCCTGTGGAGAATCTTGTTCAGCCCCTGAATATTGATATCGTCCTGATCCCACGGGACAAAAACCGCCTTGCGCTCCGGCAGATATTCGATCGTAGGCTTAAAGTCATCCGCCGCGTACTCCTCGGCACTCTGATAGATCGATACCCGCTGCTCAATCATCACAAGCCGCTCCTGGAGCTCTTTGATATCATTTTTCACCTTTTCCATCTGCTGATAGAGAATATTAAAGGTATAGGATGAATTTTTCTGCTCATTATGCTCCTTAATGTCGTCAATACTGATGCCAATGGAACGCAGAAAACAAATCTCACGCAGAAGGGGCATTTGCGTGGGGCTATAGTACCGGTATCCGTTTTCATCCACCTTTTCAGGGCGAAACAGCCCGATTTTATCGTAGTAGATCAAGGTGGTGCGTGTAATGTTATGGATATAGGCCATCTCAGAAATAGACAGCAGGCTACGATGCTCCGCCAAAACAGCTCCCCTCCCCTTTCATTTTCCTTCGCTTATCATATCGCAGGAAAAAGCCCGCGTCAAGCAAAATATAATCCTGCTTTACACCTGTGAAACGGGAGGATTTGCGTTTGTCCTACTTAGCGTAATAGTTTATCAGGCAGCCCGCGCAAACGATATCCCGCTCCTCCTGCGTCATCGCGGGCAGACACAGCGTCACATCCGTCTCTTTCCCGTTTTGTATCAGCGTCGCCGGTATTGCCTCCCGGCCCGCTTCCAGCGCCGCGCGGATGTTGGGTATATAGAGCCGGTCACCCGGCTGGATATTCCACTGTTTCAGATCGGTTGCCACAAAGGGGAGCATCCCCCAGTTGAGTACATTGGAGCGATAGCGTTTGGTCGCATATTCCTGTGCCACATTGGCACATCCGCCCAGCACCCGCTGACAGGACGCCGCCTGCTCACGCGCCGAGCCGTCCCCAGGTTTGATCGCCATCACAAAGCTGCCCAGCCCGGTCACCGCGCCGTCATGCCCGCGCAGCGCCTCTACCACCTTCGGATCGGCAGGATTCTCCCGGCGCAGGCGCTCGAGCGCAAGCACCTCCTTGGCGCGCGGCACATAGTCCGGATCCTTGCGCGAGAGGGTAAACTCCGAGAGCTTGACGGGGTTGGAGCGGTAAGAGGAGGTCTCGCCCGACGGAATCAGCTCGTCCGTGGTTGTCACCGGGTCGTAAATCGCCGCGCAGGCGGTGAGGAGCAGATGCTCCGGCAGCGCAATCTGCTCCGGCCAGTCCGCAATATTCGGCCCAAAAACCAGCGCAGTCTCCGGCTGGGGCTTTCCGACACCAAAATACACGCGCGCGCGATAGGACGCGTCATCATACTGATACGGCTCGACTGCAGGATCGGCTGGGAAATCGGGCAGTTCATCCGCCCCGGTCAGCGCGCCGCCATTATAGGCCGTTGCGGCAATGGAGCGCGCATCCATCAGCGCGACATAGGACACCTGTCCGTCCGTCGGCTTGCTCCCCTCGCGATTCGGGAAGTTGCGCGTGGAGTGGCGGATGGAGAAGGCCCCATTTGCGGGCACGTCGCCCGCGCCGAAGCAGGGGCCGCAGAAGCAGGAGCGCACAGACGCGCCCGCCGCCATCAGATCGGCAAGATATCCCTTGCGCGTCAGCTCCTGCATGGCGGGCATGGAGCCGGGATAGCAGGAGAGCCAAAAGGCGTCCGAGCCAATCCCGCTGCCTTTGAGAAGCTCGGCAGTCCGCACCAGATTCTGATACGTGCCGCCGCTGCAGCCAGCAATAACGCCCTGATCGGCCATAAACCGGCCGCCCACAATCTTTGCGCGCAGGGATTCCGGGCGGCGCTTGAGCTCCAGCTGCCGGACGGTATCCTCGTCCACCTGGTGGAGCAGATCATCCATATTCGCCTTAAACTCACGAATTGTGTAGGCGTTTGACGGGTGGAAAGGCAGTGCGATCATCGGCTCAATTTTGGATAGATCTATCTCAATAAGCCCGTCATAGTACGCTCCGTCCGCCGGGTCCTGCGCGCGGTATTCCTCACCGCGTCCAAGCACCGCCAGATGCTCCCTGAGGGTTTCGTCCGCACACCACACGGAGGAAAGGCAGGTTGTCTCCGTGGTCATTACGTCGATACCGGAGCGATAATCCATAGAGAGATGCTTTACGCCCGGCCCGAAAAATTCCATCACGGCGTTTTTCACGATCCCGTCCGCGAACGTCGCGCCCACCAGCGCAAGGGCGACATCCTGCGGCCCGACGCCGGGGCGCGGCGCGCCCGTGAGATGGATCGCCATCACCGGCGGATATGCAACATCATAGGTCTTCTCCAGCAGCTGGCGCGCAAGCTCCGGCCCGCCCTCGCCGATCGCCATGGTGCCATACGCCCCGTAACGGGTGTGGCTGTCCGAGCCGAGAATCATCTTTCCGGGCGCTGCATACCGCTCCCGCATATAGGAGTGTATGACCGCCTGATGGGCCGGCACAAACTCTCCGCCGTATTTTTTCGCCGCCGAAAGGCCAAACAGATGGTCGTCTTCATTGATCGTCCCGCCCACCGCACAGAGGGAGTTGTGGCAGTTGGTCAGTACATAGGGCACCGGAAACCGCTCCAGCCCGGATGCACGCGCCGTCTGGATGATCCCGACATAGGTAATATCATGTGACACGAGAGCGTCAAAGCGTACCTTGAGCCGATTCTGATCCCCGCTCGAGTTATGCTCCTGTAAAATGCCGTACGCCATCGTACCGCACTTTGCCTGTTCGGGGACAGCGAGACCGGCGTTCCTCCCCTCCGCCTCGGAAAGAAACGCGCCGTTCTTATAGTACACGCCGCCACAGGTCACTTTTATCATAAAATCTCCTCCGTTATCTCAAAACTGAACGGTCAAACAAACGTCCATATTGCCTTTTATTATACTAAATCCGCCTGAGAAAGGCAAGTCCCGCATCTTTCCTGTGTTCACTGAGCACACCGCCATGTGCACCGGCGTATAATGGTACCAGGGACGTTACTATATGAATCTTTTGGAGGAGCATCTATGTGCGAATTACGATATTGCCAATCTGTTGGCCAACGCCAGAATATGAATGACGTATACAGATATACATATTACCCCTCCTGCAGCCTATACCAGAAAGGGACCACAGCGCTGATCGGAGCACAAAAAACATGTCCCTTTCTACAGCGAGCCACCGCAGCGCATCAGATGCAGCGTCCCGTGTCGGACAGGACATTGTCTCTGATCCAAAACCCCAGATACAGAGCAGGCCGCGTAATCGGTGTGCCGACGCGTCCGCCACAAGCCCCTGCGCAGCCGATGCAAGCGCGGGCTGCCCCGCCGGAAACGGGATTCCACACACCAGCACAGACCGCCGCAGCTGGCTCGGCAGCGGATTCCTCTGCACCGTTGGACGCGGTATCTGACCCACCTGCGCAGACTGCCGCAGCAGACATAGAGGCGGAGGCCATTACACCGGTGGACGCGATATCTGACCCACCTGTACAACTGCCCAAGGAGGACATATCAGGTGACGTGATTGCACGGCAGGAATTAGAACCCGATGTAGCTGTGGATACGGTATCCAGTGTGCCTGAGGAGGCAACCGGCGCAGACATATGTGAGTCCGCGCCCGACACCGCACCGACAGCAAATATGGTCTCTGTGAACGTCGCGGTTGCGGTTCCCGTAACGGTCAGCCTATCTCTGGAACGCGGTTCCTCTCAGGAGCAGGGCGCGGTTCTCACGCCGGTTGACCCATTGGAACCATGTCTGGAACCCAGCGCGCCGGAGCATACCGGTTGCCTTGATGAAAAGACGCATACTAATATTACGCCGATTATCCCCATTGGTATTACCCCACCCCCTGCGGTGGCACTGGTTCCGCCGCTGGGCGAAGATTCAGTCCCCCCCATCGACAATGAGATTGGAGGATCTATGCATACCGAACAAACACGGATGGAGGCGTCTCCGGATCCTTGCAATCCGGAGCCGGAAGGATGTCCCTCCTGCGATGCCGTACCGCCAAAAGCCCCCGAAGAAAAAACAGGAAATCCTGCCAAGGAGGGGCTATTGCACTACAAAAAGTGGTGGTATCGGCGCGATGTGGACGTCGTCGTACGCGGGGAAAAACTCAGCGGTACGCCTATATTTATACATAACAATACCATTCGGCTGGTCAATCCATCATACAGTTATTTTATCCCTCTAAGCCACATAGACTATATTCGCACGAACGACGGATCCGGTAAATAAAACGCGCGTCCCGCATCATGAAGCGGGGCGCGTTTTTGATATTTAATACTTGACTATTTTAGTCCAGCATATATAATATACATATCCACACAGTGCGATACCTTGTCGCATCTTGTCGGTTGTCACAGAAGGCATAGGGAATTTTGGTATATTTGCCCATGTCAATCTATGATATTCTATTATTATGGAGATGATTGGAAGTCGCGTGTACCCGTTCACAGCGTCGCGCACCATTGTTCGCATCAATCGGCGTATAAAACACAGAGGAGGCTGTATTATGTTCTTTTCAACCAGTGTCCAGCATGAAGAGCTGCGTGCCAAAATCCGGACATTTGCGGAAACGGAGATTAAGCCGATCGCATCTGAGCTGGATCAGGAAAACCGGTTCCCGGACGACATTGTAAAGCAGATGGGTAAAATGGGCCTGATGGGCATCCCCTTTCCCAAAGAGTACGGCGGCGGCGGCTTGGATATCATGAGTTATGCCATCGCGGTTGAGGAGCTTGCCCGGGTAGACGGGGGTGTCGGTGTCATCTTGTCCGCACACGTTTCCCTGGGCAGCTGGCCTATTATGGCCTATGGAACCGAGAAGCAGAAAAAGCAGTATTTGGTCCCACTCGCAAAGGGCGAAAAAATCGGTGCCTTCGGCCTCACTGAGTCAGAGGCGGGCAGTGATGCCGGCGGAACCGAGACCACGGCGGAGCTGGACGGCGACTACTATATCCTCAACGGCGGCAAAATTTTTATTACAAACGCCCCTAAGGCGGATACTTATGTGGTCTTTGCCGTAACCACGCCGGATATCGGTACAAGGGGTATCAGCGCCTTCATCGTTGAAAAGGGCTGGGAGGGCTTTGATTTCGGCGAGCACTATGACAAGCTTGGCATTCGCTCGTCATCCACCGCAGAGCTTGTGTTTAACAACGTCAGAGTGCCAAAGGAAAACCTGCTCGGCGAGGAAGGGCAGGGCTTTCGCATCGCCATGGAGACGCTGGACGGCGGCCGCATCGGCATCGCCGCCCAAGCGCTGGGTATCGCCCAGGGCGCGTATGAAAGTGCCGTCGAATACGCCAAGGACAGGGAGCAGTTTGGAAAGCCGGTCGCCTTCCAGCAGGCGATCTCCTTTAAAATTGCCGACATGGCGACAAAACTCCGCGCCTGCCGCATGCTCGTCTACAGCGCGGCAGAGCTGAAAGAAAACCATGAGCCATATGGCATGGAGGCCGCAATGGCAAAGCAGTATACCTCCGACCGGTGCCTTGAGATCGTGAACGACGCCCTGCAGATATACGGCGGCGCAGGCTACATCAAGGGGATTGACGTGGAGCGGTTCTACCGTGACGCGAAAATTTGCACCATTTATGAGGGCACAAACGAGATACAGCGGGTTGTAATCGCATCCCACATCTTAGGGAAAGAGCCCAAGTCCAATGCGCCTGCTAAGAAAAAAGGCCCGGTTACCGGCGTGCGTAAAAAGATGATCTTTTCCTCCGGCGCTCCGAAAGAGCAGGTCGCCGCTCTGGTCGCCGCTCTGGAAAAGGACGGCTATGACTTTACCGTGGGCATCCCGATGGATACGCCAATCACGCAGGCCGAGCGGGTTGTCAGCGCGGGCAAGGGCATCGGCGCCAAAGAAAACATGCAGCTCATTACAGCGCTTGCCGCGGCAGCAGGCGCAGCGGTCGGCTCGTCCCGCCCCGTAGCCGAGTCCCTGAAATATGTGCCTCTGAGCCGCTACGTCGGCATGTCGGGCCAGAAGTTTAAAGGCAACCTTTACATCGCCTGCGGCATATCCGGTGCCGGACAGCATCTCAAGGGTATCAAGGATGCCGCGACTATCGTCGCTATTAACAGCAACCCCAACGCCAAAATATTCAAAAACGCGGATTACGGAATTGTCGGTGATTTGATGGAAATCCTGCCGCTGCTCACCGCCGCGCTGGATAATGGACAGCCCAAGAAGGAAGCGCCGCCGATGAAAAAGATGAAACGGGCCAAGCCCAAAAAGCAAGCGCCTCGTTACAAATCATATGTCTGCTGCGGCTGCGGCAATGAGTATAATCCGGAAGTCGGCGACCCGGAAGGCGACATCCCGCCCGGGACGCTTTTTGAAAAATTGCCGGATGAATGGACTTGCCCGGAGTGTGGCGAAGAAAAGGATATGTACATAGCGGAATGACTATAATTTTTTAAGGAGGCTGCGCAATATGTATACAGTGCGAAACGTAACGGACGACCTGTACTGGGTAGGTGGCAACGACCACCGTCTGGCCCTGTTTGAAAACGTGCATCCCATCCCTCGGGGCGTATCCTATAATTCCTATCTATTGCTGGATGAAAAGACAGTTCTGTTCGATACCGTCGACTGGTCTGTGTGCCGTGAATTTATTCAGAACGTGGAGTCTGTTTTAAACGGTCGCCCGCTCGACTATCTGGTCATCAACCATATGGAGCCCGACCACGGCGGCTCCATTGAAGAAATCATTTTGCGGTATCCCACGGTACAAATCATCAGCACGGAAAAGGCATTCTTAATGATGCATCAGTTTGGCTTCACCATAGACGGTCTGGAGGATGAGGTCAAAGAGGGCGATATCCGCAACTTCGGAAAACATACCGTCACCTTTGTCGCCGCCCCCATGGTACACTGGCCCGAGGCGATGGTTACATTTGATGTGACGGATGGCGTCCTGTTCGCCGCCGACGCTTTCGGCTCCTTCGGCGCGCTGGACGGCAAGCTCTTTAACGACGAGGTGAAGTTCGACCGGGACTGGATTGACGACGCCCGGCGTTACTATACCAACATCGTCGGCAAATACGGCCCCTTTGTACAGGCGCTTTTAAAGAAAGCGGGAACAATCGACATTAAGATCATCTGCCCCCTCCACGGCCCAGTCTGGCGGTCTGATTTTGGGTATATTTTAGATAAATATGACAAGTGGAGCCGGTACGAGCCGGAGGAAAAGGGCGTCATGATCGTCTACGCCTCTATGTACGGCAACACAGAATACGCCGCCCAGGCGCTGGCATCCCGCCTTTGCGCCAAGGGGATGAGCAATGTGTATGTATACGACGTATCGAACACCCATGTGTCCTACCTTATCTCTGAAACCTTCCGCCTCAGTCATATCGTTTTGGCGTCTGTGACCTATAATCTGGGCATCTACCCGCCGATGGAAAGCTATCTGAGGGATATGAAAGCCCTGAACCTGCAAAACCGCACGGTCGGCATCATCGAAAACGGCTCCTGGGCCCCGAAATCCGGCTCACTGATGGCTGAATTTTTGGATCAGGAGATGAAGATGATCAACGTACTCGACGAAACCCTGACGGTCCCCTCCTCCATGAACGAACTGAGCGCACCCGCTATCGACGCACTGGCGGACAGCATTCTGGAATCCATGCAGGAATAAACATTGCTGATATCAGAAATCAGGGGCATGACGGAACATGAATTCCGCCATGCCCCTGTACTTTGGGGACAAAAGGTTTTTGTACAGCGCATTGTTTTGACACAGCTTAGCGCAGCACCGCGCCGAGCTCCGTTTTCAGCAAATCGAGAATCCCGGACACCTCCGCGTCGGCCTGCGCGTCGGTAAGCGTCCTGTCGTCGGCGCGCAGAGAGAGGGCAAAGGCGACGCTTTTTTGCCCCGCAGGGATGGGCGCGCCGGTATAGATATCAAACAGCTCGGCCTTTCTGAGATAACTGCTCGCGCCGCGGCGAATACAGGCGGTGAGTTCAGCAACCGAAATCGCCGCGTCACAGACCACCGCGATGTCCCGCGTTACATCGGGAAAGCGCGGGAGCGGCTGATAGCACACCTGCAGCGTCCGGCAGGAGAGCAGGGCGGCAAAGTCAAGCTGCGCGGCAAATACCTCGGCATCGTCCATACCGTAATTTGCGCAGGTGACGGGGTGGAGCTGCCCCATGATCCCGAGCGAGGTATCGCCGGAAAACACCTCGGCGCATCGTCCGGGATGAAACGCGGGGATATCCCTGCGCGCCTTAAAGGCGAGACGCTCGACGTTCATGCCGGCTAGCACGGCCTCCAGATCCCCTTTACAGGAGAAAAAGTCACAGCCCCCGCCGTACGCACCGAAGGATAGGACGGTCGATTCATCGGCAAGGGCGCTGCCGTTGCGCGGACAATAGACCATAGCAAGCTCGTAGAGGCGGGCCACGGGATTGCGGTAACTGTAATTGCGGGCCAGAATTTCCAGCATGGAAGGCAGAGCGGTCGTCCGCATAACGCTGGTGTCCTCGCCGAGCGGGTTGAGAATTGTGACCGACCTCCGCTTTTCACTGTCTGCAGGCAGCCGGATTTTGTCATAGCAGGAGGGAGAGACAAAGGAATAGGTGATAATCTCGCTGTAGCCTACGCTGCGGCAGAGGGTTGCCGCCTGCCGCTCCGCCGCCTGCCGGGCGGAAAACCCGCCCTGTGTGGTCTCTCCGCGCATGAGAGTAACGGGAATACGGTCATAGCCGTACAGCCGCGCAACCTCCTCCGCCAGATCGGAATAGTGTTCCACGTCGGAGCGCCACGACGGCACGGTGACCGTATCGCCGTCAAGGTGAAAGCCCAGCCGGGCAAGCATTGTACACATCTCGTCCGCCGCGATCTCGGTACCCAGCAGTGCGTTGATCTTTTCCGGCTCCAGCGGTAAAATAACCGGGGCGCTGTCAGCGGAAATGACATCCAGAATACCGTCCACCACCTCGCATCAGCCGAGCAGTTCAACCAGCTCACACGCGCGCTGCACCCCGTTATAGGTGTTCATCGGGTCAAGTCCTTTCTCGTAGCGGCTTGAGGCATCGGTACGCATCCCGAGCGCCGTGGCGGTGCGCCGAATGGAGACGCCGTGAAAGGTGGCCGATTCAAATACCACCATAGCGGTATCTCCGACAATTTCGGAGTTCGCGCCGCCCATCACGCCCGCCACACCGACGGGCTTTTTTGCGTCACAGATACACAGCATGGAGGGCGTGAGGGTTCGCACATTGCCGTCCAGCGTCTCAATGGTCTCTCCCTCACGCGCGGTACGCACGATGATCTGCCCACCCTCTACGCAGGAGAAATCAAAGGCGTGCATCGGCTGGCCATACTCCAGCATCACGTAGTTGGTGATATCAACGATATTGTTGATGGGGCGAACGCCGCAGGCGCGCAGGCGTTCGCGCATCCATTTGGGCGATGGGGCGATTTTTACATTCCGGACCATCCGCGCAGTATAGCGCGGGCAGAGTGTGGGGTCTTCAATCTCAATATCCAGCAGCTCCGTAATATTTCCGCCGCAACCCTTCACCGCCGGAGTGTGCAGGGTAAGCGGTACATCAAAGGTGGCGGCGCTCTCCCGTGCAAGGCCGATCACCGAAAGGCAGTCGGGACGGTTCGGGGTAATCTCAAATTCCACGGTGCAGTCATCCAGACCGAGCACCGACGCAATTTCCGCGCCGGTGGTAAACCCGTCCGCTGCGAGGTCGGGATCATCATTTAAAATAAATATACCGTCCTCGATGGCATAGGGAAAATCATGGGTGGTCAGGCCCAGTTCTTTGAGGGAGCAGAGCATACCGCAACTCTCCACACCGCGTAACACGCCGGTCTCAATGTGCACACCGCCGGGGAGGACGGAGCCGTGCAGCGCGGTCGGCACATAGTCCCCCAATTTGACATTCTGCGCGCCTGTGACAACCTGCACCGTATGCCCGCCGACATCCACCCGGCAGACAAACATATGGTCGGAATCGGGGTGTGGCTCCATCGCGGCCACATAGCCGACAACGACATTTTTTATTTCCGCCGCAGGAGACACGGTACCCTCCACCTTGGATCCGGATAGCGTCATCGCCTCGGCATACGCCTTATCATCGGCGTGGATATCTACAAATTCCTTGAGCCAGTTACGGGAACATTTCACGCATACCCCTCCTCAAAACTGCGCCAGAAAGCGCACGTCATTTTCGAATATCAGGCGCAGATCGGTAATCTCAAAGCGCTGCATTGCCATGCGCTCTACACCGATACCAAAGGCAAAGCCGGAGTAGACCTCCGTGTCAATCCCACAGCCGGAGAGTACTTTGGGGTGCACCATCCCCGCGCCGAGCAGCTCAATCCAGCCCTCGTCTTTGCAGATACGACAGCCCGCGCCGCCGCAGCCGTGGCAGAGCACGTCTACCTCGCAGGACGGTTCGGTAAACGGAAAGTGGTGGGGGCGAAAGCGGGTCTTCGTCCCTTTTCCATAGAGCTTCTCCACAAACTGGTTGAGGGTGCCTTTCAAATCCGCCATCGTAATCCCTTTGTCTACCACCAGCCCCTCCACCTGATGGAACATCGGGGAGTGCGTGGCGTCCACCTCGTCCTTGCGGTATACACGACCCGGCGCGATGATGCGGATGGGGGGGGCCTGCGCCTCCATGACGCGGATTTGCATGGGTGAGGTCTGGGTGCGCAACAGGACGGAGGAATCCTCCGCCATATAAAAAGTATCGCCCCACTCACGCGCGGGATGCCCCTCTGCCGTGTTCAGTTTAGTAAAATTATAAGAGGCGAGCTCGATTTCGGGCCCGTCTGCAATTGCAAAGCCCATTCCAATAAAAATATCCTTGAGTTCATCGAGCGCAATCGTCATCGGATGTTTATGCCCTAGCGCCGGGCGTTTCCCCGGGATGGTGACGTCCAGCGTCTCCGATACAAGACGCGCCTCCAGCAATTCTGCCTCCAGCTCGGACTGCCGTTTGGCAAGCGCCGCCGTAAGCGCTTCGCGCACCTCGTTTGCCAACTGCCCCATAACGGGGCGCTCTTCACCGGAAAGCGTTCCCATCTGCTTGAGCACTGCGGTCAGCGCGCCCTTTTTCCCCAGATACTTGATGCGCACCCCCTCCACACTCTGCGTATCCGCCGCTGCGTTCAGCTCCGAGAGCGCTTCCCTGCGAATATCTTCTAGCTTTTCTTTCATCATTACCTCCTAATAAAACAAAAAAGCCTGTCATCCCTGTAACAGGGACGAAAGGCCAACCTTCCGCGGTACCACCCACGATTTGCGCGGATATCATATATCCACACACACTTGCCGCTGCATAACGGGCAGCATCCGTCCGCGTCTTTCCCCGTGGCCGCTCCCGGGCGAACCAAGCGCACCTGCTGCAGGACGGCTTTCAGCCTGTGACCGTTCCTCTCTGCGTGGGCAGTATCGTGCGCTATTTTCCCGTTCTCTGCGTTTTTGTATTGTTGAAGCTGTTACCCGGATTTGAACCGGGAATCTCATCCTTCCCAAGGACAAGGAAAGTTTTGCTTCCCTATCGAACAAACCCTTGCTTTGCAATTGCTTTGCGCATCTGCTAACCTCTGTATTTATAATTTGCCCCCACAGATATAAAGTCAGCTATAACCAGATTCTAAATACATATTACCATCTCTCGCGGGAAATAACAAGTTCTTTTCTTTCCATTGACCGCATTTTTCTTCATTTCCTCTATCATTTGCTTGGGTTGTGCATTTGACAGTTTCACGTTATTGTGAGGGCCCTTTTTATTTGCACGAAATCGAAAGCTAATGGGCAAAGACGGCAAGGGATATGCGGCCCCTCACATGGTTTTTGCCGCAGTTAACACCCAAAGCGTATCATCGCCGCAATTCTGCTTATGGCGGTGCTCGCAACCACTGGTCCCCCTTCAAAATGTGTTTGCCGCAAGCAGTGATATCATATTTGAGGGCTATATCACCCATGGGCGCTCAACTATCGGCCATTTTACGGTGACCGGGCAACAATCATTTTTTCGGGAACACAACAAGGAAGCCCCAAACCATAGCTAACAACAACGGAGGGTCGGTCTATGATGACGCCCGCATTAGCCCCGGTCTTTTTAGGCGGCATCTTCCTTCACGCTAAAACGCAAAGATTCTCATGGCTTTAACAGGCCTTGGTTATCTCTTAGCGAAGATTTCAAGGAAAGGACCTGTTCAAATATTATCTGTTTTTCATAGTTGGTGCAATCCTCCATTAAAAGCATAATTTCATTATAATATTCGCCCTGTCCGTTACCTTGATTTCCGCTGAGTAGCGTGTCAATTGTAGTCCCTATGACCTCGGCGATAACGACCAACGATTGTAAACTGGCCTTCTTTTTGGCATTCTCAATGAAACTTATATAGGATAACGACAGGTCAGTTCGTTCAGCAAGCTCTGCCTGTGAAATCTTTCTCAGTTTTCTTGTTTCTTCTATGCGCCTTCCAATCAATGTATAATCTATCACAATATAGCAACCCCTTTACAATTGAGAATATCGGCCAATCGAAAAAAATTCAAAATTTTTTTGAAATATAGACTGCCGGTTAATTCGTTGACCTGTGGTCTATTTCATTTCTGTTTTCCTTTTGATAACATGATGCTCGGACTATCTGTAGACAAAGGGTGAAACTATGATAAATTCTGAAGAACAACGTAACATCATGCAACAGAAAGATAAAATACGTGCCCGGTATAAGAACGCCAACAAGGATAATCTTGAGATTATTCCAGCGACTCCAACTGAAAATTTTCATGAGGACAAAAGTGAAAAGCGTGTGGCTGTCTATGCCAGAGTGTCTACAGGTGACCCTCGGCAAACATCATCATATGAGCTCCAAAAGAATTATTACAGGGATGCAATTGATCGACATCCCAGTTGGAAACTCTCAGAAATTTATGCTGACGAAGGAATCACGGGTACATCGCTACACCATCGGGATGCTTTTATAAAAATGATTAGAGATTGTAAAGAGGGGAAAATTGATCTCATCATAACAAAGAGCGTATCCAGATTCGCGCGCAACGTACTCGATTGTATTGGCCATGTACGGGAATTAAAGGCGCTACAGCCGCCCATAGGCGTTTTCTTTGAAACTGAAAACATCTATACCCTTGACCCCGACAGTGAAATGGGTCTGTCCTTCATTGCAACATTAGCACAGGAGGAGAGCCATAATAAAAGCAAAAGCATGGACGTATCCATCGAAATGCGTTTCAGCAGTAGGATATATCTTACACCGACTTTACTCGGCTATGATCACGATGAGGACGGAAACCTTATAATCAATGAGGAAGAGGCAAAAACTGTTCGTCTCATATTCTTTATGTACCTGTATGGTTACACCTGCCAACAGATTGCTGATACCTTGTCCTCACTTGGACAAAAAACCAAAAAGAAAAACACGCAATGGGCGCCCGGCTCGATACTACAGATATTGCAAAACGAACGTCATTGTGGTGATATCCTTGCAAGAAAGACTTGGACGCCAAGCTACTTAAACCACAAATCCAGAAAAAACAGGGGAAATCGAAATCAATACCGCGATAGGGGTCATCATGAAGCGATTATTTCAAGGGACGACTTTATCGCTGTTCAGCACTTGATCAGCAACGCAAAATACGGAAATAGGGGAATACTCCCTGACCTTCAGGTCATCGCCGAAGGTGCACTAAAAGGTTTTGTATCCATTAACCCGAGATGGGCGGGGTTCTCGGCAGAGGATTACATATGCGCATCCAGAAGTATTTGCAATCTAGGTGCTATTTCGGATAATTGCATAGCGGTGGAGGCGCAGTCCGGGGATTTTGATTTGAGAGGTTATGAAATCGCAAGATCACAGTTTTTTGACAGCGTTTTAAAACCCTGCGTTACCTTTTCAAGCAATGAACTGAAATTCGGTGCAGAATGTATTCGCAAAATGAACAACATTTCTTTCGTCGAGATGTTGCTTCATCCGGACCAACATCTTCTGGCTGTTCGTCCTACTACAAGCCAAAACCGTAATGCCATTCGTTGGGCTGTGTTAAAAGAAGAAACCTACCAGCCCCGCACAATCAGTGGTGCCGCTTTTTTGAAAACCATATATGAAATTTATGGTTGGGAGGCTGATTGTAAATATCGAATTCGGGGAATCCGAAAGCAAAACGATGATGAATCGGTCTATGTGTTCGACATGCGGGAAACTGAGATATTCATTCCATCCAATTCGATGGGTGAAGCGTTGGCAGCCACTGCTGAACGCCGCATATTTTCAAATATTAAACCTCTTATTGCAACGTCAAAATCCATTTGCGCATATCCTGCTCAGTGGGCAGAAAACTTTGGCAGTGATTATTACCGTCACGCCCAAGCGCAGGAATTGCTCATCTTTTCAGAAACCGGAGAGTGGAATATTCAATCAGAGGGACAAGCCTATAACAAATCGCCTTTACATGTGACGAGTGGCGAAAACCTAAAAATTCATATAGCTCAAATTATAGAAGACATAAGGCAGAATGGAGGGTGATTTGGTGGAAGATGCAAAAAGCACCTTTATTTCATCTGCAGATGATGAAATAATGAATGACGATACATTGTCATATCAAGGATATCCGGTTGTAAGAGGCGAATTTTTTGCTCATATCCACGAACCATCTATTACATTTAATAATAGCAAATTCTCAGTAAATACCGCCTGCTTAAATAAACTGCCACAAATTGATTATGTGCAAATACTTGTGCATCCAGAGGAAATGATGCTCCTGCTTACACCTTGTCATGAAGATGAAAAGGATTCCTTTCTTTGGTGCGGAATCAACAAAAAGAATGGGAAGAGAAAACCACGCCACCTTACTTGCAGAATGTTCTTCGCAAAGATTGTCCAATTAATGGACTGGAATCCCGACCATCGCTATAAACTGATGGGGAAGCTGATCCAATCCAATGGTAAATATCTTATTGTCTTTGATCTTCAGGCATCAGAAGTTTACCAGCGTATTAATCGGAACGGAGAAAAACCTCGGTCATCCTGTGCACCTGTTTTTCCCACCGAATGGCAAAATCAATTTGGCTTACCAGTAGAGGAACATCAAAAATCACTTCAAATTAATATTTTTAATGGATATGCTGTATTT
>JAJBUC010000069.1:3962-13943 GCA_020860545.1 Oscillospiraceae bacterium | reverse complement strand
CTACTAAAGAGATAATCCCGGTTTCACCGACAAGATAGGGGCGCATTTCTCCACCAATCGATTGATCCAGCAGCAATTGCGCAACAAAGTTATGTATAAAGTGGAGCAGTATGGCAGGCCATACACTTTTGGATTTTGTACTGACGTAAAACATGGTATAAGATAATGTAATGCACAGCAATGCCAAAACAGGTACTTGATACCAAAGCGGAATATCAGACATATACCCTATCAAAAATAATGGGAGATGCCATAAAAACCAAATTACGCCACTCAACAATGCACCTCGCGCAAAGCCAAAAAGTTCATTTAGCTTCGGGACCAGATAACCGCGCCATCCGATTTCTTCGCCCATTGCAGTAATAAAATAAATGGATAGATTCAATAGCAGTATGCCCGGCATTTTTATCAAAGTAAAAAGCATATTCCCAACTATGACCTCTGTCCCATAAATCAGCAGATAGATTCCATAGGAAATGCCCCAATACAACAATGGAATCCATATGCCGGCAAGTACATATTTCAGCTGACATTTTCTAAAATGCAGGGCATTCTCACCACGATGGTAGATTCGGCTCACTATAATTGCAGCAATGCCTGGACACCACATAAGCAAGCAGACAGATTCCTGAAGGTCATGGACAATCACAAGATAATAGAAGATGGAGCTAAAAGCAAAACATAGGATAAGAAATAGCAGGATTGATTTTTTCGTTTTGTGCATATTGGGCTCCTTTTGAATATATGTGCGTTACCAGCGTAAGCCTGAAAAACTTTCCCAAAAGGCCATGGCCGTATGCAGCGGCCTTTGAGGAATCGGAATGATTGGTTACTTGGAAAATGTCATGGTCATCGTGTCAAAATCAATGGTCCAAATGTAATCTTTCAGGTAATTATGGCTGATGATGCCGTCTACAAAGAGCCCTATCTCCTCATGAAAATAATAGACCTCAGTGAAAACACCGTACATGCCTCTCATATCATAGACTGTTGGCAAATCCCCCATTTCATAGGTATCTGCGGTGACGTAGCCTACAGAAAAATCTGCGCCCCCCAATCCGCCTGTGGCACCTTCTTCTGCGGCATTAAATAGCTCAGGGATGGAAATGCCCGCATAGTCCAGCGTACCCATTGGAAGCACGAGCGATGCGTCCGCCGCCAAGCCTGAATCAGGGAAGAGCATCATTTCTTTGCCGTTTATACTGGCTTTGCACAGCATAAAGTGGGTCGTTGCTTTCAAAAACGTTAGCTCTGAAACAGCAGTTTCTGTCTGCGCATGCTGGCCCTTGGGCTGTAAGATCAGCGCGCCGTTGATGTAATCCATGGTGGTCAGGAACTGGCTGAATACCCCCGTGCCAATGATACCGCTGATCTCAAAGTCATAGTCGGCAGAAAACTGGCCGCTAATGTCAGCAATATTGACTGGAATGGATTCCAGTGTAACGCCGTTGAGTTTCAGAGAGTTTAAAATTCCATACTGCGTTTCAACAGAGACGCCTCCGGCATATTCTCCCACGTCTGTTGCGACAGAATGAACGCCAAGTGCCTCAGCGGCCGCTTCATCCAGATAGGTCTCTCCCGCTCCGGTGTCGATCATAAAGTTCATCAGCTGGCCGTTTGCTTCCAGCTGGACAACGGGAAGCGGGTCCGTCACCACAAACGGAATTGTTGTTTTTTCTTCTCCGCTCCAGCTGATCTGGTAGGGCTCTCTGCTGCCAAAGGCCTGCATCAGCGCGCCGATATTGGCCTCAGTGGTGCTGTCCCCGGACAGGTTCTGCACCTTTTGATACTCGTTTGTCTGGTAATAGACGTATGTGAGGCCGGATTCAGCCTCAGCTTTGTATGCTGGATATTCATTGCGCAGTGTGTTGTATAAGCTCTCTGCCTGGGTATACTGCCCCATGAGATATTCGATTTGCGCGGAAAGGAAAATGGCCTGTGGGTCTGGCGTTTCACCGGCAAGCATCGGTGCGAGTATTTCCTTTGCCTCTGCAGCATCGCCCAATTGCAGCAGCTTTTCAGCATAGGAAAGCGCCACCGCAGTGTCATCCGGGTTTTGCTGATACAAGTCCGCGAGCGTTTCCGCCAGCGTCACATACTGTGCGCGTGTAGGCTCCACATTCATGTCAAGCCCCTCCAGGGCAGCAGATGTTGATGCGGTAGACAACGTCTTTGTCTGATCTGGAATCACACTTGCTGACGATTCGTTTCCTGTACCGCTGACCTTGCACCCGGCAAGCGCGCCCGCCAGCATGGCACTGCACAGCAGCATGGTCGCGATGCGCATTGGTTTGGATTTTCTTTTCATGGATTTGTCCTCCTTAAGATTAGTGTAACAGGATGATAAGATGCTAACCTTTAGGAAACCTCAAGTCCAAAAAGAAAGATGCTCAAGCACGCCGGGGTTTTTGGTTCGGTACGTTTACGGTAAAAACGGTGCGTTCGGCATTGCTCTGCACATGAATTTTGCCGCCAAGCTTTTCCACAACGGACTTTGCAATGGATAGGCCGAGGCCATAATTCCCTTCCCGGTAGACCCGCGCCTTGTCGCCCCGGTAAAAGCGGTCGAATATCTTATCCATATCCGCGGGAGAAATCCCATCACCGGTATTCTGAATTTTGATGACCGCTTCACCTTTCTCCGCATAGGCAGACATCTGTATTTCACCACCCTCATTCGTGTATTTCACCGCGTTGTCCATCAGAATCCCTATGATCTGCTGGAGCATACTAGCATTGGAACAGATACGGACATCTTCATCTGCACTTTTTATAATGGCAACATTCTTTTTCTCTGCCAGAGGCGCATACCCATCTTCGGCCTCATCAAGCAGACGGGCGACAAGCACCTCTTCTACATGGTACGCATCGCTCATTTCATCGACCTTTGCAAGCTCCAGCATACTTTGCATCAACGCCATCATGCGGGAAAGTACTTTTTTGCTGTTGTCCAGCCATTTGATTTGATCCTGAATGGTGTCCTCCCGGCTGGCATAGAGAATATCAAGATTGGTATTCAGGGTGCTGATCGGCGTTTTCAGTTCATGGGACGCATCGGCGACAAACTGCCGCTGGCTCTCCCACGCCTCCGCCATTGGCCGGATGGCGCGTCCCGCAAAGTACCGGGCCAATAAAAAGAAAACAATCATCAGCACGATATACAGGCCAACGAGTGTAATGAGCAGGTTGTTCAGCGTTTGATGCGAGTCGGTGACATCAAGAAACCGGATAAACGTCAGGTCCTCAGGCGCTGCAGCGCTATCGCCATAATCGAGCTGAAGCCCATCGGACAATGCTGTGGCATACTGCCATATCCGACCCCCAAACTCTGCGGTAGCACCGTCCGGGTTCTCGACGGCGATGCGCGCCGCCGCCTCATAATCTTCCATATTTAGAGCAAGTGCCGAGTCGATCCAGACTAAATCGCCGGAAGCATTGGTAATTAAATTGAAATATACACCCAGGGATGGTGATATTCTGTTGATAACAAAGGCATCTGTGATCACCTGGCCATCCAGCACCATTTGTCCATCGGAGGTGACCGTAATAATCTCCTCACTGTTTACCTTCTCCAAATTTTCATGATAGATGCGTACATAGGTTGTCATATAGATCGCAAGAAAAGCGACAAGCACAATGATGGAGACAAAGACCATAATCGCGGCAATCAGCCGATTTCGTAGTTTGATAATCATACGCACCTCATCGGTTATCACACAGAAGGTAACCCACACCACGGATACCTCGTATCATGGACCGGCTGCCCACCTGACGCAGTTTTTTTCGCAGCAGGGATACATGGGTTTCCACATGGCTGTCGGACGCATCCGTATCATAACCCCACAGCTTTTCAATAATACGCTCTTTGGACAGCGCACACGGCGCATATGCAATCAGCAATTCAAGCAGCTGGCTTTCCTTGGTACTCAGCAGAAGCATTTGGCCTTCTCGTTCTATCTCCTTCGTATGCGGATTGAAGGACAAATCCCCATAAGCCAGCTTGCCTCCATTGTGGTATTCCCCCTTGCGCCGGATGACTGCACGCATACGGGCAAGCAGTTCCTCGGTCTCAAACGGCTTTGCCACATAGTCATCGGCTCCGCAATCCAGCCCACGTATCCTGTCGCGCAGTTCTCCCCTGGCCGTCAGCATGATAACGGGTGTTGTGATCCCCTCCTGCCGCATCTGCCGCAACACCTGCATCCCGTCGAGTACCGGCAGCATGACATCCAGAAGAATGATGTCGTATATGCCGCAAAGCGCGCAATCCAGTCCATACTCCCCGTCATGGCTGACGTCAACGGAATAATTGTTCTTGATCAGAATCTGTGACACGGCCTCGGCCAGCATTTCATCATCCTCAATTAACAGCACTTTCATATTGGTTCACCTCCTGAATTCTTTCGTGATAAGCAATGATGATACCATGCATTTCTTTAGAAAACCTTTCGTCGCACGCAACCATAGGTATCCCCTGCCTGTCGGCACTTGCAAAATAAGCCCTGTCCGATTATAATACTATAAGATAACACTGAAGAGTAGGATGCGTGATGAATCTTGAAATACGATTTTTCCGGTATTGAACCAAAATGGCAAAAGAAGTGGCTGGAGGAAAAGCCCTTTCGCTGTGAGACGGGCAGTGAAAAGCCGAAATTCTATGCGCTGGTGGAGTTTCCCTATCCCTCCGGTCAGGGGCTGCATGTGGGACACGCCCGCCCGTACACCGCGATGGACGTTGTCGCGCGCAAGCGCCGCATGGACGGCTATAACGTCCTGTTCCCCATGGGGTATGACGCCTTCGGGCTCCCCACAGAGAATTACGCCATCAAAAACCACATCCACCCGGCCAAAGTGACCGAGGACAATATTGCCGCATTTCGCAAGCAGCTGCAAATGCTCGGCTACTCCTTCGACTGGGACCGCGAGATTAACACCACCGATCCGCGCTACTATAAGTGGACACAGTGGATTTTTCTGCAGCTGTACAAAAACGGGCTCGCCTATAAGAGTACCATGCCTGTCAACTGGTGCACCTCCTGCAAGTGCGTGCTGGCAAATGAAGAGGTGGTGGACGGCGGCTGTGAGCGTTGCGGCGCGCCGGTCGTGCGCAAGGAAAAAAGCCAGTGGATGCTGAAAATCACCGCCTACGCCCAGCGCCTGATTGACGACCTCGACGGGCTCAACTTCCAGGAGCGCGTCACGACCCAGCAGAAAAACTGGATCGGGCGCTCCTCCGGCGCGGAGGTGAATTTTCAGACCACTGCGGGGGACACCCTGCGTATCTTCACCACCCGGCCGGATACCCTCTATGGTGCGACCTATATGGTCATCGCGCCGGAGCATCCCCTTGTGAAGCAGTGGGCGGACAAGCTGGAAAATTGGGAGGAAGTCGCGGCCTACGCGGAGGCAGCGGGACACAAGTCGGACTTTGAGCGCGCGGAGCTGAACGCGGACAAGGAGAAGACCGGTGTGCGGCTCGAAGGGGTGCGCGCCGTGAACCCCGCAACGGGGCAGGAGATCCCCATCTTTATCTCCGACTATGTGCTCGTCACCTACGGCACCGGGGCCATCATGGCAGTTCCGGCGCATGATACCCGCGACTGGGCGTTTGCCAAAAAGTACGGCCTGCCCATTGTCGAGGTTGTGCAGGGTGGCAATGTGAAGGAAGAAGCCTTTACATCTAAAGATGACACAGCTATTTTGGTCAATTCCGGTGTGCTCGACGGGCTCACAGTCAGGCAGGCGATCCCCGCTATGACCCGGTGGCTCACGGAGCGGGGCATCGGCGAGGAAAAGGTCAACTACAAGCTGCGCGACTGGGTCTTCTCCCGCCAGCGCTACTGGGGCGAGCCCATCCCCATGGTCTGGTGCGACACATGCGGTTGGGTTCCCCTGCCGGAGGAAGCCCTACCGCTGGAGCTGCCCAATGTGGAGAGCTACGAGCCGACGGAAAACGGCGAGTCCCCCCTCTCCAAAATGACCGATTGGGTGTCTACCACCTGCCCGCACTGCGGCGGCGCGGCGCGGCGCGAAACGGACACCATGCCCCAGTGGGCCGGCTCGTCCTGGTATTTTCTGCGCTATGCCGACCCGGACAATGACAAGGCCCTTGCCTCGCAGGAGGCGCTTCATTACTGGGTACCGGTGGACTGGTATAACGGCGGCATGGAGCACACCACGCTCCACCTGCTCTACTCCCGCTTTTGGAACAAGTTCCTCTATGACATCGGCGTCGCGCCCACCAAGGAGCCATACGCCAAGCGCACCAGCCACGGCATGATACTCGGCGAGGGCGGGGAGAAGATGTCGAAATCCCGCGGGAATGTCATCAATCCCACCGATGTGATTCATCAGTACGGCGCGGATACCATGCGGCTTTATATTATGTTCATCGGTGATTTTGAAAAGGCCGCTGCGTGGTCGGACAACGCCGTCAAGGGCTGCAAGCGCTTTCTCGACCGCGTCTGGAATCTGGCATATACGGACTCCCTCTCCTACACCCCCGCAAACGAAAGCGCCCTTCATAAGGCCATTCGAAAAGTCGGGCAGGATATCGAGGCAATGAAGTTTAACACGGCCATTGCCACACTGATGGCGCTTGTCAACGACTTCTATCAAAACGGCTGCTCCAAGGGGGACCTCAAAACATTCCTGTTGCTCCTCTCCCCGTTTGCCCCCCACATCGCCGAAGAGCTGTGGGAAAAACTCGGCTTTGCCGGTGGCATGGCATGCTGCCAGCCGTGGCCGGTTTACGACGAAAGCAAGACGATGGAGGCGAGCGTGCAGATGGCAGTTCAGGTCGGCGGCAAGCTGCGCGGCACCGTTCTTGTGCCCACAGACAGCGACGAGGAGACGGTCGTTTCCGCTGCGCTGCGTGACCCAAAGGTGGCGAAGTTCACCGAGGGAACCGAGATTATAAAAACCATTTTGGTAAAAAACAAGCTGGTAAACCTCATTGTAAAACCAAAGGGATAACATCAATAATAAGGAGGACAACACAATGGATAACACCGCTTTTTTTAAGTTCACCTACGGGCTATTTCTCGTCGGCGTCGAGCAGGAAGGCAACTATAACGGCTGTATCATCAACACTGCGGCGCAGGCGACGTCAGAGCCGCCGCGCATCCTCATGACCATGCAGAAGCAAAACTATACCACCGAGTTGTTAATGCAAAAGCGCAGTGCATCGCTCACCCTCCTCTCACGGCAATTTCCACTCGATCAGATTCTGCATTTTGGGATGCAGTCCGGTCGGGATATGAATAAATTCACCATGCCCTACGAGACCGACCACAACGGCAACCCGTTTTTAACCGACGGGATGAACGCGCGTTTCGCGCTGGAGGTATCTGAGGCCATTGACCTCGGCACACACCAGTTATTCCTGTGTGATGTGCGTGACGCGCTGACGCTGAGCGACGGGATTTCCATGTCCTACGGCGACTACCGCACCCTGAAAAGCGGCGGCACGCTGGATGGCGGGGCGGCGGCCAGCCAAAAGAAATGGGTCTGCAGCGTGTGTCACTATGAATACGACGGCGATGTCCCCTTTGAATCCCTGCCCGATGACTACCGCTGCCCAATCTGTGGTGCCGGAAAAGAGCATTTCTCTCTCGTATAGCATAGGAAAAAACAATACTCCCCCGAACGCAGGCGGCCGACAGTCTGAGTTCGGTGGAGCTGTTTTATGCAGGCCTATGCATTGGCGATGCGTATCAACGTAATGGCACTGCAGTTGACCGCCTGAAAATCTATACCTGTTCCGGCGAGAATCACCGATGTGTCCGCTTTGTTGCGCAGTGTAAGGAAGGCACCATCCGGTATCGTGGCAACAAATGACCCGGTGAGGTTAATGCGGGTAGAGTCATTGAGCTGATTGTTGAATTCTCCAAAGAAGGAAAGCGGGAATTCCAGACCGTTGATGGTCACTGCAAATGCCGCGTTGAGCACATTATCTGCCGTCGGGCGCATGCATAGGATATATTCGATAAAATATACGCCGCCTGTATTGACCGTGATGGCTGTGCTGCCCGACGTAAATGAAAAATCATCTGCCGAAGAAATCGCGAGGAGAAAGGTAACGTCCCCTTCCGGGACGATTTCCTGCTGCCCGCCGCTATATACCGCGTTGAAATAGGCAGTCGCAAACCCCGCTCCGGTCGGCCCGGTTTCGCCCGTGGCACCTGTGGCTCCCGCAGGGCCTGTGACACCTGTGGCACCCGTGGGGCCTGTAGGCCCGGTGGGACCGTTCATATATGCTCCAAAAGAAAACGGCCTATCGCGACCCCCGCCACCGATAGGAAACTGCACCCCTTCCGTTGTTCAGTATACCATACTGTCCAACTTCCGGGGTGCAGTTTATTTTTATGCCATTACGTTACGCTCAGTCCTTTGCATAGCTGTAGCTGGTCCACACCTCGTCCTGGTTGCTATCCAGATCGTAATCATGGGTATGGGATGCCTCCATAATGTCGTAGTAAGCCCAATGGGAGGAATCCAGATCGGCATAGACATGCAGGTCGTCCGGCTCGTTTGCCGCCGTGAGCGCCCGGTTCAACTCACGGTTGACCAGGGCCACCGTCTCGGCGCGGGTAATGTTCTGGTCAGGCCGGAAGGTGCCGTCGGAGTAGCCGGTGATCCAGCCCTTGGCCGCGGCGCTGTTGATATAGCGTACCGCCCAGTGGCTGCTGCTTACATCTTCGAACGCATTGTCTTCGGTAAGCGTCAGCGTATCAAAGCGGGAGGCAATGGCCGCGAATTCCGCACGGGAGATAAATGCATCCCCTCGGAAGGTGCCGTCCTCATAGCCAAGGATGATCTTATAGTTGGCAAGGTAGGACACTTCATGGTAATACCAGTTGGACTCGCTCACATCGCTAAAGCTGTTGGTAAAGCTTTTCTGATCCTTACTGGAATCATCGACCAGACGGTAGAAGATAGCCGCCGCCTCTGCGCGCGTCAGGTTATTGTCCGGTCCGACTTTGTTCTGCGGATAGCCTTGAATATACCAGATGTGGTCGGTGGTCAGCGAAGCCAGCGGAACATCACTGTCATTAATCGTTGACGAACCGCCGCCACTGCCACTGCTTCCTGTAGTCCAGACAGCGTATAGCGTGGTTGTTGAGGTAATCTTAAATGTGCCCCCGGCTTTGTAGGTCGTCCCACTGCCATCTGCGGCTGTGTTCCATCCGGCAAATGTGTAGCTGGTCTTTACCAGTTCTCCAGTATTGTCCAGCACAGTCACTGTGGCACCGCTGCTATAACTTTTGCTGTCCGTCGGAACACTACCCCCGGTGTTGCCATTGCCATCATACTTCACCTTGTAGGTTGTGGAGCCACCGCCACCACCGCCGCTGCTGCTGTTCCATTGCGCATAGAGTGTAATGTCTGCATCAGCAATCGTGATGGTACTGCCGCTGGTGTAGCTTGTCCCGCTGCCATCGGCACTGGTGTTCCATCTCGTAAAGGTGTAACCGCTGCGTGTAATGCCAACCGAAGCCGGGGTCAGTACGGTATATATGTCACCGGTCGTAACCGATACGGAATATTCCCCCGTACCACCATTGGCGTTGTAGTATACCGTGTGCGTCTCAGCGGCCTTTTCCTCAATTTCAGGGCCATCCGGGTCGGTGCCCTTATTGTCTCCTATGGTGACGGTATTTTCGATTGTCTCACCCACCACAGCATTGTCATTGACCAATACGGTAATATATACCGTCTTGCTCTCGCCTGCCGCAATGGTCCCGAAGTCAATGCTCAAAACCTGGCCGTCAGAGGTCACTGTTGCGTCCCCATCGGCTGATACATAGGTCAGAGCGTCAACCAGAATGTCCTCGGCAACGACGTTCTCCCAGTCCACATCGCCTTTGTTCGTCGCTGTGATTTCGTAAACGTATTGGTCGCCAACCTGTACTGTTGTTGCGTCGGACGTCTTCGTGACGCTGTGCTCCACCACCTCAGGCGGATTCGGGTCTGTGATCT
>JAJBUC010000069.1:0-3862 GCA_020860545.1 Oscillospiraceae bacterium | reverse complement strand
TCCCCTTGTTCTCCGCCGTGATCGTATACTTGAAGGTGTCCCCGGCCTGTACCTCGTCCGCGTCGGATGTCTTCGTGACGCTGTGCTCCACTACCTTGGGTTCGTTGGGGTCGGTACCTGTCGCGTCATCCGCGGTAACGCTGTTCTTAATTACATCACCCGGCACGGCGGTGCTATTCACCTTGACCGTAATATACACGGTTTTGGCAACGCCCGGCGACAAAGTTCCGAAATTGATGGTCAGGGTCCCGCCGCTCTCCGCGACCGTCACGCCGTCAGTGCTTGTGTAAGTAACATAGTCCAGCGTACTCGGCAGAACATCCTCACCAATCACGTCCGTCCAATCATAGTTACCGTTGTTTTCAGCGGTTATGGTATAGGTAAACTGATCACCCACCTCAACCGTTTCCACTGTGGACTCTTTCGTCAGGCTGTGCCCAAGCGATTCCCACACTGCGTACAGCGTGGTGTCCTGCGTCGGCGTGATGGTAGCCTGATCCACATATTCACGCGTAGTACTGTTTGGATCCGTGCTCCAGCCATCAAATATGTAGCCAGACCGGGTAAATGCATTTGCACTCAGTGTATATGGGTAGTCTTTCAGCACCTCATCGCTGTCCATCACGCCTGTACCGCCATTGGCATCGTATGTGATGGTTACCCATTGATCCGGGTCAATCTCCCAAACTCCGTATAGCATAAGCGTGGTAGACAGCGCAATCGCTTCGCCCGCCGCATAATTGGTCCCCGAGCCGTCCGCGGCTGTGTTCCATCCGGTGAGCTTATACCCTGAATGGGCCCAGCTCACGCCGAGGTCTTGTAGGGACGCTACCGTATATGGTCCTATGTACACTAAGTTTTGAATCTGATAGTCAGTGGAACTACCATAGTTATCATAATACACTACTGTTGTTAGACTACCGGTTGCCTCATAGCATGCATATAAGATCAAGTTCTCCGTCATTGTTACGCTTGCACCGGGCTGGAACTGAACACCATTTCCGCTTCTCTCACTAAACCAGCCAACAAACGAAAATCCAGTCGGCATAGTGAGTCCGCCCAATTCACTGACACTCTTAATTACATAGGTATCGCCATACGTATAACGCTGATTTTCCGTATATAGAGTCCCGCCGTTCGCATCAAATGTTACAGAGCCAAGCACGGTGTCATACATCACTTCGTACGTATTATCCGGATTGTCCTGCCATTGCGCATAAAGCGAGGTGTTTTCTGTAAACTCCACCAGGTCTCCAGGCTGATATGCCGTACCCGTCCCATCCGGCTGGGTATTCCATCCGGTAAATGTCCTGCCTTCGCAGGAAACACCCGCCGCATAGGCGGTTTTAATCGTATAAGGCTCACCTGAATCCACATATTCTGTTATAGGTGACCCGCTCGTGTAAACTGCATCCTCAACTGTCTTCTCATATGACACCAGAATACTAGTGGAAAAAGGTGTGATTCCGACCATTTTTATGCCGCTGAAAGGCCCCCACTGCGCATATAGGTGCATATTGTCTGTCAATCGAATGACATCACCGAAAGCATATGTCTCACCGCTGCCGTCCGGCGCTGTATTCCAGCTTAATACAGAAAACCCAACGAAAGTGATGCCAAGCTTTGTTGCATCCTGAATAGTATAAGTTCCATCCATCTCACCGCTGTCAAGTAGGGTAGTTCCGAGATCAACACCATCGTAGATGATATAGTAATGTTCTGTACGAACATACTCCCATTGTTCCGTCTCTGCCTCCGTCTCCGTGGATTGCTCCGCCTGCGCAGACGCCTCCGTCTCCGCAGGCTCCTCCGTCTCCGCAGACGCCTCCGTCTCCGCAGGCTCCTCCGTCTCCGCAGGTTCCTCCGTCTCCGCAGGTTCCTCCGTCTCCGCAGGCTCCTCCGTCTCCGCAGGCTCCTCCGTCTCCGCAGGCTCCTCAGCCTCCGCAGGCTCCTCAGCCTCCGCAGGCTCCTCAGCCTCCGCAGACTGATCTGTCTCTGCAGATTCGCCTGCATCATACAGTTCCTCTGATGCCACCGGTGTTTCTGAAGAAATGGCATAAGTAACGGGCTGCACTACACTAAATAACATACACAATGTCAGGAGCAGTGCCAATCCCTTTTTTAATCCATATTTCACCTCATTACCCTCCTCATATGTAAATTCATATTCCGATAATTAGTAATTATTGCTATACTAAAATAGTCCACTTTTCGGCTTAGAGTATGGGGCTACACCAACACAGGGATATATATCCCTGTGTTGGCGTGCCCCGAATCCTTTTGTGCCGTTATACTAACCCCAAATCGGTGAGAGTAAAAGGTCGCTACTTAACGTGACCTGATCGCCTGCATAATAAATGGCACCTGTATTGGTATCTACCCAATATAAAAATGTGAGCGGAGAAAGACTGATGCCCATATCGCTTGCATCTTTAATCGTGTACGTGGTTCCGTCCGGATAATCACCGTCTGAACCGCCGCCGATTCCATTACTTGAAAAGTAGGTAACATTGCGGTATACTCCCGCATATTGCCATTGTGCATAAAGCGTAACACTGCTAGTGACAGTCAATGCTTCTCCGGGCTGATACGAAGTCCCAGAGCCATCTGCCGCTGTGTTCCAACCGATGAATTCCCAAGTTCCTCTTGTGATTCCCGCGTCTGTATTGCTATAGACAGTATGGACTGCACCCGGTACAATGCCGTCTACCGCCGTTCCCCCCTGTCCGCCATTCGCGTCATAGGTCACAGTCCGATAATTTCCCGCTGTATATTCCCACGAGGCGTAGAGTGTGAGGTCCTGGCTTTCCGCAAAGTTAATGGTATCGCCTACACTGTATTGCTGGCCGGACTGATTTGAAACGGTGTTCCAGCCGACAAAAGTGTATCCGGTCGGGGCAACAATTCCGGCCTCATCCGCCGATTTCACCACATAGTCGCCCAGAAGGAAGGTATCTGAAGAGGAGCCGGTTCCGCCGTTTGCATCATAGCTGACGGTCGCCCACTGGCTGGGGTCATAGGTCCAGACTGCATACAGTGTCATATCTGATGAGAATTTCATGCTGCCCTGGTCTTGATACTGCGCACTGCCGGTCGCTGTGGTGCTCCATCCGCCGAAGGTATATCCCGGACGGCTGAATGTATTCTGGCTCAGTGTTGTGGTTGTATTCTTCAGCTCAATCTGCGCATTCATCGTGCCGACCGCATCGTCCGCGTTTTTATCGAAGTTCACGGTGCAGTAAGTAGAAGCAAACGGGAAGCTGAGCTCTGTATAGACCGTTGTGCCCTTATAGAGGCCATGAGAAATGGTGTCCGCGCCGAGGCTGCCGTAGAAATTGTATCCGGTAGCATACATTGTGCCGTCGTCACCGATGATAAAGCGCTTCCAGTAGCCTGCCCCGCCGTTCACGATCTCGCTTGTGATATCCGGCGCGGAGAAAATCTGCATCAGCGTGGATTGCTCTCCAACCGCGGAGAAGTCACCGCCAATGCCCAGCGCGCCGTACATGCTTGTCCCGCACGCAAGCAGCCTGCCGGTGCTGGTCAGAACCGCCATATCCTCATAACCGGCATCAATCTGCACAATCGACTCACCGGACTGCAGGGGAACGAGTGAGGTGATATTCTGCGGGGTATTCTTATGCACACGCGCGCCATTGCCCAGCTCTCCTCTGTCACCCTTGCCCCAGGACCAGAGGGTTCCGTTTTGGGTGAGTGCCAACATATGATAGCCGTCATTCGAAATCTGAACCACAGGGTCCTTGGCGCTGTATACGCCGGTCACATGCTTAAACTGCTTGTTATAAACGGTAAAGGTGCCGTCGCCCATTTCGCCATAGCCGCCATAGCCGCACCCGTAGAC
>JAJBUC010000125.1 GCA_020860545.1 Oscillospiraceae bacterium | reverse complement strand
TATTCGTATACCGTGAGGTTCTTTCCGATCTCATTGAGACCACCGAGGGAGATGATTTTCAGTTTTTCTGCCATAGGTTATTATTACACTCCTTTGAATATTTCAATAAAAATTACACCATAAAATAACGGTATGTACTTCCCCTGTAAGAACATAGCAAATCAAGGCGATTCCGTCCGCCCTTTCCAGCCCTGCCACGTTGGAAAAGGGGACGGCCATTCGCCGCTGATGTGCAAATTCAGTTGGGGGATTGCCTTATATTCAAGTGCGGTGTCCGCACATAAAGCCAAATCAAGTTTATTCATTATATCATATTGTGCGGAAAAAGTACACTACTATTTTTCTTTGCCCTTATCGAGCTGTTTCGCCTTCTCGATATAAAAGCTGCACAGCTCGTCGGCAACCTCCGCGTCCAGCCCTTCAGCGATGACGCGCAGGGAAGCGCGGCGTGTCAGCGGCGCGATATAGACCCAGCCGCTGTCGGTATGCAGGCGCACACCTTCCCCCATCGGCTCGGCGCTCCGCTCGGAGCGGGTGAGGGCTTGCATGACTCTGCCGCGGTCGGCGGTGAGGGGCACTTCCCGGCTGACGGTGCGAAACGCGGGGATGCGTCCGGCTATGGTGCGCAGGGTTTCGCCGTATTTGGCCATCCACACACACAGGCGGCACGCGGCGAAGGCGGCATCGCGCAGGAAGGGGAGAGCACGGTAGAGCTCCAGCGCCTTGTCACCGTCCCGCGTCAGGCGCAGGACGCGGCCCTTATACTGTGCGGCAAGGGCTTCGAGCGCGGCAGGCGCGGCGGGCGGAACCGCGATTTCCTTCTGTTTTGTGGCAAACGAGAGTATGCCGAGCATGGGGAGCAGGGTATCCCAGCCAAACTGTACGCCGCTCTCATCGCGTGCGCGCAGACGGAATCCGCCGTGTTCTGAGTAAAACGAAGAAACCCCCTCAGCGTCTTCCCGCAGGACATGGCAACCAAGCTCCGTGAGACTCTGGGCGAGGGTGTTGTCAGCGGGGGTATGGCGGGGGACGGCGACGGTGAGTGCGCGGGCAAAGGTCTGTCTGCCGCCCGAATAAGCGGCGGCGGCGCGGGCATAGTGTGCGGCAATGCCCTCTACGCGCGCCGGCATCCTGATCTGGCGCATGGTGACGCGGCTCTGCTCCCCGCGCAGCAGCGCCCCCTCCAGCTTGCGCTGGCGCGCCCTGCCTAAGGGCAGTCCGCACGCGTCAAACAGATGCAGGTAGATCCGCTCGGGGGTCTGCTCGACAAAGAGGGAGGTGGGCAGCTCGTTTTGCCGGGCTGCCCAAGCTCCGGCGGCAGGACAGGTTGCGTCGGTCTCAATGATGCGGCACCCGGCGGCGGACATGCCGCACGCGGCGGCCTGCGCGAGCATGCGCGCACCGTCGCCGCCCGCATTGCCCAGCCCGGCGCGTCCCTCTCCGCCTATAATATTGCCCAGCAGGACAAGGCTCTCTGGCGTTAGCTCCTCGCCGATACTGCCGCGCAGCACCGCGCCGTCTGCAAATTTAAGGGGGGCGCGCAGCCCGCCCGCGGTCAGAGAAATCCACTGCCGCGCCTGCGGGGGCACCACCCGATTCGGCCAAATTTTGACGCGCTCCATAATGACGCTCTGCGCGCCGATGCTGCACCCTTCCCCCAGCACCGCGCCCTCGTTGAGCACCGCGCCGCGCGCTACACGCGCGCCGCGGCAGACGATGGCACCGTATAACGTTGCATGGTCGTCCACCGCTGCGCCGTCGTGCATGGCGGTGTGCTGCACCATCGTCTTGCACCCGACGCTGCAGCCCCTGCCGAGCGCGGTATGCGAGCCGATGAGGCTGTCCTCGCCAATGGTGCAGTCCGCACCGATATAACAGGGCGGCAGCACCTTGACCGCCGAGGGGATCGGAATGGCCGACCAGACGCCAGGGGAAATTTCCGGCACGCCGAACTCCAGCGAAACCTTGCCAGCGAGCGCGTCGGAGACGCATTGGAGGTAGGCGTCGCCGTCCCCCATGTCGCACCAGTAGCCGTCCGGCGCGTATCCGTACATGGCGTCTCCGCGCTTGAGGAGGGAGGGGAAGAGGTCTTTGCCAAAGTCGTACGGCGTACCCTCGGGCACCTGCTCCATCGCAAGGGAAGTGAGCAGGTACACGCCGGTGTTGACCATATTGGTCATCACCTGCCCCCAGCCGGGTTTTTCGATGAAGCCGGTTACGCGCCCGTCCTCTTCCGTGATCACCAGCCCATACTCCAGCGGAGCGGGGTGGGCGTAGAGCACAAGGGTAGCAATCGACCGGCGGGTCTTGTGAAAGGCGATGCACGCCGATAAGTCCAGGTCACACACGGCGTCCCCGCTGATGACCAAAAAGTCGTCCTCGCCCAGAAACGGTATGCAGTTTTTGACGCTTCCCGCTGTTCCAAGTGGCTGCTCCTCCACAAAATAGTGCAGGCGGACACCGAACTGTGTCCCATCGCCGAAGTAGTCCATGACCACGCGGGGCATATATTGTAACGTAACGGCAATATCGGTGATCCCGTGGCGGCGCAGAAGGGATATAATGTGCTCCATAACCGGCCGGTCAAAGAGCGGGGTCATAGGCTTGGGCCTGCCCAGAGAGAGGGGGCGCAGGCGTGTCCCCTCACCCCCGGCCATGATTACTGCTTTCATATCGGAACAAAACACCTTTTCTCTTCCAAATTCACTCAGATATTTGTTATTATCTCCGAATAGGAAAAAAAGATACCTGAAAAGTGTATTGCCTTTCCATGCTGCAGACGATATATTATGCAGCCATATTTTCACAGGGAGACACAGAGACGGCAGCATGATATAGACACGAGCGAAGGTTTTGCCAACGGCGCATATAAAATGGCTTGACAAATGCACCCAAAATCCCTATAATAAACGTGTTATTATGAAAAAACCTTTGATGAAGAGCAGTAACCGGATGAACCGATGTGTGAGAGAGCCCCGGCAGGTGGAAGCGGGGCCTGAGGTCTCCGGTGAATGGACTTTGGAGGGCGGCTTGAACGGCGCACAAGCGCTCAGTAGGTGCCGACGGGTTCCCACCCGTTATCCATCGGGCACGCATGGTGGTGCGTGAAGCGAGTGGGCGCAACACGCGTCAATTTGGGTGGTATCGCAGAAGTGGGAGGCACTTTTGTCCCGAAACGGGGCAGGAGTGTTTTTTTGTATTCCGCACCGCCTGCCGCCCGCAAATCAAAATTGTGGAGGTAAAATAGCATGAGAAAGAACCATATCAAAAAGCTTCTGTCCCTGTCGTGCGCCGCGGCAATGGCGCTTACCCTTGCCGCATGCACCGGCGACGGAACGCAGAACAGTGCCGCACCGTCGGAGAGTATGCTCTTGGAAGAAGAAACTGCGCAGGGGAATGTCAGAATCGCCATTCTCCAGTACGCAACCCATCCGTCGCTCGACAACTGCTACACCGGCATTATTGAGGGCCTTACGGCGGCAGGCTATGTCGATGGGGAAAACGGCGTCACCATTGATTACCAGGTCGGCACGGGAGACATCACCACCTGCGACATGATGGCAAAGCAGATGGTCTCCTCCGGCTGCGACATTATGATCGCCATTGCCACCCCTGCTGCGACCAGCGCCTATATGCCCGCGAAGGAGGCGAATGTGCCGCTGATCTTCTCCGCCGTTTCCGACCCGATTTATGCCCAGCTTGTCCAGAGCCTGGAGGACCCGCAGACCGGCGCGACCGGCACGGCCGACGCACTCAATCTGGAGGGCCAGCTCAAGATGATCCGCGCGCTCATGCCTGAGGCCGATACCATCGGCGTGCTCTATACCACAAGTGAGGCAAACTCCATCTCCCACCTGGAGCAGTTTCAGGTGCTTGCGCCGGAATACGGATTCCGTGTCGTAGAGCAGGGCATCACCAACGATTCCGAGGTTGCCGCCGGTGCGGCGGCCCTGGTGGCGAAGGGTGTGGACTGTGTCAATAATTTCACCGACAACAATGTGGTCAATAATCTCTCCACCCTGCTCCACGCCACCGATGAGGCGGGTATCCCCGTTTTCGGCAGTGAGGAGGAGCAGGTGACAAACGGCTGCGTCGCGTCTGAGTCGCTCGACTACATAAGCCTCGGCGTGCAGACCGGGGAGATGGCGGCTGCGGTGCTCGGCGGAACGGATATTATGACCATGCCGGTGCAGGTGATATCGGATTCCACCCCCGTCTATTCGGCGGCAAACTGCGAAAAGTTCGGCATCACCATTCCGGCGGACTATGCAAATGCCAGAAATCTGGACGAGAGCGAATAACTGTAAACCATCGTGAAGGAGCCTGGTCATGGATCTGATTCTCCCCCTTCTGAAAAACATTCTGGAGGAAGCGTTTATCTACGGCATCATGGTCATCGGCGTCTATGTGACCTATAAGATTCTGGATTTTCCGGATTTGAGCGTGGACGGGACGTTCCCCCTCGGTGCGTGTCTCACCGCAGCGCTCATTACGGCGGGGGTCAACCCATGGCTTGTCTGCATCATTGTCTTTCCCGCCGGGGCGGGGGCCGGGTGTATTACTGGGCTGCTGCACGTGAAGCTCAAGGTCACCGACCTGCTGGCCGGTATCATCGTCATGACGGGACTCTGGTCCGTGAACCTCTTTGTTCTCGGCGGCATCATAGGAAAAAGCACCCTGCCCTTTTATAACAAGCCCACCATCTTCACATCGGGCTTTATGAAGCTGCTGCCCGAGGGGGTATACAAATACCGCGTGCTAATCCTGAGCTTTGTCCTTGTGCTGGTCGTGAAGCTCCTGATGGACTGGTTTCTGCGCACCAAAAAGGGGCTGTTGCTGCGGGCGGTGGGGGATAACCGGTATTTCGTCACCTCCATGGCGCAGGATCAGGGGAAGCTGAAAATTATGGGCCTTGCGCTCGGCAACGCCTGCACCGCACTCTCCGGCTGTGTGCTCGCGCAGCAGTCGGAGAGCGCGAGCGTCACTATCGGTACCGGCATGGTGGTGCAGGCGCTCGCCGGCGTCATCATCGGTGTGAGTGTCTTCGGGCGTATCCGGCGGATGAGGTCCACGACGATGGCGGTGCTGGGAATGGTCATCTACAAAGCGGTGCTGCTCATCGCTATGCTGTGGCTGCCGTCTACCTTCCTCAAGGCCGCGATGGCGGTACTGTTCGTCATCGCCCTGCTCACCGACCGAATGGGAAAGCAGAAGGGGGGGACCGAGCATGTCTGAGGCAGCAAAGCAGCTTCCGCTGGTGCGTCTGGAGCATATCGCCAAGACCTTCAACGCCGGTACGGTGAGCGAGATGGGGGTGTTTGACGACTTTTCCTTCTCCATCGGCGAGGGGGAATTTATCTCGGTCGTCGGCTCGAACGGTTCGGGTAAGACCACGATGCTCAACCTCATCTGCGGTACGTTGTCGCTCGACAGCGGGAGCATCTACCTGCGCGATCAGGACATTACCAGGATGCCTGAGTACCTGCGCGCCGCGCGCATCGGCAGGGTCTTTCAGGATCCGGTCAAGGGCACCTGCCCGTCGCTGACCATTTTGGAAAACCTGTCCCTCGCGGACAACAAGGGGAAGCCATACGGGCTGGGTATCGGCGTCAGCCGCAAGCGGCTCGACCATTACCGCGCCCAGCTTGAGCTGCTCCGCCTTGGGTTGGAGAACAAGATTCACCTCCCCGTCGGCGCACTCTCGGGCGGGCAGCGGCAGGCGCTCGCACTGCTTATCTCCACCATGACGCCCATTGACCTGCTCGTGCTCGACGAGCATACCGCTGCGCTCGATCCGAAATCCTCCGAAAACGTGATGGATCTGACGGATCGGATTGTACGTGAAAAAGGCGTGACCGCCATTATGGTCACGCACAACCTGCGTTTTGCCGTGGACTACGGAACCAGACTGGTTATGATGGATAAGGGGCGGTGCGTGCTGGACTCCGGTCCAGAGGGGAAAGCACAGTATAAAATTGACGATTTGCTGGAGATTTTCAACTCCATCTCTATTGAGTGCGGCAATTAGAGCAAATGCAGAGAAACGAAAACAATATGTATATGCCCGGTGCAGTTATGTGCTGCACCGGGCATATATTATGTCGACGAAAGAACCTTAAGTGCGGCCTGCAACTGCTGCTGATACGCAAGCCGCGCCCGTGCGGGGGAGAGGATGGTGACGGCGGTGCCCAGCCCGAACAGCCACCCGAAAAACTGTGGGCTGACGGCGACAGGCACGGTCACCGTAAAGTGCGTCTCCCCGTCGGGGATGAGCATGACCTCCTGCCCAAAGCGGTCGAGGATAACGCCTACCATTGTGTTTTCACACCGGAGCCTGACCTGCTCTTCCTCGCCATGGAACATACCGAAGTGCGTCTGGCTGTACTGGGTGAGGTCAAAGTTCCGGCAGAGATCGGGATAGGGGATCGTTTCGTCCAATGTAAGCGCGTCCATCTTGTCCACGCGGTAGGTGCGTATGTCCCCCTTGTCATGGTCGTAGCCGACGAGATAGTAGTTTTCGTTGTCCCAAACCAGCGCGCAGGGCGTGACCGTGTAGTGCGCGCCGCCGCGCCGGTATACGCGCTCTTTTTTGACGTTATACTCAAAATACCGGAAACATACGCCGCGGTTGCTCGCAATGGCGTCGTGCAGGGTATCGATACTGTAATAGACGCGCTCGTTGACCGTTTTTACACGCTGACCGACATGTACCTGCCTGCGCAGGGCCTTCTCCTGCGGAACACTCACCAGCGCCGACAGTTTTTGAATCAGCGCCTCGCTCTTGCGGCGGGTGATGAAACGGCTCGACTGCACCGCGTCCACCAGCAGCTTGAGCTCCGCGAGCTCAAAGGGGCGTTCACCCACATACCAGCCGCCGCCCTGCCCGCGTTGGCAGTGAATATCCATGCCTGCGTCGATCAGGGTCTGAATATCGGCGTAGATGGTCTTCCGTTCGACGGCAATTCCGTTGCGGGCAAGCGCATCCATAAGTGCGCGGGCACTGGCCGGATGCTCCTCATCGGTCTGCCGAAACAGATAGCGCTGCAGCAGAAGCAGTTTTAGCTTTTGATTCGCACTTTTGGGCATACGGGTTCCTCCCCTGCATAGGACGTGCAGCGCCATGCATAAGTATCTTCTGAGGTGAAGTGCTATGAATGCGATTATCACAAGCCCTGTCTGTCCGCTCCAGACGGAGGTGTCCGCCGGGGCCCCGTGCGCGGACGAGTGCCTGCTCGGCTGGCCGGTGGATATTATGTGCGAGCCGGAGCGGGGGCGGCTGCAGGTAAAAACCCACTACCGTTATGAGGGATTTCTCTCCGCCCGGCACGTCATGACCGGCGTCGGCGCAACCGCGCGCTGGGAGGAGCGGAAAAAATATATCGTCACCGCCCCGTTTTGCGACGTACTCGCACGGGCCGATATCCGCGCGCCGTGCGTGGAGACGCTGGTGCGCGGCAGTTTGGTTGCCGTGTGCGGGGAGGTGGGGAAGGACGGTTTTCTACCCATTCTTCTCCCGGACGGACGGTGGGGGCATGCATTTTGCACGCAGCTGGCACCGCCGCATGATGTATCCGTCATGGACGCAAACCAAATGCGGGAAGCCGTGATTGCCTCCGCCTGCTCCTATCTGGGTACGCCCTACCGCTGGGGCGGGAAGACGCCGATGGGGATCGACTGCTCCGGACTGACCTTTATGGCTTATTTTTTGAACGGCGTGCGTATCTTCCGCGACGCGCGGATCGAAAGCGGATTTCCCGTACATGAAATCCCAAAGCAGGAGATACGGCCCGCCGACCTGATCTTTTTTACCGGCCATGTCGCGCTCTATTTGGGCGATGACACCTTTATCCACGCCTCCGCGCAGAACGGAAAAGGGGTGGTCATTGAGAGCCTTGACACCGACGCACCCAACTACCGCGATGATCTGGCGCGCTCGTTTGTCGCTGTGGGGAGTATATTCTAATCTGTCCTTCTTGCGGCGGGGGTTCCCCTTTATAAGAAGTACTGGCGAACCTATCAGGAAGGTGAAAACAGGCTCATCTGCCCATCTCCATATCCCCCTGTAATCAAACGCCCGATCTCGCCGCTTTGGTAGGCCATTCCCAGCCGCTCACACGCGGCGGAAAACACCTTCCACATGCGCTTTTGATCGGGAATTCCGCACTGGTAGCGGTAGCCGTAGGTTTCCTCATACCGCCGCCGCATGCCGGGGAAAAGCCGCTCCACCTGCGTGAGGAAATAGGTCCGCTGGTTCTGGCGCAGGGTGACGCCAAAGCCGCCGCACGCGTGAATCCACCTGGCACCACAGGTATGGGCGCGGTTTACGATGGCGAGAATATTCTCCTCACTGTCGCTGATAAACGGCAGCACCGGCATCAGGGTCACCCCTGCCCGGACCCCCGCCGCCGAGAGCGCCGAGAGTGCGGCAAAGCGGGCGCTGGACGGATTGACATGCGGCTCAATCTTGCGGCAGAGGCCGTCCTCCGCCGCGGTGATGGTCAGGCTGACCGCTGCCGGCGCGTGTTGGGCGATCTCCCGCAGCACATCGATATCCCGCGTCACCAGGGCGGATTTTGTGACAAGGCTCACGCCGTAGCCGTACCGCGCAAACAGCTTGAGTGCGCCGCGCGTCACCTCCAGCTGTTCCTCGCGCGGATTATAAGGGTCGCTCATCGCGCCGAGCATGACGGTGCCCGTCCGCCGCCGCGCGCGCAGTTCTTGTTCCAGAATGGTAAGCGCGTCCGCCTTGACGCGCACGGTATCGAAGTCCTCTGTGCCGTAACAGTCGCTTCGGCTGTCGCAATAGATGCAGCCGTGGCAGCAGCCGCGGTAGAGGTTTATGTTGTAGTTCATCCCCAGCCAGCCGTGCTCCTGATAGGAGGAGAGGATGGTCTTGGCGGGGATGGTCGGTATCTCCATCGGACACCGCCTTTCCTCAGGCGTGGTCGCGCGCGCGGACAAGCGCCTCAACCTGCCGCAGCTGTTCGATGGTGTTCACGCCGAGCATCTCCTCCGGCGTACAGGCAGGGCATGCGCCGACCTTGCCGCCGCGTTCCAGTATGTAGGCCGGTGCGTCGGTCAGGTAGTACTCCCCCTGTGCGTTGTTGGGGCGCAGCTGCTCGAGCGCCGTCCAGAGCGCCGCCGATTCAAACACGTAGACGCCGACATTCAGTTCACGGATGTTCTTTTCCTCCGGCGTGCAGTCCTTGTCCTCCACGATGCGGGTGAAAGCACCGCACCCGTCGCGCACCACGCGCCCATACGGCAGCACCTCGTCCGACACGGCGGAAAGGAGGGTACAGTCGTTCCCCTCCCGCGCATGCAGTGCGAGCAGGGATGTGAACGTCTCCCGACGCATGAGTGGCATATCGCCATAGCAGATGAGGATACTGCCGTCAAAATCTGCGAGCGCCTCCCTGGCGCACTGCGCGGCATGTCCGGTACCCAGCTGAGGCTCCTGCACGGCAAAGGGATAGGCGGGATACGCCGCGCGCACCGCGTCGCGCCGATAGCCCGCGACAAGCACAATATCCCTGGTATCTAAAAAGGCCAGTGCCTCCAGCACATAGTCGAGCAGCGGGCGGCCTGCCGCCTCCCGCATGACTTTCGGCAGGTCAATCCCCTCGGTCCGCAGACGGGTGCCTTTCCCCGCCGCGAGGACAACCGCCTTTACCGTGTTGATACCCATCGCGCACTTCCCCCTTTAACCGATCCAGCTGTCTTCCAGCTCGTACTTGCTATCCCGGCACATGAGCCGGTCAATGGCGCTGTGGGGGTTTTTTCCCTCGTAAAACACGCCGTATGCCGCTTCCACAATCGGCATTTCAATGCCGTTTTTCTGCGCGAGCCCCCACGCGGCGGCGGTGGCGTAATAGCCCTCTACCACCGCGCCGATCTGCGCGATGGCGTCGGCGACCGGGACGCCTTGCCCGATCAGAATACCGGCGCGGCGGTTGCGCGAGTGCATGGAGGTGCAGGTGACAATCAGGTCGCCCACGCCGGAGAGGCCCGCGAAGGTCTCCTGCCGTCCGCCCATCGCCACGCCGAGGCGCGCGATTTCGGTCAGGCCGCGCGTCATGAGCGCGGCCTTTGTGTTGTCTCCGGTCTGCAGCCCGTCGCACACGCCCGCGCACAGCGCGATGACGTTTTTGAGCGCCCCGCCCAGCTCTACGCCGACCACATCGGATGTGGCGTAGGTGCGAAAACGGGGGCTCATGAAGGCGCTTTGCACCAGCTCTGCAGCCTGCCTGCGCTTGGACGCGCAGACCACGACCGTGGGTACGCCTCGCCCGACCTCCTCGGCATGGGACGGCCCGGAGAGCGCCGCGAGCGGGAAGCGACCGCCCAATACGTCGTCTAAGACCTGCGTCAGCGTATAGGACGAGCCCTGCTCAATCCCCTTGGAGACGGAGACGAGCACGGTGTCGTCGCTGAGGAGCGGGGCGAGCCGCACAGCGGTCTCCCGCACAGCGTAGGAGGGGGTGGCGGTGATGACGATATCGCAGCCGCGCACACAGGTGAGGTCATCTGTCAAAACAAGGGACTGCGGCAGGGCAACGCCCGGCAGCATTGGGTTTTCGCGCGTCTGTTGCATGTTGGCATTCTGGGCGGCATCAAATGACCAGAGTGTCACATCGTGCCCGTTTTCCAGCAGGACAAGAGACAGCGCGGTACCCCACGCGCCGCTTCCGACAACTGCAATGTTCATGATGAAGGCCCTCCTTTGTTTTGCTTTCGCCGAAAGGAGAGCTTGGGTTCCTCTCCCGCTATGAGGCGTTTTAAATTTGCGTTGTGCTTCCACGCCACCAGCCCGCCGGTGATGGCGGCGAGAATTGTAATAGGAATGCTCTGGAAGACAAAGGCGGTGGCAAACGGAAAGGAGACCGCCGCCCAGATGGAGCCGAGGGAGACCCAGCGCGTCACCAGCGTGAGGATGAGAAAGCCGCCCCACACCACCAGCGCGACACGCCAATCCATCATGAGCGCCACGGTGCCGCCGGATAGAATCCCCTTGCCGCCCTTAAAGGAGAACATGCAGGGGAAGATATGCCCGATCAGGCAAAACATGCCGCACCAGTACTTTCCCAGCACGCCGATGCCGATGTCGAACTGCCCGAAAATGAGCAGCCCAAGCAGCACGGCGGCCACCGCCTTGAGCACATCGGTGAGAATGACGCCGATGGACAGCGGTCCGCCGAAGGTGCGGTAGAAATTTGTGAGCCCCGCGTTTCCGCTGCCGTGCCCCCGCACGTCGTTGTGCAGGATATATTTTGAGATGATTACCGCCCCGTTCAGACAGCCCAAAAAGTAGGAGATCACCGCGCAGATGGCGAATGCCAGCACAAGCAGAAATCCGTCAGGGTTCTCCGCCGTCTCCGATATCATTCCAAGTAGCACGCTCAATCCTCCTTGTCGCCCTTCTGGCGGATGGTCAGGCGTATAGGGGTACCCTCCAGGCCGAAGGTCGCGCGGATCTGATTTTCCAGATAACGCTGGTAGGAAAAGTGGAACAGCCGCGCGTCGTTGCAGAAGGTCACAAAATGCGGCGGCTTGATGCCGACCTGCGTCATATAGTAGATATTCAGCCGGCGGCCCCTGTCGGTCGGCGGCTGCACGCGCGCAGTCGCGTCGGCGAGCACCGTGTTGAGCATGCCGGTGGTGATGCGCATGGAGGCCTGATTATTGACATAGTTGATGAGTTCAAAGAGCCGCCCCACCCGCTGTCCGGTGAGGGCCGAAATAAAGACGATGGGCGCGTAGGTCATGTAGCTGAGGTCCCGGCGGACGTCCTTACGCATATTGTCCATCGTCTTGTCGTCTTTTTCAATGCTGTCCCACTTGTTGACCACGATGATGCAGGCCTTGCCCGCCTCGTGCGCGAGACCCGCGACCTTGGTGTCCTGCTCCGTCACGCCCTCGTTCGCGTCGATCATCATCAGGCACACGTCGCACCGCTCAATGGCCATTGTGGCACGCAGGACGGAGAATTTTTCGATCCGGTCGTCCACCTTGGATTTTCTGCGCATCCCTGCAGTATCGATAAAGCAGTACTTTCCCTGCTCGTTTTCAAAGTAGCTGTCCACCGCGTCGCGCGTCGTCCCCGCCACGTCGCTGACAATGACACGCTCCTCCCCCAGAATACGGTTGATAAGAGAAGATTTTCCGACGTTCGGCTTGCCGATGACGGCGACTTTTATCACATCGTCATCGTCCTCCTGCGCGCCGTCGTCGGGGGGAAAATAGGTAAAGCACGCGTCGAGCAGGTCGTCCGTGCCGTGCCCGTGGACGGCGGAGACGGCGACGGGGTCGCCCAGACCGAGGTTATAAAACTCATAGATGTCCGGGTTTGTTATCCCCACTTGATCCATCTTGTTCACCGCAAGGACCACCGGCTTTTTCGACCGCAGGAGCATATTGGCGACATCCTGGTCGGACGCGGTGACGCCGGTTTTGATGTCGCACAAAAAAACAATCACGGTGGCGTGGTCGATGGCGATCTCCGCCTGCTGGCGCATAAACGCCAGGATCTCCGTGTCGGCGGCAGGCTCAATTCCGCCTGTATCCACAAGGTCAAACACCCGGCTGCGCCACTCGCACTCGGCATAGAGCCTGTCGCGCGTCACGCCGGGGGTGTCCTCCACGATGGACAGACGCTGTCCGACCAGCTTATTAAACAGCATGGATTTGCCCACGTTTGGGCGGCCCACGATGGCGACCAGCGGCTTTTCCATGTTGTACGCTCCCTTCTGCTCCGTACTAAACGGATGCTTCTTCTATCTCCAATATTGCGCAGCAGAGCCCGTACCCGTCCTGATTCACCGGCAGTACCGGCACGCCGAGGGCGTCGCGCACCTGCGCAAGCGTCACATCGTCCAAAAAGACGTCCTGCCCGTGACGCAGCATATTGACCGGAATCAACAGGCGGCTGCCGAGCGGCTGTCCCTTGAGCTGGGCGATCAGATCCCGCCCTGTAACGAGGCCGGACACCGTGATGCTCTCCCCAAAAAAGTGGTTTATAATGGGGTATACGATTCCTTTAGTATCGCATGTTTCCGCTGTCATGTCAACGAGTTCCTGCATCCAGGGCGCGGCGTCCACCCCGCAGGCGATGGCGAATGGGGTGCTGCCGGAAACATCGTCCATCATGCGCAGCGCGGCGATGAACTCGGTTTTGAGCAGGCGGAGCATGCCCACACCGTTTTCGAGCTGGGTGTAGTCCTCGTAGTATGCGTCCGCCGGGATGGGGCGTTCGGCGCGCAGGTAAAACTCGTCCGAGCACCAGAAGAGGGTGGTACCGTACTGCGCCATACAGGCGGCGCCGTATGCCTCCACCAGGTCAATCACAGCGCCTGCCGTCTCTTGATCATAGCTCTCGAGCGGGTAGAGGTTGTCCCGGTGCCCGGTCAGCCCGACAGGGACGACCGAAACGCTGTTCACCGCTGGATAGAGCGCCGCCAGATCGGCCATGGAGCGCTGCAGCTCCGCGCCGTCGTTGAGGCCGGGGCAGGAGACGATCTGACAGTGCATGGTGATCCCCGCCGCCGCAAACCTGCGCATGTGCGCGAGTCCCTCGCCGCCATGCGGGTGTCCGAGCAGCTTGGCGCGCAGCGCCGGATTGGTCGCATGAACTGAAATGTTGATCGGGGAGATGCGCAGGTCGATGATCCGCTGCAGCTCCCGCGATGAGAGGTTTGTGAGTGTAATGTAGTTGCCCATCAGGAAGGAGAGACGCGCGTCGTCGTCCTTGAAATAAAGGCTCTCCCGCAGCCCCGGCGGCAGCTGGTCCACAAAGCAGAAGAGACACCGGTTCGCGCAGGCGCGGGGCTTGTCCATCAGATAGGTTGTGAAGTTCAGCCCAAGATCCTGCCCTGCCTGCTTTTTGATTTTCACCTTGCGCGCCCGCCCGTTTTCATCGGAGAGGGTGAGCTCCAGACGCGGGTCGTAGGTGTAGTATTTGTAGTCCAGCACATCGACAATG
>JAJBUC010000055.1 GCA_020860545.1 Oscillospiraceae bacterium | reverse complement strand
CACATCGACAACGCGTAAATAGGTAATTTATAATTGATATATAATTACAACGAAAATATTTATTATTTTTTATATATTTTTACGTGCAAAGCGGACGGTTTGACCCGTTCCGCTTTTTTCAATCAGAGCATCAATTCGCAGGGGGTTCCCCTCTCCAGAAAGCATCGCGTTACACTACAGACTGGAATTAATATCCAGAATATTTTTCCTCCGGAATCCGTACACTAGATGCAAATCTGGTTTTGGAGGAAACACAAATGGCTAAGAGCAGAAGACGTCTGATTGTAGCACTGGCGATTCTTTTTGCCATCAATATTGTCCTGATCTCGTTTGCCCAATCCGCGCAGGCGGCGTCCTATCGGCAGGGTGCGACGGGCGAAACGGTGCGCACCATCCAGACAAAACTGCAGCGCTGGGGCTACTATACGGGCACCGTGGACGGCATCTACGGCTCCTCCACCGCAGACGCAGTCAAGTACTTTCAGCGTACCAACGGGCTGACTGCCGACGGAGTGGTCGGGCCGTCCACACTGCGCGCGCTGGGCATGCAGGATACGTCGACGACAACCGCCTCCACCGCCCAATCATCCACCGTCCAGTTGCTGGCGCGGGTCATATCTGCCGAGGCGCGGGGTGAGCCATATAACGGGCAGGTGGCGGTGGGCGCGGTGATTCTCAACCGCGTTGACAGCCCCATCTTCCCGAACACAATTGCGGGCGTTGTGTACCAGCCGGGTGCGTTCTCCTGTATGCTCGACGGGCAGATTAACCAGCCGGTTTCCGACACGTCGGTGCGCGCCGCGCAGGACGCGTTAAACGGTGTTGATCCCAGCGGCGGCGCGATCTACTACTTCAATCCCGCCACCGCGACGAACAGCTGGATATGGAGCCGCCCGCTCATCAAAATCATCGGTAAGCACCGTTTTTGCGCTTAAAACAGCATTGCATCCTGCGCATATGCCGCCTGACGGAGTGACACTCCATCAGGCGGCATATTTTGTCGCTTCTGCCGACCAATTTCTTACTTTTTGTCCCCTGTATCTGACGGCTTTTGCGCGTGTGGACAGGATATAATCATGCCTGCTTACAGCTGGATATGCCTGACAGGAGAGAGGGGAAGGAAGGATGACGGTTGTCTACATAGACTGCGTATTTCTGCTGAATTTTGTCATTGACTACCTGCTGCTGCTCGCAGCGGGGCGGTTGACGGGCGAGGTGCTGCGGCGGGGGAGAATTGCGCTCGGCGCGCTCGTGGGTGGTGCCTATGCGGCGATGGTGTTTTTGCCGCACATGTCGTTTCTGGCGTCCCCCCTGTGCAAAGTCGGTATGGCAATTTTGATGGTGCTGACCGCATACGGGGGGATTAAGCGCCTGCTGCGCGTCTGCCTTGTCTTCTTTGCGGTCTCTGCGGCGCTCGGAGGCGCGATTTTCGCGCTCGAGCTCCTGGGCGGACAGGGCCTGCACATGCACAACGGGATTTTTTATTCCAGCATGGATCTGCGGCTCATTCTTCTGGCTGCGGCAGGGTGTTATGTGGTTATCACGTTCCTGTTTCAGCGTTCGGCCGTGCACACGGCGTACAGGGAGACCGTGCCCGCGGTGCTGACGCTGGGGAAAAAACGGGTCGCCCTCACGGCGCTTGTGGACACCGGCAACACCCTCACAGATCCCGTGACGGGGCGGCCCGTTATGGTGGCGGAGGGGGAGAAACTTGCCTCCCTGTTTCCGGCGGGGGAGGCGCCCAGTTCGGACGCGCTGCGCCATCCGGTCGAGGCTATGGGGGCGCTCGACGGCACACAGTGGCAGGGCCGCTGCCGCCTGCTGCCGTATCAGGCAGTGGGGGTGGAATGCGGCTTGCTCCTCGCGCTGCGGATGGATCAGGTTAAGGTCGGCAAAGAGGAGTACGGCGGCATTTTGGTTGCGCTCTCGCCCACCCGCCTCACCGACGGAGGCGGCTACAGCGCGTTGATTGGCGCATAGAGCAGATTGCGCGCTATGCCTTTATTTGCTCAAAATCAGAGGAGGATTGTCATGAGGGGAAAGATACGGAAATTGTACGCCGTGGTCATGCGGATGCTCTCCAAGCTGGGGCTGCATCTGCCCGCGAAAATTATGTATATCGGCGGGAGCGACACGCTGCCCCCGCCACTGTCCAAAGCGGAGGAGACGGAGCTCATCGCGCGGCTTGACGAGGAAAGCGAGGAGGTGAAGGCCAAACTCATTGAGCATAATCTGCGCCTCGTGGTGTACATCGCCCGCCGCTTTGAAAATACCGGCGTGGGAATTGAGGATCTGATCTCCATCGGAACGATTGGGCTCATTAAGGCGGTCGGCACCTACCAGCCTGCCAAAAATATTAAGCTTGCCACCTATGCCTCTCGCTGTATCGAAAATGAGATTCTGATGCATTTGCGCAAAACCTCCACCCTGAAGAGCGAGGTTTCCTTCGACGAGCCGCTCAGCTCCGACTGGGACGGCAACGAGATGCACCTGTCCGACATCCA
>JAJBUC010000063.1 GCA_020860545.1 Oscillospiraceae bacterium | reverse complement strand
TCATAAAAAATACACCATGCAAAATGAAGCGCTTTCCCGAGCTTCATGGCTGTTTTCGGACTGATGTTTTTGCCACGGCTCTCGTTTTCTATCTGGACGTAATAGGAGCGTGATATCCCGGCCTGCGCCGCGACCTCCTCCTGTGTCAGGCCCCTTTGCAGCCGTTCCTCCCTGAGCCAATACCGCAATTTTAATCACCTCACAGTTCCGGTTGATATGTGCAACGTCCGGCACGAAATAGTTCCCGCCGAGCACCGGTTCATCGGCGGGTATGGAAAGCATCCGCCGAACGGCGCGGGGCGGATGCGTTAAAATTTAATATATATAAGACGCCGGTGCGTAATGGCTGTCGTTTTCAATGTATCGCCCGGCGGACCGGCTGTCCTGAAAGCAAATCCGGCAGGTCGGGTCCTCCCGCACCCACTTGCCGCCGTCATGGTACTCCACCCACGCGTGATAGTTTGCGTCCGAATAGCCGAAGATCAGCTTGCAGGGCACGCCCTGGCTCCGGAGCATGGCGCAGTACAGCGTGGCGAAGTCCAGGCAGACGCCCGACGTCTCCTCCAGCAGCTTCTGCGGATTGACGCGGTAGTCGGGGTTACGCGCCACGACCTCCGCAAGCTTGTAGTCATAAGTATAGCGCTCCGTCATGAACTGGAGCACGGCGGACGCTTTTTCCTGATTGCCCGCCGTGCCCGCGCAGAGCTGCGCCGCCTTTTGCTGCACCGCGTCGCCCTGCGCGAACGGGACCTGAATGTTCGGGGCGGTGTATAAGGCGGCTTCCGTGTACGCCTGCAGGGTAATTTTCGTTTCCAGCATACAGAGGTAATTGTTGTCGTAGAGATTTTTGTAGACGGCGACGTGATAGTCCCCCGCCCCGGCAGTCAGCGGGAACGGGTAAAACTGGTCGTCACACGGCAGGACATACTGGTACACCACCCTGTCGGGGCCGGTGATGAGCACCTTGATTTTCTCTGTATAGCTCCCTGCCCCACGGATGTCCACGAGGCCGCCGACCGCGTTGCGGGCCACGGCAAAGCCATTCCCCTCCGCATAGATCTGCACCTGCGGCCCAGCCGCACCGGTCTCCTGCGCCTGGACGGGACAGGCCGCTGCGGCAACCGCCATCGCCACACAGAGCGCAAATAAGCCAAATTTATTCCTGTGTCTTGATTGCATGTTCACATCCCTCTGCATGTCCCCATCCCCTGCTTTTGCGTTTTATTGCGTATTATTTGCCTCGCTGCTGCGCGCAAACCAGTCCCGGATGCGCTCCGGCCTGCCCGCCGCCGCGTCCGCGATTTCATAGGCCACCGCAAATTCCCCCGCTTCCGTCTCCCGCGCGCCGACGAAAAGCTGGCGGCCCTGTATCGTTCTCACGCTCATTTCATATAATCCCTCCTCGCGGTATTCCGTCTCAGAGGACGCAAAGCCATAGGCCGCGCGGAATACCGCGAATTCCGCCGGGCTTTTCACCTGCCTCAGCGCGGCGATGATATCGTCTATGCTCTCCTCACCGGCCTCCGCCACCGCCTGTACAGGCGCTTCGGCCTGGTCGTCATGGTAGACGCTGACACCGAGCGCGCCTCCGGCGACCACCGCCGCCGACGCAAGGCCGATCAGCGCGGCGTTGAGCGGCTTGAGCGCCCCGGCGGCCTTGCCCGCCGCACCCGCGGACGGGCTTCCCGGCTGGCTCTGCACCACCTCCGGGCGGAGCATGAGTTCCTTTGAGGCCCCCTGCCAGATCCTGTCCCGGAGCTCCGCCGTGCATATACTGCCGCACTCCTCGTTGAAGAGCCGCGTGAGCAGCGGCGTCGCCGCCATGGTATATTCGTACTTCCCGTTTCGCACCAAACTTTCAAATTGCATGCGCAGGGTTCTGCGCGCCGTGACCAGCCTGTTGTTGACCGCGTTCTCCCTGCTGTTTGTCACCTCGCCGATCTCCACCTGCGTCAGCTCGCTGAAATAATAGAGTAAAATCGCCTCCCGCTGTTTCTCCGGCAGCTTTTCGACAAGCGCCAGCAATTGCTCCCTCAATTCTTTGCTGAGTACCGCGCCCTCGGGGAGAAAATCTGCATTCTCCTCCGGGATCGACGCGCTGAGTTCTTCTGCGTCGCAGCCGCAGATTTCCCCGCCCTCCGCGCGTCTCCTGCGCAGTGTGTCCATGCAGACCCTCGCCATCATCCGGCTGAGAATTTTATTGAATGCCTGTGGACTGCGGATATTGTCGATGGAGTGGTACACCCGCACGATCACATCCTGCGCCGCGTCCTCCGCGTCGTGGATATTACCAAGCTGTTTGCGGCAGTAATAAAAAACCGTGTCCCAAATCTTCCTGTACAACACTTCAAACGCGTCCTGCTCCTTGTTCTGAACAGCTAAGACAAGCTTTGCAATATCCTCGTTCCGCAATCCTGTACACCTCCCTTACGCGATATTGCTCATCTCGTTCTATCTAGTCCGTAAAAACTGAAAAAACGTAGATGTTTTTCTAAAAAATTTTATTTTCTGC
>JAJBUC010000115.1 GCA_020860545.1 Oscillospiraceae bacterium | reverse complement strand
TAAGGTTATCGGTCAGCTTTTGAACAATTCTGAAGCGGGGCACCGCAAAGAAAATAATGATGCAGATCAGGGCAATGAGTACCAGCACCGCCACCCCTGTAGCCGCCGACCACTGCCAGCTCTTGCCCATAATTTTCACAATCGCCCAGACCGCCAGAATCGGCGCCTTGATGATGGCCTGCAGGCCCATCGCGACAATCAACTGAATCTGCCGGATGTCATTGGTGGTCCGGGTGATCAGGCTGGCGGTAGAAAAGCGGTTGATCTCCACCATGGACAGGGAGAGGGTTTTATCATACAAATCTTTGCGCAGCGTCCGGGAGAGCGAGGCCGCGACTGTCGCTGCAAAGTAGCCGACGACGACGGTACACACGAGGCTTCCCAGCGCACACGCAAGCATATAGCCTCCTGAGACCAGAATCTGATTGAGCGCAATGTTATCGGTCTGGAGCTGCGCCGATATGCTGGACATATAATCCGGCAGCTTTAAATCCAGCCAAACCTGAATGACAATAAAGACAACGCTCAGGGCAATGAGGCCCCATTCCCTTGATGTAAGCTTTTTGAATACTTTTACCAATGCAACTAACTCCTTCTTGCTCGTTCTGTTAAGTGGGCAACCTACTCGCCTTCGTTAATATTGCTTTTGATTTGATCAATGACCCGGAAAAATATCGCCAGATCCTCCTCGGCGATTCCATTTCTCAGCGCGCTTTCAAACTGGCTTTGTCCCTCACGCATCTTGTCTCGAATGGCACCGGACTTCTCCGTCAGGACAATCTGCTTCTGGCGGGCATCCGCCTGTGTTGCGACGCGCTGAATGAGCTCGCTTTGCTCCATCAGCCGCAACATACGGGAGATGGTGGATTTGCGGCTGGTAAACGCCTCCTCCAAATCCTTTTGTACTACTACTTTCCCCTCCGACTGCATCAGATAAGCCATAATTGCCGCGTGCATCTCAGTCATTTCCGTCGGTGGCGCAGCTCTGTTGCGCACCATATACCGCGTTATGGTATTCATGAGTGACTTCAATTCCAGGCTTATCTTCTTATCCTGCAAGGCAATTCACACCTCCTGTCAGCAATCCATTTAGTTGCCGTGCTAACTATTATAATACAATTCTAACATTTGTCAACGACGGTCACTGTAAACAATATGTGAACAGAAAATCGTTAACCGGCGCAGCTTACGCCGCGCCGGTCACTAAAATATGAAGGAATATACTGCTGCTTACATGAGACCCAGCCGGAAGAATACCGTCGCCGCCTGCTCACGGGTGAGCGGTGTCTGCGGCATGGTACCGTCAAAGATGCCCGATTTTACCGCATCCTCCCAGTGCTCCTGCGCCCAGGTACTGACCTCCTTCGCGCTCTGCGCGGCCTGATATTTGCTCATCGCCGTGTCAAACATGGTGTTAAACTGATCTTGCGTCATTTCGTCGTCCTCCTCTGTATTTGTTGTGGTGCTTGCTGTCGGTGTCTTGCAGATGAAATAGTATTTCACCTGCGCCTGCAACAGGGACAGGGTGTTTTTCTCGCGTGTGGAGCTGGTGGAAGCGGGGTCGTTTATGTAGACGTACCCGCCGGCATAGTTACACCACAGGTTGAAGTGTCCGGCGCTGGTCCAGTTCCCCGGCCACATGCAGCAGATGACCAGATCGCCGCCCTGCACGGCGGCAAGCGCCTGATCATGGTAGGTCTTTGCATTGGCAGTGGTCATGTTGCGCAAATTGCTGCTGTTGAGCTGCGTCCACGTCAAGCTGTACACCGCGCCCTGCGGTTTAAAATAGCTGTAATACGTCCCCTGTCCCACCGCCTTATAGCCGTGTGAAAGGGACCAGGCGCAGGTGGTTGCGGGCGTGACGGCGCTGTCCTTCAGCGTGGCGATGACCATCGCCGCGCAGGTGGGGCCGCAGCCGGAGGCCTTGATGGTGGTGCTCTCTCCGCTCGCCGAGTAGTCGTTTGCCGCCCAGCGGCTGTCTGTCTGGAGATACTTTACCGGCTGTGTCGTCATGCCGCGTCCTCCTGCAGCGCGTGGTGCAGCGCGAGTACGGCGGCTTCAATGGCGGCATCCACCTCCGCGGTATCCACATAGTATCCCTGCGCTTCCAGCACATCCAGCACATAATCTTTCTTGGCCGCGCCATTGGTACTTTCATAGAGCTGCTCCGCCGCCGCAACGGCGACCTCAACCCATGCGAGCAGCTCCGTGGTGTCGAGCGCGCCGGCTTTTTTCCTCAGCCACGGCACGACGACGGCTGTAATGATCGCCGCGAGCAGTGCAATCATCGCCGTGATAATTTCTGTGATTTGCATATTCATCCTCCTCAATCTTTGGGGGCACCGCTGTCCCCCGCTCCGGTTTCTTCCGCGTTCTTTGCATCCTTGTCCGGCCATGTGTTGTGTTTGCTGATGTTCTCCACAAGCGATTTCAGGCAGTAAACCAGCACCACGCCGATGATCTCGGTAATCGCAACCTTGGAAAGGCTCTCCGCAATCTCTGTGCGCCCCAAATAGGCCAGCAGATAGGAGCACCAGACCCATAGGAT
>JAJBUC010000139.1:1541-2550 GCA_020860545.1 Oscillospiraceae bacterium | reverse complement strand
CATGTCCTTTCCCATGTCCTTTTTTTAATTTGCGAAACTTATTGTACGTTATCATGATTAGCTGCGAAATTGAAAAAGTCTCCTTTGAAGTTATCGACTAACTAAAATAGCGAGCAGGCTTAACGCCTACTCGCTATTTTTACCGCCAGTACGAACCCGTACGTAAAGAGGTAAACCTCTCCGTCTGGTGTTCGACCAGCGATGACTTTGGTGGAGGCGAGGGGAGTCGAACCCCTGTCCGAGAACGTTTCCTTGAGGACTTCTCCGGGCGCAGACGGTTATTTACATTCCCGCGCCCCGGCGTGAGCCGTCACACTCCGGGGGTTGGTAGCTTCATTGTTCATGGTGCGCTCAAAGCTTTGCGCACACACGGGCACCACTAAGCGACGCCCAAACCCGGCTCGTGGTCCTTCCGGGCAGGACGGCTGCATTAAGCTGCAGCGAGAACTACGTTATCGTCGTTCTTTAATTTATAAAGTTTGCCCATTTTTTGGATGATAGGCGCATCCGCCCGCTATCCGCAGCTCCACGTCCCCGTCGAAACCAGTGCGCCCCCAGATAGCGGGCGGATGTACCGCCCGAATGGGGGAGTTGACCGGGATGATACTTGCCTGTCAGAGCTTTTCCGGCTCGGGATAATCCTCGCCGAACGTCTCAACGGTAACCGATTTAATCCGCTGATCGGTGAGCGGCTTATCCATCCCGTCGCGCTTGGTGGCGACGATGGCGTCGGCGGTATCCATGCCTTCGATCACCTTACCGAAGGCGGCGTACTCGCCGTCAAGATGGGGAGCGTCCTCGACCATGATGAAGAATTGCCCGCCGGCAGAGTTGGGAGACATGGCGCGCGCCATAGACAGCACACCGCGCTCATGTCGTAAGCCGTTTGGGAAGCCATTGTGAGAAAATTCGCCCTTAATGTTATAACCGGGGCCCCCGGTGCCTGTGCCGAGCGGACAGCCGGCGGGCGTCAGGACGCCGGGGGTAGCGCGGTGACCGGGTAGGCGGG
>JAJBUC010000139.1:0-1531 GCA_020860545.1 Oscillospiraceae bacterium | reverse complement strand
GCCGCCCTGAATCATAAAGCCGGGGATAACGCGGTGAAAAATTAGGCCGTCATAATAGCCCGAGCGCGCGAGGGAGAGAAAGCTATTGACCGTATTCGGCGCAACATCGGGGTAAAGCTCCCCGACCATCTTGCTGCCGTTTTCCATTTCAAACGTAACGATAGGATTTTGTGCCATATCATTTGACCTCCTGGATTTTTTCTGTTGTTCATTATCATGACCGGCTGTGCTGCTTGAGGGTGCGGTCCATCTCCCGTTTCGCATCCTTTGCGGCGGCGGTTGCGCGCTTATCATAGAGCTTTTTGCCTTTGGCAAGACCGATTTCCAACTTGACGTGGGAGCCGCTGAAATAGACCGAAAGAGGTACAATAGCGTACCCATCCTGCTTCACTGCGGCGTACAGCTTGGTGATCTCCCGTTTGTGTAGCAGCAGGCGGCGGGGCCGGATGGGGTCCTTGTTAAAAATGTTCCCCTGCTCGTAGGGACTCACGTGCATGCCATGGACATGTGCCTCCCCGTTCTTGACAATACAATAAGAATCTTTGAGATTGACCTTTCCGCTTCGAATGGACTTGACCTCTGTGCCGAAAAGCTCCATGCCCGCTTCCAATTTTTCTTCGATAAAATAGTCATGATACGCCTTGCTGTTTTTGGCGATAATTTTGATGCCGCGCTGTGGCATGGAGTCACCTCCTGTTCGGTGCCGGAGTGGGAGCAGAAAATGCTTCCACCCTGATTATAGCACACTTGTCAAGGGTTCAAACACGCACATCCAGAGGGGCTGTTGCAAAATAGCCCTGCGCAAAAGTAGACATCAGCGGCCCGAAAAGGGTTGGCTAACGTCTATTTTTACGTTAAAAATTAATTTCTGAAAAAGAAATGCAAAAAGAGTATATCTCAGTGGAACGGAGAAATCAACGGTTAATGCTACCACTGAGTGCAGAAGTTATGATACCAGCGACAGATCCAGGGCGAGTGGCAAGTGCAAATGTCAAGAAAAACGCACACCCAAGATCATGATATAAACCCATGCGGGACAACCGCCGTCGCGCTTGCCGGAGTGTCGGGCGGGTAGCCCCACAGAAGGGTCAGGCCACTGCTGCACCACGACAAATGAACCGTGAGTGTTTATAACGATAAAACAGGCTGATGTCGTATCAGTCTGTTTTTGTTTGCTCAGTTTAGTACCATATGGTATACTGTCAGTAAATAGTTTGTTTATTAATTCTCAATGAGGAATGATCGTTATGGCTTATTATATTGATTTGTTTTCGCCTGATACTTATCAAGCATTTGGAAATTCCAATCGGACTGTTTCTGGCTTCCGCGAGCGTCACAAGGGAATTGCTTCCTATGTAAAACCTGGTGATAAGCTAATATGTTATATGACAAAACTATCACGTTGGGTCGGCGTTTTAGAAGTAATAAAACCTTATTTCATAGACGATACTCCAGTTTTTATGGAGTCAAATGATCCTTTTATCATTCGTTTTGGAGTTAAATCACTTATTTGGTTACGACCTGAATATGG